>JAHJQX010000001.1 GCA_018818965.1 Patescibacteria group bacterium | reverse complement strand
TTTGCCTACGACTCCCATATCCGCTCTGGCGTCAAAGTAACCACTGGCGACCTCAATGGGGACGGTATCGATGAGATAATCACTGGTACTGGCTCTGGTGGTGGCCCGCACATTAGAATCTTTACCAAAGAAGGTAATCTCTACAATTCTGGCTTCTTCGCCTATGATAAGAGCTTCCGGGGGGGCGTCAATGTCGCCTCCGGTGATCTAGATGGTGATGGTATCGATGAGATAATCGCTGGTGCCGGTAATGGTGGTGGCCCTCACATCCGCGTCTTTGACGGAGCTGGCAATCCCAAGCTCACCAATGGCTTCTTCGCCTATGATAGTAAGTTCCGGGGGGGTGTTAATGTTGCCACTGGAGACATTGACGCCGATGGAGAGGCTGAGATCATCGCTGGGGCTGGTCAAGGGGGTGGTCCTCAGATTAGAGTCTTTGAAGGCAATGGCACTCTCAAACCCATTCAATTCTTCGCTTTCCACCCTGATAACCGTTCTGGCATTAGTGTCGCCTCTGCTGACTTCGATAATGATGGTAAGGATGAAATAGTCGCCGGACAACTGACTAATGAAGAGACTTGGGTCAAGGTCTACCGCTACAACAACAGCAAGACCGTCCTCGCTAACTTCCGAGCCTATGGGCAAGGCGTAGAGACAGGAGTTAACGTCGCGGCCGCCGACATCGACAACGACAACATTGCTGAGATCATCACTGGTCCCAACTATGGTGGTGGCCCGCAAGTGAGAACCTTCAAACTAGATAGTACCCCCATCAACTCCTTCTTTGCCTATACCACCTCCTTCCGGGGAGGGACCTATGTGGCGGTGGGGGATTTTGAGTAGAATATTTTCCAAGTAATAAAAAAACAGCTCTATTGTGGAGCTGTTTTTGCTGCCGGAAGTTAATACAAGTTCTCCATCATCTCCCAAAATGGTTTGTCCAGCGCTTCATAACCTTTTGTATTTAAGTGTGAATCGTATTCATCAGCGGCATATTCTGATTTGAGTGCTCCCATATCGCTAGCAAGCTGTTTATACATGTTAAAGATGGTTACATCATCTGGATGTTGTTGCCAGAATTCCTTCAGCCAAGCGTTATATTGCTGGTGATTCCAGACTAGATAGATATCATTATCATTCATAACCTGTGGCAGGGCATTGCCAATAATTAACTTCGCCCTGTGCTCTTCCACTACCACCTTATAAACATCCTCGATATATTTTTTATTTTGCTCCAGATTAGTATTAGCACTACCTTCTCCTGCGAAGTCAACAAAACAGAATTTAAAGAACACAATATCTTTTTTCTCCGCTGGCAATTTTTTCATGATCTTTTCCACACTTTTTACAATATCTGGCGGTGATTCTAGCTCGCGGTATTCCAGGGTGAAACGGTCTTTAATATAAACCCCATCGTCGGCCCCCCAATGTTCGAACCAACCGCCCATCACTGAGCGACCCAACATAATGACGGTGCGGTTTTGTTTATCAGTAGTAATCTTAGCGTCGTCTGTGGCAGAGAAATCATCCTGAGTACCCGTGCTAGCCTGATTATTTTGGACAGAGCTGGTGTCTATGTTTGTACTCTCCGTTCCCCCTTGATCTTTACAGCCAGCCAGTAGAAAGACCAGCGTCATAGCTCCCAATAAGGTGCCTAGGATTAATAAAAACTTTTTCATAGTTGTTATTGATTATTTTGATATTCGTAAGCTCCAATATCATGGGGATAGTAAGCTTCTGGTCGTTCGTTGCCTTCGATGTCTATAGTAACAGGTTGAGATGAAGTGCCAGCATCAATAGCTGGACTGTCAGCTTTTAGTTTTAAATCTACGTCTTTCCAGCCAGCCATAAATTTAGGATCAAGCCCTTTATTTTGATCTCCTTGTCCACTAACTTCTGTCCAGCCACCATCGGAGATATCGCCGCGACCGATGCAAGGGTCTGCTTGATTAATAAAATTAGCCTCAATCTCGCAGTCATCTCGGCTGTAGTAAATATTATTACTTTCGTTTATTAGGTTAACATTTTCGCCTAAATAAATACCGGTTGCTCCTCCCTCAGTAGAATCAGCGTTAAAAGCAAAGATATTATTGAACAGGGTCAATTTTATCTGAGCAGGAATATCAGTATCATCATTGGGATAACCAGCTAATAGGGAATAATTGCGCGCGCTGAATGATTTATCCCACATATTATAGGCTATAGAGTTGTATAGTAATTCATAAGTTCCGGGAAAAGCTCCTACCATAATAGGGACGAAGCCTTGCCCCCAAATTGCGTTGTTTTCGATTTTACCGCCACCCCAAAGTTTGATCCCGGTTTTATGGTTGCGTACAATGCGGTTGCGCTTAACGTAGATTCCGCTAACATTGCCTTCTCGATCACGGGAGTTCAAATCAACTCCGTCCCCACCATTATCGTGGATGTAACATTGCTCAACGGTAATATTTTTCCCTTTTTCGACCGCGATACCATCTGCTCCGTAGGAATCCTCGCCTTGTAAGCCAGATCCGGTAATTTCTAGTTTACGGAAAGTCATATCATCACAAGGCCCTGGTGTGCAATCCACCGCAGTATATTGTGGGTTTTTAATAGTACTGTTCTCAATCGTGATTTCAGAAACAGAACCACCTTGGGGTGCTTTGTCGGAGTCGCCATAAGTCAAATGGATACCTGATTCACCTCCTATAATTAGCAGATCACTAAGGTTTATTTCTTTATTGCCCCCCATCAATGTGACACCCCAGACTTTAAAATCCTGAATAGTGAGGTTTTTAATATTAGTGTTCGCAACATCTTTTTCTAGTACTAGACTACCTTTGACTACCACTGTCTCATTAGTAGCACCCATAAAAGTAATTGGCGAAGAGGTCGTCCCGGATTTTTTAAACGCCACCTCTTCATTATAAACACCTTCGTGAACATGGACTGTGTCTCCTGCCTGAGTCAAATCAGCCGCTCGCTGCAAAGTACGCCAGGGCGCGCTTTGCGTGCCAGCGGCTGAATCGTCTCCAGTGGAGGCCACGTGGTATGTTTCTCCAGTACTATTTGACAATTTCCCAGTGCCGCGAGGGTCGTAGCCATTTTTCACCTCCTCGCCATCTTTGAAGCCGTCGCCGTCCGTGTCAGAATTATCTGGGATAGTGTTATATTTGTATTCCTCTAGGTTATTTAACCCATCGGAATCCCCGTCAGCGGTAGCATCACTGGCATCATTAGGATTGAGATTATATTTTGTTTCCCAATCACTGGGCAGCGTGTCGTTATCAGCGTCTTGATTATTGTCAGCTTGGTCGTCCCCGGTTTTGTCTTTATCTTTGTCTTTGGTAGTTTCGGTCGTCGGACTAATAGTAGGACTGGTGCCACTATCACTCATGACCAGAATACTGATAACAGCACTGATCAACCCAACAATAGCCAGCATGACTACCACTAGCATGATTTTTAGAACTGTTTTCATAGGCTTTACTTCCCTCTTTTATATTTTTTTAAAGTTTTTTCCAAATCTGGGGTTTTAATTACTTCATTAAGAGCATAATAGCACATAACATCTTCTTTATCAGCATTGTAGTCGATCCCAACCATGGGTTTGCCCAAGCTATAAGCCATACCCACTTCAGCAGTGAGATCTTTGCCGTAATCCTTGAGAACGACTACCAAAAGATCGCTTTGCTTAATAAGGTCGACGTTGCGAGTAAATATTTTCTCGAATGATAAATCCTGAGCGGTGTCAGTCATTGCGCAAAGGACTTTGAAATCCAGGTTTTCTATCCTGTTAATTAGTTGGTGGTTTAATTCACCCAGTTTAATGGGGGTACACAAGTAAATGGTCTTCATAAGAAGTATTTATATCCTAAATTATACCAATACGAGAGCAAGTTGTCCAAAATAGGTCCCTGGTGGTATAATGAAAAAGCTAAATATATAACTGAATTCCCCGGGAGCCGTAGCTACTCAAAGTGATGTTCTCTCTCTCGTCTTATTACAGCAATGCCATAGGAGGCGGTGAGACTGGGAGAGGAGCTCTTCTGTGGGTGCCAGAGATTGGAGATACGTACCGAATTTCTGTTGTCAAAGCAGAAGCTAGGCATGGCCGGTCTCTGTGCTCCCGGGGATCCATTTGATATTTTGTACATTTGACAAGAAAAAGATCGTGGCATATAGTGTTCGGTTCAGGAAAGGAGGGACTGAAAATGAGTAACGGCCAGAACTTTTCGCTAGATCCTCCTCCCACCGGCCCAATTGAGGTCGAGATCCGCTACCGGGAAGGTGATGGATGTTCTTATATGCATTGCGGTGGCTGTGGATTCAGTTTTGATCCACAAATGGCAGTGCATATTGGAGGAGGACGATATCAATGTCCTAATCCGGAATGTAACCGGATTGTCAGTGACATTGAGGACTAACCTTGCTCTGCTTCCCGCAGAGTTTTTTTTATCCGTTGTTCAATCCCGCACTTAATGCTACAATCTAGAAAGTTTAATCTCATCTAAGTATGATCCCAAAACTTCAACTAGCCCTCGATTATATCGATCTCGCTGAAGCTACTGCCATGCTGCGTGAGACAGAGGCAGAAATAGACATTGTCGAAGCCGGCACCCCCCTAATTAAAGCTGAGGGCATGAAAGCTACTCTTGAGGCCTTGGCTGATATTAGTGATAAGCCACTAGTAGCTGATTTAAAGGTAGCTGACGTAGCGGACATTGAATTTAATCTAGCCGCTGTTTGTAAGGCTACCTACGTGACACTATTGGCCGCTTCGCCGCTAGAAAATATCGAAGATGGACTCAAAGCGGCCCAGGAGCATAATCTAGAAGTAGTGGCCGATTTGTTGGGAGTAGAAAATTATCAAGCCAGAGCTGAAGAGATGGTTGCCTTGGGTATTAAGTATATTGGAGTGCATTGTGGTATCAGTGAGCAGCGGCAGGGTAAAACTTTATTTACCAAAGCTCAGGAAGTATCGAAGGTAGTGACAACTGTCGGAGGGAAGTTAGTCTTAGCTGGTGGCATTACCGGTGAGAATATAAATAAGTTCGCTGATATTAAAAATATTGCTATAATTATCGTTGGTGGCGGAATCACTTCAGCTCCCAGTCCTGCCCAAGCCGCCCGCGACATCAAAATAAAAATTAATCAGGCTTTTAAATAATGAGTGATTTTTCCGAGAATTTAAAAAAAATTATCGGCAGCGTCGAACAAGCTGTCGGAGGTGTAGCGGAGAGCAATACGGAGCAAGTCGTAGACAAAATTTGCCAAGCCTCCAGTATTTTTGTGTTTGGAGCTGGACGGAGTGGGTTGGTGGGTAAAGCTTTTGCGATGCGGCTGGTGCATTTGGGCAAGACAGTTCACTTTATTGGTGATTCGACGGCGCCGTCTATCACTCACAACGATGTTTTGATTGTCATTAGCGGATCTGGTAAGACTTCTTCGGTGCATCTATTGACGAAAGCAGCTTGCAAGCAAGGAGCAACGGTGGTTTGCGTCACCAGTGATGCCGAATCTCCTATTGGCCAACTAGCTAGCATAGTGGTTGAGATCCCGATTAAACGGGAAAGTAGCCAAGAAAATGATTATCTTGCTCGTCAATTAGTAGCCAAAGAAATTACGCCAACACCAATGGGAACCCTGTTCGAGTTATCAGCCATGTTATACTGCGACACGTTAGTGCCAGTGTTAATGAAAAAGTTGCGTATTTCTGAGATGTTTATGAAAAAGAAGCATTCGAATTTAGAGTAATTTTTAGGCTTAAAAAGAACTAACAGGACACCCCTCGCTGCCAGCGGGGTGTTTTTTAAATCCACTGTTTCATGTATAATAAACGGGCATTAGTAAACAAAATAAAACAATGTCTGACGAAATTAAAAGCAAAAAGCGTCAATCTAAACCCTGGGCAGCCATTTTATTTGTACTTGTTGTGACCTTATTGGTTGGCGGTGGAGTCTACTATTGGCAGCAAGTGGAAATAAATACCGTCCAAACAGAAAAAGATGGCACGATCGAACGGACCAAAACGGAATTACAAAATGAAATCGGCGATTTGCAAAAGCAGATAGCTCAGCTACAGTCGAAACAAGCCGAAACAACGGAAACTTCAGCTGAGCCGTCACAAAAAATAATTGTAGCTGATGAAAAAGCCCTGGGATATATCACTAAGGTCTATGACAAAGATGGTAAACGTTATCTTGATATTGACTATATCCAATGGTTGACGGGCGAGGATGCGAAGCAGGCAATGGTCGAGGACGGGCTGTGTGAAAGTGTAGCTGATTGCGTTGTCACCAACGATTATCATATTAAAAATCAAAATTCGAAAATAAGAACGTTCGAAATTTCTACCGATACCAAGATTTATATGCAAACGTTAGATATAGAAACTAAAGGCATCAATTGGGATCAAGAAATTACCTACGATATATTCAAAGGCCTTTTTGCGACCGAAGTAATCGAGCAGCAGCAGTATATCCCGTATCATATCTCCATCAAGGATGGGATCGTTATCGAGATAGCGGAACAATATATCCCGTAGAGCGGGGGAAGATTATAGCATTTTCAAAAACAGATGAAACACAAAAAATTCCTTATTATTTCCCTAGTGGTTGTTGTCAGTATTGTTCTGGCTGGTGTTGTTGTCGGTAGCCAGATGATCAAGAAAAAGACAGAAGAGCAGCTGCCAGAGCCGGCGAGCGTGAATGTTCCCCCAAAGGAAGAGTCGCCACAATCTCCGGCAAAGGAAGGAGAGAAATTTTCCCAACTGGAAGAAAGTTATATCTTAAACCAGAAATATATTATGTCTTTTCATGCTTGTGATTCCAGCGTGAAGGGATGTCGTGATCCTCGAGATCATGAAGTTTACCTGGCTCAATCCGATGACGGAAAATCATGGAGCGTACTGCCAGGTTGGCAGCCCTACGAGGGAAGTGTTCCCGATGTTATCCGCCGTGATGATATAGTGTATATTTTTACTCCTGGTGCGGTGAGAAAATATGATCTGAAAACAAACACCTTGAGCAAGAGAATTGAGGTGGAGCTAGATGATCCCAAGGCAACGGCCAAGTTTGTTGATCCCAGTGTTATTGAAGACGAACAGGGGCGATTAGTTTTGTTCTATATGCCGGGCATTATGGGGCAGGATCCAGCCCGCTGTGCGTCAGGTGAATCACAGTGCACTAAAGTTTTTCGCAGTGCAGTGGAAAAAGAAGGGAGTGATGGGACGAAATTTACTGCTTCAGAGGGAAATCGGGTAGAGATAACAATTAAGCAAGATGTGGCGGCCGACCCGGATATTTTCTTTAACGGCCAGCAATATATCCTCTATATCTCGCGGGGGCAGGGAGTTCAGGTATTCACCAGTAACGAACTGCATGGCAACTATACCGAGGTCAGCCCTGACAATTTTCTCTTGCGGGAGGGCGGGGTACCAGCTGGCTATTTTGCGGCCGAGAATTCTGAATATTGGACGTATATCCACAGTGGCCAGCCGCAGGCTGTTATTAAGCAAGCGATGCATAAAGATTTAACTACATTTCTCGAATCCGGGGATTTTACCGAAGTTATTGGTCCGACCACCATGGCTGACCAATTTAGCCAATCATTCACGGTTGAGAGCCCAGGTTTTGCGCTTAACCAGCCGTAGTTTAGATACAATCTCGTTGCTATCTTATATTAGAGAATCTGAGACGAAATATACTATGATCCAATTACAAAATGTAAATAAAGTCTACGAGCTAGGCGGCGAGAAAATCTACGCTCTCGACAATGTTAGCTTGGAAATTACTCCGGGTGAATTTGTGGCGATCATGGGGCCATCTGGGTCAGGCAAATCGACTCTGGCTAATGTAATCGGCGGACTAGATACACCTGACAGTGGTCGAGTGGTTGTCGGTGACCAAGAAATAACGGAGATCAGAGATAAAGCTCTATCTAAGTACCGCAATAGCAAGATCGGGTTTGTTTTCCAGACTTTTAATCTCCATCCCGACTATACGGCACTCGAAAATGTAATGGTTCCCTTAATATTGGTTGGCATGAAAGCGAGAAAAAGGAAGAAGAGAGCTAGAAAATGTCTCAGGGCAGTAGGCCTAGAAGATCGCCTGAAACACAAACCGGGTCAACTTTCTGGTGGTCAGCGCCAACGAGTGAGTATCGCGCGAGCTTTGGCCAACAGACCAGAGATAATTATTGCTGATGAGCCAACTGGTAATCTTGATACCAAAAAAGGCCAGGAAATAATTGATTTACTCAAAACCCTTAATAAAGAAGAGGGCGTGAATTTGATAATTATTACCCATGATGCAAAAATCGCCAGACAGGCCAGTCGGGTGATAGAAATCAAAGACGGGAGGATAAGCTGATGCGCATTATAGATTATATCAAGCTAGGTGGGAAAAACTTATGGCGACAAAAATTGCGTACCAGTTTGACTGTGGTGGCAGTGGTGATTGGAGCCATCTCGGTGATTGTGATGGTATCATTAGTAATTGGTGCCAAGTCAATCTTTATGCAGCAGCTGGAAGCGATGGGAGCTTTGACACAGGTAACAGTTACTGGTAGCTCGGAAGTAGAAGAAAGTGGTGGTGACGGACCCTTTGGATTTATGCACGGAGGTAGTGGTAATAGCGAGGGAGCTGAATTAAATGATGAGGTGGTGGAGAAACTCAAAGGGATCAGCCATGTTCAAGATGTCAGTCCGGCGACTAGCGTCTGGGGTTTTCAGTCGGTCCACCTGGATGGTACAGATAAAAAATACAGTGCCATGTTGACTGGTTACAGGCCGACCCCGGCTTTTGAACAAAGTATAATAGCGGGACGAAATTTGGAACCAGGGGAGATAGCCAAAGTTGTCATCGGTGGCGGTCTTCTAGACAGCTTTGGTTACGAGGATAATCCCAAGGATATTCTTGGCCAAAAGGTAATATTCAAGACTAATAAGGGCTATACGGGCTATGGTGTAGAGTTACCTAAGCCTCCTGCTGGTGGTGATCAAGAACAATATTGGGAGGATCTAAATGATAAGACTTATGATATTGAAGCCGAAATTGTTGGTGTAATGTCACCTGGTCCAGGAGACCAGCAAAATTTTATTACGATAACGTGGGCCAAGCAAATACTTACTAATAAATATTGGCAGGGTCAAGAGGGAGGATCTGGAAATCAATCCGAACCGCAGTATGAATTAGATGAATATAATCAGATCGAGGAGAAGGGCTATGGTTCGATTATGGTCAAAGTAGACAGCACTGATAATGTGGAACAAGTAGCCACCGACATTGAAGCGATGGATTTAGGTGCTTCTACGGCCAAGGATTTCTTGGACGAGCTTAATAAATTACTTAGCACCCTGGGGGTGATTTTGGGGGCAATCGGGGCTGTCTCACTGGCCGTGGCCACGATTGGCATTGTTAATACGATGGTGATGGCCATCTACGAGCGTACTCGGGAGATTGGGGTAATGCGCGCCTGCGGGGCTTCACGCGGGGTGATTCGCAAATTATTCACTCTCGAAGCAGCTCTATTGGGTCTTTTAGGTGGTTTGTTGGGAGTAGTTATTAGTTATGTGTTGGCGACAATCGGCAATTATTACGGTAATCAGTATTTACTTGATCAAGGAATGTCGTTTAGTAATATTATTTCTCTTCCCTGGTGGTTGCTGGCTGGAATAGTTGGCTTTACGATGTTGGTTGGTTTGCTGGCTGGCCTTTATCCCGCTTGGCGGGCAGCGCGTCTAGATCCGGTGGAAGCGCTACGACGAGAGTAAAATTTATAAATAAACAAAAAATATGGAACCAGAGAAAGATGAGGACAAAAAAGAAGATAAAGCAGGAATAATCGGGCAAAAGTTTTTAATTTTAGTGGTAATTTTAATTGTAATTCTGTTTTTGTTGTTCGCTATTTGGATAATATGGGCTTTAGTAATAGACAAAAGCGGTCAGGCAGAAAAAACTTCTACGGAAGAAAGCGAGACAACAATTATTCCTTCCAGCGAGGTTGAGGATTTAGTATCCGACCCCGCTCCGCTTTCCAGCAGCCGCGCCGTTAAAGACAAAGATGGTCTCATCTACTACGGCTTTGATCAGTTGGATCAGAAGTCTATTATGGTGTTAGATAAAGAGGGGAAAATACACGAACGTTGGTCTTCGACAAGTGAGAAGAATATCGAGATTGCCGGCATTGACGAGGATCGAGTGATTTTCTTTTTCACTGATAAGACAGATGTTTCTTGTGAGGAAGCGTGGAGCACGGATCACACCTACTATGGCGTTGGTTTTGGCACAGTTAGTTATAGCGGAGCAGCGGGATTATTGTTAGAGCAGAATGAGCAGTTGATTGCCGACATAAGGGAGAAGTGTAAATAAATTTTCGTAAACAAAAAACTGCCTTTTCCGACGGGGCAGTTTTTATAATTAACTATTTTATAATAGCCAGCACTACAAAAAAGACTAGAATAATACCCAAGCTATACAGCATGGTATAAGCAACTAGCTTCAATGCCTTTTTCATCTTTTGATGTAGAGCTAGATAAACGGCATAACCGAAAAATAACGAACCGGTAATAGCTGCTGACAGTACCAGTAGCAAAAGCATCATAATAATTGCCATAAATTGATCCGGCTGAGGTAAAAGTTCTTCCATTACCCAGAATAGCCCGCTAAGCAGGACACAGTAGACAGTGATTCCCAAAGACTGCAACAAGCCGATTGTACACAGTTTCAATTTGCGCATAAGTTTATTTATTGTGAATGAAATTATGGCGCGAAATTAAGCCTCTTAGCTTCAGTCAAGCTGTCTCCACTTATTTCCCCCTCCACCATTTCATATCCCATCAGAGCCAGTACTCGGTCTTTGTAGAATATTGGGCGAGAGTTACCATACCAATCTACACAAGAATATTTGCAGTTATCTACTTCGTCTACACTGCCACCGGTGCGGTCGGAAGACTTAGCTTGGAGTGCCTCCAACTTCGAA
>JAHJQX010000034.1 GCA_018818965.1 Patescibacteria group bacterium | reverse complement strand
GTCGTAATTTATCAAAAACTTTTTTACGCTTTTCCCCACCCGCAGCCACACAGCCGCGATCTCGATTTTTCCAATATTCTCGCAAGTGATAGAGGCCACTGACCACCGCGATAATACCGATAATCGCTCGGATCCAACTAACAAAACTGAGAAATTGGAAGACACTAAGCCAGGCTGCCAAGAATAAGAAATAGCTAAGAGCCGAGGCAATAATAAATGACAGACCCAGCGCCCACATCCGCCGTCGATTTTTCATTCCCAGGAGTAAGCTAATCAAAAACAGTAATACCCACATCGCGCAAGGGTTAAAACCATCGACCGCAGCAATAATAATTGTAAGTACCGGAATAGAAACAGACTTAGTGTCAATCTCACCAAAGAAGGGTAGATCGATTTTTTCGGGGATTGTTTGCTTATTTTCAATGTCGGTCGAAACCTCAACTTTGGTAACGTCCGGCTGGTCATCTTCGCCATTGCCACCGGCGATGATATCCTTGACTAAATCAACACAGACCTGTGTCTGACACATACTGACAGCCTGCTCAATTTGTTTACCAGTCACCTCATCACTCAGATAGCCATAGATAACCATATTATTAACCAACGTCACCGGAACTGAAGCTGTCTTCAAGCCCAACTCCGAACTCAATCTAGACAGTAGCTGACGATTGGCCGCACTACCCAGTAGCTCATAACGCTTGATCTCCACCTCCGGATTCTCAGGACCAAATTTATCAAGAAAAACATTTTCTTTTGCACAATGAGGGCAGCCCTCCTGCCAAAAAAGATAGATAGTGACAGCGTTCGGTTTAGTTTCTTCGGCGACTGTATTACTCTGACCATCTTCGGCCTTGGCAACAGAATTAGCTAGAACAGACAAAGATAGTAGAGCGACAAACAAAAACGCGACCAAGGCTACTCTCTGCCACTTCTTGCTGCGAAATATTTTGCCCAACATTGATATCATAAAAGCGACGATTTAATTATTTATCCTTATTTTTTTCGATTACTTCGATTAGCTCCTTCCGATCCACCTCACCTTGGAGACGCAAAAACTCTTCGCCATCACGACCTAGAAAAACAAAAACCGGATAATCTTCCAGATTATATTTTGCTGCTAGCTCTTCGTTTGTATCGACGTCATAATACTCCGTCTCCAGCCATTGTAGCTCTTTTTCAATCTTTTCCCAACGGGATTTCATGATGATACAAGACGGGCACCAGACGGCACCAAATTGGAGGATCTTCATGAGTTTGCGCAAAATTATTCCTTAAATTCCATCACGTAATCGCTAACCTTATTCTTATCCACAATCGAATCCTGGCTCTCTAGCTCAAAATACCGCGAGCCTTCTGGATCATCTTTGTATTTTTGAGAATTTTTGTCTGTGGTCTCGATCCAGTACTGGGAGGAGTCATAAACTGTCACATCATAAAGTCCTAAAATCTTTTCGTAGGAATCATAATAAATCTGCCCCCAAATCAAGAAGGTCGAGGTCTTTTCTTGGATGTGGGTGTCCATTCCGCAAGCGGAAGCGCCATAAATTTCAAACTTTGTGTCCCACTCTGATTTCTCCAACTGTTTGGTTTTATTACACAAGACAGGATAGAGGAAAACGCCAAAGCTATTGCTGCTATTCTTTTGTGAAATAGTCTTCTGGGCATATTCGTGACGGATCATATCCTGACATCCAGTTGCGCCTTCAACTGATCCCCCGCAAGTGCCATTAACTGGCAAATCAGCAGTTAACAGAGCATTGAATTGAGCTTTGAGACTATCGTCTTCGCTGTCGTAGGTTAGCCAGACTTTACCCTCAATATTGTCTTTGGAGGATGTGATCTGTAGCACTTTGCCATCATATTGACTGAGGTCGACTTTGACTGTTTCTTTTGTTTGCTCTGTTTGCTCGCTGGTGGTGTCCTGGCTGTCAGTGTCAGCGCTGTCTTTGTTGTAGAAGACAAAATAATAGACCAAACCCACTCCGATGATTAAGAGAAGTAGAAGGGCGAAGATGATGAGGACAAGCTTGCTCTTTTTCTTAGGCTCATTTGACTTGCTGGACTCTGGCTCTGGTTGCTGCTCGGGTGTTGGGGTTGGGGCTTGAGTTAGCTCGGGTGCTGACCCGGCTGGGTTTTCCGGTTGTTCCATGGTTTTTGGTTATTTGTGAGAGTTATTTTTGTACTACTCCATTATAACGCTTTACGGCCGTAATGTTCCAGTAAATACTTGCCAGGCCAGAGCGCTCTTGGCCACCAGACTTAACACTATATAAATCCATTCACCATAAGAATATTCTCGCCAACGGCCTATCTTCTTGTACTGCAAGATCATATTAATGGCAAAGCAATTGAAGAAGATAAAAATACTAACATAAATCCAGTAAACAAAGGTAGGGATGTCGCCAGTACCATAGGCAGAAGCTGTCCAGAAGTAAACGGCTATCACCAACCACGGAATAGCACCCGCCAACACGCCGATAATGTAGCTAACCCACTTGGTTTTCTCCGTCGTCTGGTTGTGAATTTCCATCACTAGCCCCATCAGGTTCATCACGGCAGTCAGACCAAATATCATCGCCAGCTGGGTAATCTCGTAGATACCAACTAACATGGCAATCGCTACCATCATAGTGCTGGCTGACAGGCTGTACTCAAACCAACGGGCGCGGTTCAGACCCTTGCTTATATCCCTCTCGTATCCTCGTCGCCAGACAGTGGCAATAATCAGATGCGCCAAAGAACATATAAAGAAAAAAGTGACTACTAGATAGGCTAGCGGAATATCAAATAGCGTGTGGCTAGCTGGTTCGAGTTTTTGGGCGGCGACATTAAAGTCGAGATAGCCGGCTGTGACTGGTAGCTTGAAGTCGGTACTCAAGTAAAGAACAACGGCTCCCTGGACAGCGTGAAGAAGAGCCATGACCAGATTCCAGCGACGAAGTTTGGGATAGCGTTTGGTTTGTTCGGACATTTGTTTTTGTTATTTATGATCTCCCGGCCACCAATATTATATCATTATTTTCTTAATTTTTCTCGAATAATCGTTTGCGCTCGTTATATTGCTCACTATCAGCGGCAGTATGCTGGGATTTCCGACATACTGAGGGCTGTTTTTTGTTAAAATTCCTTAAATTGATTCTCACCCTGAGGCTCTTTATTCATCCGCGAAACCTTCAGTAAAAATCCTCACTAGCGGCTCTTCCCAACCAAAGCAAGTAGATTGATCACAAAACTTGGCAAACGTTTTGATACAAGCTGGGTCAACTCAACCGTCCGGTATTTCCGGACACTTTACTTGACCCTTTTAATTTTCCTCGTCCTAGGCAAGAAATTATCTCCACTAACAACCTTTTGCCCAGTTTGTAATTCATAGTCTTTCCGCGCTCGCTTAGCTACTCCGCCGCCCTTATGAGCAGAATCAGCGTTCTCATCATAGCCTTTGGACTTATCTTTTTTAGCCACATTGGTTGTCGAAAGTTCAGCTAAAGCTGTAAAAATTAGCTCTGCTTCAGTCATATTATCACGCAAATTTTCAGTTTTTAAGTTTTTGAGAGTTTTGTACTCGCGGGTTGTCAAATCGGCCCATTCTTTATGAATAATATCTGTAAGCTTGGCAAATTCTACTCCTTCTTTGACTTTATTATCACCCCAATAATCCGTCAGCTTATTTCTAACTTCCTGCCCCATCATTCTTTGCTGAACCCATT
>JAHJQX010000033.1 GCA_018818965.1 Patescibacteria group bacterium | reverse complement strand
TAATCTGCTGGGAGTTAGTGCAAGCGATGTTGGCATTACAGTTACCAGTGGCGAAAGTTTGACTACTTTTGGTCAAGGAAAGGGGATTCAGGTTTTTGCGGTTGTTTCACTTTTTAAATAGTACTAGCCATCTTGGTATGCCAGAGAAAACCCTTGATCGGTCGAGCGGCCCGCCCGCTTAGCGATGCCTGCCCGCTTGCAGCGAGCTGGCGGGCGAAGCAGAGCGGGCGGGGCACGGTTCTCCCGATCTGATCGGGAGGGAGCGAAGTCGATCACGGAGTTGGATTTTCACGCTGGGGAAATCCAACGTGTTTTCGAGGCATACTAGAGCAGCCTGCCCTTACTTCCCAAACCTTCGCTGCCGCTCACTATAATCATTCAAAGCTTTATCTAGTTCTTCCTCGTTGAAATCTGGCCAGAGAGCGTCGGTAAAATACAGCTCGCTGTAGCTAACTTGCCAGAGGAGAAAATTGCTGAGACGTCGTTCGCCGCCGGTTCTGATTAATAAATCGGGGTCGGGTTGGCTAGCCGTGTATAGATTTTGCTCGACTAGTCCCGGGGTTATTTTCTCTTTCACGTCTGAACTAATTATTTGCTCAACAGCGTGAGCTATTTCTTCCCGAGCGCCATAATTGAGAGCGACGTTGAGGTGTATCTTATTATTGTCCTTTAGTAAATCGACGGCATCGCTAACTTCTTTCTGCAAATCGTCTGGTAGATAATTGAGATCTCCCAGAACTTGCAGCGAGCAGCCTAATTTATGCAGTTTCTGGCGTTTTTTTCGAATAAAATAGCCGAGAAGTTTCATTAGACCTTTGATTTCTTCCGGACTGCGATTGCGATTCTCAGAAGAAAAAGCGTAGACGGTAATAACCTTGACACCCCGGTGACCACACTGGTCAATCACTTTTTCCAGTCGCAAAGAACCCTCCCGATGACCTTCGATCGTCGGCACTCCTTTGGCTTTTGCCCACCGTCGATTGCCGTCCATAATGAAAGCAATGTGGTGGGGAATATTTTGCTCTAACTTATTATTCATTGGTCATCTTTTCTATCTCCGTCATTAATGTCTCGACAATCTCATCTTCCTTAACAGTTTTAAATATCTCCCCTTTTTTAAATATTACCCCTTGCCCTCTGCCCCCCGCCACCCCAATATCTGCTTCCCGCGCCTCGCCCGGACCATTCACGACACAACCCATAACAGCTACGTGCAGCGGTTTGTCTATTTTCGACACTCTCCTCTCCACTTCCTGCGCCAAGCCGATAAGATCTATTTCCGTCCGACCGCAAGTGGGACAGGCTGTTACCGTCACTCCTCGCTGTCGCAATTCAAGCGACTTTAATATCTCCCAGCCTACCCGCACCTCTTCAACTGGGTCAGCGGCCAGTGACACCCTAATAGTATCACCGATGCCAGCCGCTAGCAGGCTACCAATTCCCACCGCTGATTTGATTGTTCCCGTCCAAGCCGTGCCTGCTTCTGTCACACCCACATGTAGCGGATAATCCACTTCAGCTGACAAAGCAGTGTAAGCCTCAATCGTGCGCGGCACATCGCTAGCCTTGAGTGACACCGCAATATCAGTAAAATCATGATCCTCGAGTATTTTGATATGACGCTTGGCTGACTCGACCATGCCAGCGGCTGTCGCTTTGCCATTATTTTTTTCTAGGATATCTCGTTCCAGCGAGCCCGAGTTGACACCAATGCGGATAGGGATCTTCTTCTCCTTAGCCTTATCAACCACCGCCTTTACTTTTTCCTCAGAGCCGATATTGCCAGGGTTGATCCTCAGCTTATCTACTCCTTGATCAGCGCATTCGAGAGCCAATTGATAATCAAAATGGATATCGGCCACTAGCGGGATATTAATGTTCTTTTTGATTTCACCTATCGCCTTAGCTGCCTCCATATCTGGTACAGCTACCCGGATAATTTCACAGTCGACTTCCTCAAATTGCTTGATTTGAGCGATGGTGGCCTTAGCATCACGCGTATCGGTATTGCACATTGACTGAATGGCGATCGGCGCACCGCCGCCGATAGTGACATTACCGATCGCTATTTTTTTTGTATTTTTTCGCTTGATCATGCTGTTAAATTAGCCTTAAATACACGCCTATCGTAGCCTAGGACTTAAATTAAAACAATATTGACAGATTTACAATATTAAGGTACCTTGCACAGTTTCTACAATTAAGAAAATGGGTTGGTTTCGGCTTAATTTAAACACTGAGTAGTTAAGTCACACTCGGATAAAGCTGGCGACGCAATTGAACGGTTTGATCTAAGTGTGGTTTCACAATCCCGTGAAGTCTAGTACATGGCAAGTACATTGCAAGAATAAAACCAAGGAGGAGGTCATGGAGACCCAGATTAGAGTGTGGAGAACCATGCGGGCCACAACGTGGCTGTGCAACAGTCGGTCGTGGACTAATATCCGGATCGTCCTGGCTACGGTTTTCGGGATCGAAGAGTGGAATAAGCTCGAGGACTTCATGCGGACGTGCGTCGAGCTGTTCACCTCGTCCTTCGAGCGCGGCTTCCACCAGCGGGGTGGTGGGCTCGACCCTGGCTACAAACTGCGCTGCTGCCGTGAGACCGGCAAGCAGTTCGGTGACCAGTTCAGCGAGAGCGGTGAGGGTGAGAGCTTCATTCTTCGCCTGCCGGAGGTGACGCTCACCCTCGACCAGCACTATCTGGACTTCGGAAGCTACGGCAGCAACTATTTGCAAGTGCGGATTGAGGCGGCGAACCCCGCCAAGCTGGAGTCCGTCAGTAAGTTGCTGGGCGAGTCGGATCGAGGCCTCTCGGACAACGACCTGGTCTTCCACGACAACGAGTTCGCCCTCGATCGGCTGCTGATCCGGGCTGGTATCGACTCGCGGTACGATCAGGGCAAGAATGCCGCTGTCTTCGCCGCTCGAACGCGTGATCTGCTGGGTGACCGACTGACGAAGGAGTACGCCCCCTTCGAGAACGTCCCTCACGTCATCCAGCCACTCCCCGACGAGGAGCTCCGCGTCTACAACGGCTGGGCGGCGCAGACGCTGGGTCTCGAGCTCAGCGACACCGAACGCCAGCAGAATCACCACCCCAAGGCCGACGAGGTGTTCGCCTCGGTCGGCCAGATCTGCCTCCGACTGGTTGAGCAGCGCGGTGGTCAACAGCGTGACCGACGCCGTCCCGGCAGTCTCCGGTACGTCATCATCGCCGACACCGACCCGAACATCCCCTATGATCCTCCCGAACAGGAGGACGATGAATGGGACGATAGCGGCAACGGGGACTACTGCTAGACCTGCTTCAACCCCAACCCACAAACTCTCACGAGTCACTGTGGGTCTGGGGTCTTTTTTTATTCAAGCCAAACTTACCACAATAAAAAACCGGCCTTCATGTCCGGTATTTTATTTAGTTCAGATCCTTAGACTGTTCGCACAAAAAATGTCTGTTTATATTTCTTACCTAATTCTGCTGCTGCCCCTTGAGCCTCTTCTTCATTCCCCCACACCCCAAACACCGACGGTCCACTGCCACTCATCAAGCTCCCTTCAGCTCCTAATTCCAACATTTTGCCTTTGATTTCACCAATGACCGGATGCTGTGGGATAATTGACTTTTCAAAATCATTGTGTAAATTGTCTATCACGTCAGTCAAATTACCATCAGTCAAAGTCGCAATCATTCGCTTGGTTTTTTCACTCTCCTGCCCGACCTGCGCTAGATCCAGACTGCCATAAGCTTCCTTGGTCGAAATAGCAATTTCCGGAGTGACTATTATTATTTGTAGGCTTAAATTATTTTTCAGCGACCGCACTTTTTCGCCTCGCCGCATGCCCAGAGCAGTCCCTCCACTCATTAGAAAAGGAACGTCCATACCTAGCTCAGCCGCGTATTCTCGCAGCATCTCGTCTGTCAATCTTAGCTCCCACATCTCATTGAGAGCTTTAAGTGTTGCCGCCCCATCAGTGCTCCCCCCGGCCAAGCCCGCTGCTACCGGGATGTTTTTTTCAATATGAATATCGACACCCTTTTTAATGCTATGCCGTTGACGAATCAACTCGACTGCCTTGTAAACAATATTATTCTTATCAAGCGGAATCTGCTTAGAGTTGGAAGTAATTTTAATATCGCCGGCTCCGTTTTCGGCAAGATCGAGCTCATCATAAAGATCAACTGCCTGATAAACAGTTGTTAGTTCATGATAATCATTAGGCAACTTGCCCAGAATATCAAGGGTGAGATTTATTTTGGCGGGGGCTTTGATTTTCACAGATTTATTATTATGAGGCACGCCAAGGCGGCCGAATTTATTTCAAAAGCGAAACAACTACAAAAACCTGTATTCCCTTCCCTTGCCCAAAAGCAGTCAAACCTTCGCCACTGGTGACTGTAATGCCAACATCTCTCGCCCGGACACCTAACAAACTAGCGATGACCTTCTTTATCTGCGGAAAATGCTTTTCCAGCTTCGGTTCTTTGCCTTCAATCGCAATTGAGACATTACCAACCTGATAGCCTGCTTTTCGTACAAATCCCTGCGCAACTTTTACATATTCTTGACTATCTTTAATGCCTTTTTTCAAACACATTTCGTCGGCATAAGTAGAAATAGAGCCTTTGCCAACTGCGCTACTTAAGGCATTGCACAGAGCATGCAAAACAACATCGCCGTCAGAGCTAGCGGTAAATCCGCGCAAATAATCTATTTTCACTCCGCCTAAAATTAAAGGTTTCTTGCCCGCAAAACGATGCGAATCCTGTCCTAAGCCTATTTTCATTCCGGCCACTCGTCTCTTCCCCAACACTGCCCGAGCAAAATCCAGATCCGCTGGGTAAGTTATTTTAATATTTTCGGCCGAACACGGCACCACCTTCACCCGTTTACCTAACCGCTCTACTAGAGACACATCGTCGGTACCGTAAAAACGATCTTTATACGCTTTATCAAAAGCTTCCAGCGCCAAACCAAATTTAATCGTCTGCGGTGTCTGCATCGTCCATAATTCACGGCGATCGAGCGTCTCCTGTACTAGACCAGCAGCACTAACTCGCTTAATAGTATCGCGCGCGGGCTGCGCACAAACGGCCACCCCGTATCGCTTGACCTCCCGGATAGAATCAGTAATGTCCTGCTCACTCACCAGTAAATTACCACCATTGTGAATCAACACTAGATCATATTTACCCGCTCCCGCTTTACGCAAATAATTTAGTCCCTGGTAAACCGAATCTTGTCGCTCCTTTCCTCCCGCTACAATCGCCTCTACTTTGCCAAATTTATATTTATCAACGATCTTTTCCATGGCTGCAATATCATTCTGAGCCGTTATGATGATAATTCTCGCAATACTCCGGTGCTGCTCAAAAGCTTTGAGTGTATGATAAATTACTGGATATTTATCCAGCTTGAGTAGCACTTTATTTTTCCCTTGCCGCATACGTTTGCCTTTACCAGCTGCGACGATGAGAGCAATGTTCATGGGATAAGTTTTAGGCTGCTTAGGGGTTGGATGTTGCCTTTTTTCTAGCTTCGAGAACTCGTCGTTCCGATGAAATCGGAACTCCTCAAACACCTCTCCGCTGCGGAAAAAAGTAATACCAATCCCTTGTTACCAATCAGCGACGATCTTTCCTGCCCACTCACTGGCCTGCATAATTTCTGCAAAATCCGGCTCAGCCACCACCTCATGTTTATCCATCGCTTCTTTTATTAACTGGGGAATATCCAAATATTTGATTTTACCGTCTAAAAATAACATCACAGCTGCCTCATTGGCGGCGTTGACAACCGCTGGCATAGTTCCTCCTGCCTTGAGAGCTGCAAAAGCATAGGCTAAACAGGGAAAAGCTTCTAAATCCGGCTCCTCAAAGTCCAAACGTGCCACGTCAGTTAAGCTAAAATCTTCGGCTGGTGAGGGCTTATGAGCTGGATAGGTCAGGGCGTACTGGATCGCAATCCGCATATCGTGGGGGCCGAGTTGGGCTTTGATACTACCATCAGCAAATTCGACGGCTGAATGCACAATGCTCTGCGGATGAACCACCACCTCAATTTGCTCAGGCGTGACGTCAAACAACTGATAAGCTTCGATTACTTCTAGTCCTTTATTCATCAAAGTAGAAGAATCGATCGTGATTTTACCTCCCATGCTCCAGGTAGGGTGGTCAAGAGCTTGCTCGACGGTAATGTTTTTGAGCTCATCACGTTTCTTCCCCCGAAAGGGTCCGCCGGAGCAGGTGATAATTATTTTTTTAACTTCTTTCTCCTTCTCCCCTCGCAAACACTGCCAGATAGCGGAGTGCTCAGAATCAACCGGATAAATATTTACTTTTTTCTCGCGCGCTAACTTCATTATAATATCGCCAGCCGCCACCAGTGATTCCTTATTGGCCAGAGCGACGTCAACACCCGCTTTGACTGCCTCTAGCGTCGGCACTATTCCCGCCACTCCCGAGAGAGCATTCAAAATCAAATCGGCGCCGGCCTCCTTAATCAGTTCTTCGCTGCTGAACAATATTTGTGTTCGGCCTAAATCGGCAGCGACTAATTCAGCCCGTTTGCCTTCATCTCCTACCACTACATATTCCGGCTCATATTTCTTAATCTGCTCACGCAATAAATCAACCTTAGTATTAGTCGTCAAAGCCACCACATCAAAATCCCCCGGCAGATTATCAACTACTTCCAGGGCTTGCGTGCCAATTGAACCAGTTGAGCCAAGAACGGCTAGCTTTTTCATGGTATTTTTAATATGTTCCTCCCCTCCTCTTTGAGGAGGGGAGCCAGAGGGGAGGTGGCTCATGATTCTTGCTAACACTCCCTCTAGATTATTATTTACCTCGCTATTCCAAAAACGTAAAACCTTCAGACCTAAGCTCATTAAGTATAAATCTCTTTGGCGATCATGCTCTTGGTTATCCAGATGCTGACTACCATCTATCTCTATTACTAATTTACCAGCAGGACAATAAAAATCTACAATATATCTACCAATGGAGTGCTGTCTTCTAAATTTATTACCCAGCCTCTTCTTTCTTAACCGTGACCACATTACCACTTCTTGTGGCGTAGCTGACCTTCTTAATTTTCTTCTGAGCTCTTTCAATTATCCCCTCCTCTATCTCCTCCCCTTTGTAAGGGGAGGAGGACGATATTAGCAAAACTCCTTCAACTTCTCCGCCACCTCTTCTACTAGCTCCCGCGGCGTCGAAGCACCAGCCGTAATACCAACACTTTTCACCTCTGCAAACCAATCGTCCTCTAAATCCGCAGCGGTGTCAATCCAATAGGTCTTTTTATTTAACTCGTGACATATTTCGTAAAGACGAGTGGTGTTGCCACTGGACTTGGAGCCAATTACTAGTATAACATCATTATTTTGCGCTAATTTCTTGGCTTCCTCTTGGTGCCCTCGCGTAGATTCACAAATCGTGTTAAACACCTTAACATCAGTAAATTTCTCTTGTAACGCTTTCTCTATTTCAGCAAAAACCTCCAGATCCTGCGTCGTCTGAGAAACAACGCCAATTTTAGTGTCGGCGGGGAAATCGAGCTCAGCCACTTCATCAACTGAAGTGATTACCTTGGCCTGCCAACCGACAGCTCCATTAATCCCTTTAACTTCGATGTGGTTCTCATCACCGATGATTATAATCTCTCGACCCTCCGCTTGCAACTTCTTGGCTAGCTGATGAACTAAAATTACCTTGGGGCAAGTGGTATCGATAATATGTAGACCCTTCTTCTCAACTTCCTGATACACCTCCGGATAAATGCCATGAGCCGTAATAATTACCGTGCCTTCCTTGGCTTCGTCGAGAGACTTAATAATCTCAATCCCCTGTTTTTTTAAGTTCTCTACTACCGTTTCGTTGTGCACCAAATTGCCAAACATCTGAAGAGGTCGGGGTGTGTCTGGATCTATTTCGGCACACATTTTAACGGCGCGATCAACGCCGAAGCAGAAACCGGCGTGTTGAGAAATAGTGATTTGCATAACTTAATTATACGCTAAAAATAGCGCCAAAGTCTAGTAAAAAGTCACCCCCAGCTCACTTATTTCAAGCCCAAAAATGAAGATTTTCCCTAAATTTAGCCCAAAAGCTATTGACTTATATATTGTTATATTATATAATATGGGGTCTATCGTGGGCAGTATATCTGTCCTGATGGCAAACCGTTCTTTTCATTGATCAGTTAAATAGGTAGGAATCTTACTAATTGACAGCTTTGCGGCTAGTACAAGCTGGCCTTGGAGTTGTCAATTGGTGAGAAGTTTGAAACCGCAACGCTTTGCCGAAAAGGAGAGTCCAATGGCAAGCACCGTAGACAAGCAGAAGAGGGTGGCGGCGTACGCGCTCGCGCGCGACGTTGTCTTGGTGAAACTGATGTTCTTGACGATGAAGGAGGTGAAGACACTCGACCTGCACGAAGCTGTGCGGGTCAACGAAATCATCCATGATGTCCACAAGCGGGCGGCGCGGATGCGGGGGCTGAACGCCTACAGCTACCGCAGCATCCCCGACACCGGCCATCCCTGTCTGCAGGGCGAGAGGAACGTCGAGTTCCACTCCGCCCTGGAGCAGGTGCTGGCCAACGGCCTGCACTACGCCGGGGGGCACTGGTACCGCGACGAGCGGCACCAGGGGCAGCCGGTGGTGGTGCTCCAGTTCCAGCGGGACGGTGAGCCCACCGAGACGCCGACGGTGGTGAGGGAGCTGCTCACCCGCGTGGGCAAGAAGCTCCACGTCTGGGCGAACCTCGCCTACCAGACGGACGAGACGGGCGAGTTCCTGCCCGACGCCCCCCAGCGGCGCCTCGACACCTGGAACGTGGGCGGTCTGCGGCCGGCCGGCGTCACCCCCGAGGACACCCGGAGCCTGCAGCTCTTCGGCTCCAAGGGTCACACCTACCGCGTCGGCTGATCAACCCCGCACCTTCGAACCCCCAACCAAGCCAGTCTTTTGGAGAATGAATAAAGACTGGCTTTTTTCTTACCTTCAAAAACATAAAGCCATCTCGGCCTGCCCAAAAAGACGTGTTTTCGAGACAGACTAAGATGGCTTCCTATTGCTATTCTAATGAATCTTCTTTATCAAATCGCGATAAATGTCCAAATAATTATCCGCCAACTGCTTTACTCCCTCTGGCTCTTTTACCAAATTTCTCAAGTCGACATAAATCCCTTTAGTATCAATGCGTTCTATTCTTTGCTCAAGCATCTGCCAAATATCAGTTTGGCTCTTTACATTTTTATTATGTTCCGCTTTAACGATCTGCCGTACTCTCTTTAAATTTGGCTTAACATTATTTTGGAGAAACCAAATAAGATCATAAAAATCCCGGCCTCTAAAATCATATTTATCTTGATATATTTTATCCTGGCGACCCAGTATCGCTCCTATCTTATTCGCGAAAAGAGTTTCTAAATCATAATTTTTCACCACATAAAAAAGATTGTAGCGCGTCACCGGTGTGGATTTTGTACCAAATTCCGAATATCTGTTTTCCGCCAATTCTATCTTTAAATATAATAAATCGCTTTCGTTCCTGATATTTTTTACCAAACCAAGCTCATTTAATATAGGAAATTTTAAGGTTATTATTCTACCATTTCCCTTAGAAGTAGCGGTAATATTTTTTACACCTAAATTAATAAAATATTTAGTTAGGTCGGCCACCAGTTTTTTAAAATCAAATTTATTATCAAGATAATCCAGATCTAGGTCTTCCGATAAGCGCGCCGTATCACCAATTATTTTTAAAGCGGTGCCGCCGCCGAAAATAAGCTTACTCCATTTTGGTGAATTGTAGATAAAATTCAAAGTATAATGGATAAGCGCTTCTTTCAGCTCGGTTTTTATATACTCGACCGGTAAATTCTCGTCTTTATTAATTTGAACAATTTTTTTCAGATCATTGATTAGCATATTTTTTCATTAATTTGTATATCCCCTTCATCTTTTTTTGCATTTTTGGGGGAGTCTTTTTTAAGTATTTTTCATATTCAGTCCAGTCGCTGGCTTTCATAATTTTTAAATTCAATCTCAGACTCTGTAATTCACTTTTCGTAAATTCCGAAAATTTATTCTGGTTAAAATACATATAATCGAACAAAGCCTTGGCTTTACTGGCAATAAACCAATTCATAGCACCGTATGATTCGGTGGAAAACCCGCTAAACAATTCATCACTGATTGATTGGTAATTAAAAGTACCAAGTTGATTGGTAATAGAATTAGTTTTTTTAGTGGTAACCACTGAGTAATTGTAAACCACGTCGGTTAACATTTGATAATCTTGCAAGACAAACTCCATACTCAAATAACTCGGCTCAATCATTTTGGTTGCTAAAAACCTCGGATAATATAAGGCATTGTCCTTCTTATCTAAATAGCCTTGAAATACATAAAAACCTCTCTTAATTCTTACTAAAGAGCCTTCCTTCTCCCAATAACTAAGCCAATTCCGCAAAGTATTAGGATTTTTACCTAAATAGTTAGCTAGAGCCGTTTTGGACAAATACGGGACTTTTTCGAGTTGGGTTATCGTTTCCATAAATACTATATTATTTAGTACTTACAGAAACAGTATAGCATTAATAATACCTCATGACAAGGGTTTTTCTGCCTGTCACAGCAATCAATAAACTAAATCCGACCCTGAAAAGCTGGACTAGGAATGCTTTTCTACTCCAACCCCGGCTTAACATGAATATACTCCCCAATCACCTCCTTGGCCGCGGCCACCGAGCCAGTGCCAAGCTCTGCCTTGAGATCGACCTCGTCTTTGTTCACCCACTCCGGAATGGGCATGGCGCTAGTAAGTTGGAAAATATGAGTGAGAAATGTTGTCGCGTAAGCCGCCTTGGGTAAATCAAAGCTAATAAGCACTCCCGTTGGCAGTACTTTATAATCCCCCACTTGCGGATAAATCTTAGTGGCCACCATCCGCCGCTTCAGCCGAATAAACTTAAACGGCCGCAAATTATTACGAAATTGCACCGTGTTCTCTTCTTTAAGCCAAGGGAAATAAATATCGTTATCTTCGGGAATCGGACTGAGCAGGGACGGTAGCTCAGCTGGCAATTCCTTACCATCCTTAGCTGCTCGCGATAGATAACGATTAAAAACAAAACTATCGTAAGCGTAAATCCACATTTTGGTCTGGTCCTGGACGTGAATCAAAGCACCAACAAAATCCTGGGGACTTTGCACTAAATATTCCACCAGCCGGATTTCTTCTTTGAAAATATAGGGTAAACGATTAAAATATTCCTTCATCTTATCCCACTGACCATAATGCTTGGCGGCTTCGGCGCGGATTTTTTTAATTAAAGGGATATCAAAGGAACCGGGCGCGGTGAGAAAATATTTGACGGCGTCCTCGTATTGTCCTTGGAAAATAAGGCAGCCGACAACGTGGGCGTGCAAGCGAATGCCGCCAAAGCGCTGGGTCTGGTAATAATTTAAAAAGCCCTCTTGCTCTAACTGCTCTAATTGCCTCGCTAGCTTCTCCTCACTGTATTCCTGGTCAGTGCGGATATAGATCGTAAAGCGATTGCCCTGTAAATCGCCGGGTTGGATCGCACCCTTGCCATAGGCAAAGCGGGTCAGATGAACACTAGGTACTTTCTTGTCAACGACATCCTTTACCAGAGTTCGCGATAGCGTTATTTGCTGGCTGGTAAGGGCGGCGGCGTCCTTCAGTCCCGCGTAACCAATTTGCTGCTCGTTGATTTTTAAAGCCTCGGCCAAGCGCCGCACTGCTTGCTGAGTCGGCACCCCTACCTTGATCATATCGGCCCAGAGGGTAAATTTCTGCTCTGGCGGGTCAGGCAAATCAACTGGCTCGCTCGGTTCAATCGGGCTGATCTCCCCGTCCGAGTGGATTTCTTCGACAATAAAATCCTGCGGATAAAGACGCAGGTAGCCCCGTGGCCGATCCGGGGGTAAACTCGTCACCCCAATCTGTACCAGCATCTCATCTTCTGTCGGTGGATTCTTTAAAGTCACCAACTCCGGATTCTCCCGCCGGATTTTGTTCATGATCTCATTTTGTCGCTGCCAGGCTTGGTAGTTACTCATAGGTAAAAGTAATGCTTTTACGATAAGTATACGCTATGAGGACGGATTAAGGCAAATATAGTCATTGCTATTGTGTGCTGAAAAACCGTATATCGACTGAGCGGGCATGGTTCTCCCGCTACGCGGGAGAGAGCGAGGTCGATATCCGAGTCGGTTTTTCTCGCCCGCCTGCAACGCCTGCGTCTAACATAGCGGGCAGGCTGGGAAAAACCGACGTGTTTCGAAATACATAATAGTAATGACTGTAGTATTACTAATAAAAAAAGAGGGTAACAGATTTATGATCCGTTACCCTCGAGGTGCGAAACGATGAGAAGCTACTTGCCGCCGTTGCCGTTGCCGTTGCCGACCTTGGCGACCTCGCCCAGTTTGAAACTGCCCTTCTTGCCGCCCATCTCCCGCTGGAGGTAGGCGAGGGCAGCTTCGGCGGACATGGTCTCGCCGCTGGCGGCTGGCTGCTGGGCGTCGTAGCCGGGCTGCTTGCGGCCGTGGGCGCCGCCCTGGCCCTTGCCCTTCTTCCGGCGGGGCTTGGACGGCTGGTCGCTGGCATCGGACTGACGCCCACCGTGGTAGCGAGCCTTGATCCGCTGGTACGCCCTGTCGCAGGCGATCCGCAGCGACCCCGTCCGCATCTTCTTGCCGGACAGGTTCAGCACCAGGCTGCCGCAGTCGCTGCACAGGATCAGGGCGTGGCCGCGCTCGTCGCCACCGACCAGCTTGACGCCGGAGACAAACCTCATGCGATCCAGCTCCTTGCCCTCGCGGCCGATCTTGACCGTGTCGTTGAGGGTGCCGGAGCCGGAGCAGTGCGGGTTCATGCAGCTCACCGTCTCGGTCTCGGTCAGCTTGTTCAGGTCGATGAACGACCCGAACTCGCCCTCGGCCTTGACCTCGCCGGCCACCAGGTGCCTGACCCACTGCTCGCGCAGCTGGTCCGGGCTGTCGGAGAGCACCCTGGCCTGCATGGCCTGGATGCGCGCCTCGGCGTCCTCCAGCGCCGCGGCCTTCTTCTCCTCGAACAGCTCCTGGGCCATGACCTTCGGGTCCTCGCCGAGGAAGCCAGCCAGCTCCTGCGCCTCCGAGAGCGCCTGCTGCCAGGCCGCCTTCTCCGCCTCGGAGCGGATCTGCTCGGCTTGGGCCTCCACACGCTCGCGCTGCTTGACCAGGCGCGCCTCACGGCGAGCCTCCTCGCCCATGGCCCACTCGGCCTTTTTGGACAAGATCCACGGCACCTGGATGAACAGTCCCTTGACCCGCCCCATGTACTTGAACAGGATGGCCTGGCACTCGGGGCAGATCGCCGGGACCTCTCCCTTCTTGACCTGGACGTGGAACTTGCTGGCGATCTGGTGCACGAACCGCGCCGAGATTCCGGTCCGCTCCTTGAAGTCCTCCAACACCTGCTCCAGCACGTTCAGGGAGAAGGTGCGGGCGCAGTCGGCCTCGCGCGGGTGACCCATGCGCACGGTGTGGGTGCAGCCGTCCTTCCCACCGCAGCTCAACTGCTCCTCCGGGTCGTAGGCCAGCGCCGGCCGCTCGTCCTCCTTCTCCTGCTGCTCGACGGCCTCCGCCGCCTCCTTCTCCTCCTTCCGCGCCTTCTTACGGGCGCGCGCCGCCTTGCGGCGACAATTGTAGCACTGTTCATGTTGGGTTCTGATCGTTTTCCCGCACGCGCACTTCTTTTCTTCCTTCTGGGTCGCCATGATCTCTCCTTGACTCGTTGGGGCCCTCTCCTAGATTTAGGGCCAATGGTGGTTGCTAGTCTATAACAATATTTTTACTCAGGCTTTCGCCCAGTTGAGCAGAATAAAAAATTCCACCCAATTTGGCAAAAGCCTGGGTATTTCTCATCGCTTATTTTAAACAACAATCCTTCTCGCCACTTACTAAGAACCTTATCTTAGACATAAAGTCCGCACCCCCTGCAAGCTCGCAGGAAAGCTCGAGCCGGCTTGTTGCCAGAATAAACTTCTAGCACCAGGCAAAATTAGCTCGAGCAAGGTTTTTAGTAAGTAGCGAAAATGTACACAACTTTCCTTAAAAATAACACAAACTAAGACTTAACATACTAACATATTTTAATATTTATGTCAAGAGTTTTCGTCTGTAATTCGCCTGCGATTTGATTCTATGCTTCTCCTAACCAAAAAAGGCTTATTTAAGCCTTTTTTTGCCGAATAGGGGTCTATGGAAAAGTATACTTAACTGGGCACCTGATTAAAACAATGGATTAAGATGTACTAATTTCTTTCAACCTTTCTTTGACAACATCATCAGCCACCTCGTACTCCGACAAATAGTCAACTTGCTCAGAATAATCCACATCTTCAAAATATGCCAGCTGTACCCGAAACAATTTCTCATTAAATTCACCATCAAAAATATTATTTGCCTTATCAGCTATATCACGTAATCCGCAATAATTCTCCATCACAAAATACAAATCGACATAATCTTTCCATTTCGCTCGTCGGCCAAGAGTAAATGCTTTCATGGCCGCCAAGGTAATTAGATCAGGTAATCCGATAATGTCATCTAATTTTTCTTGGTGCTCAACTTTGTATGGATAATGCAAAAAGGTAATTTTAACTCCTTGAGAAATTAAAGTGTATTCTCCTGCTTTATCAATAACCACTTTATCTATGGAATTTATCGATTTAACTTTCTGTACTAAATCTTTATTTTCAAATTCTTCCCCAGAAAATAGATCAAGATCGATTGAATGCCTATGGCCAATATGCAAAGCAACAGCCGTTCCGCCAGCAAAATAAAAATCCTTGCTGAATTTTTTAAGCAAGGGGAATAACTCTATCTGTTTGTCAGTAAGAATCTCCTTATACATGACGGTTAAAATACAAGTTAAAGTAATTGGCTATTTCGGGACGATAGTTAGTCCGACCCATTTTATCTTCCAGGCTTTCCTTGAACAGCTCGGCTGTCTTATCAATTCCCAGTATTTTTATCATTTCTTGTACTTCGCTCCAATCGCCATAATTTAAAACGGCTTCGACAATTGATTGGGTCGAAAGTTGATTATAATTTTTGGTAGACCAAACCAAATGAGGATGTTTTTTAATAAACTGATTGATAGTCATAATACCAATTAAACTAGCTCTGTAATTGTTTTAATTACCCTCATTATAACAAAATAATGCCTAAAAAGCAAGACATTTCGGCTGTAATCTGGCTTGAATAAAGCTTCTTCTAAATTTTTTAAAAAAAACCAGCTGGCAGGGACCTCGTGGAGGACGTTAGAACTATTATCCAGAGACAGAGTGAGTATATTTATGTGCCAGGCCTGCGTCCGCAAGTATAAAATCACGATATCAGATTTTACCCTACCCTGCTACTCACTATATATTATTTATGATTTGCAGTTTCTTGCAAGAGCATAATTTGATAGAATAAGAAGGAACTAAGTTTATATAAAATAAACAATGTCATGAAAATAAATAACAAAATCAAATTAGGAATTACTGTTGGAATTATTTTATTGGCTAGTTTATTTGGTCATTCTGCTAATGCTTTAACAGATGAAGAAAAACGAGAATTAATAGAAGAGATCGGAGAAAAGTGCCAGCAAGAACTCCGTGATGCTTGTCAGGGAAAACTTGAGGATCTTCATATAGAAATTGAAGGTCCTATAGATTTTGAAGACCCTTATATCAAGCATCTATGTTTTAACGCCATAGATTCACAGGCCTGCTTTGATAAATATTGGATACCAAAACAAACCCCAGAAGGGACTACAGACGAATGTGGAAACAACGCATGTGATGTTGGAGAAAATTGTTCCAGTTGTCTGGCTGATTGCCCCTGTAGTTCAGAAAAAGTATGTCAGACAAGTGATAGCCAGGCGGATGCCAATGGTTGTGTTATATCAGAAATGGATTTGACCGTTACCACCGACAAGAAGACTTATTCTCCTCAAGAGACAGTGATTATCCAAGGTAGTGTATCAGATACAAAAGGTGGATTGGATGGTGCTGTTGTCGCTCTGGAGGTAAGCAACGACATACCATATTCAGCCACCGCCTCAGCCACCGCCGACTCAGCCGGCAACTACCGCCTTGAATTTCCCATCCCCTCGAACATCACCCAGGCTGTATTCACTCTTTCGGCAACAACATCTTATTCCAGCTATCCCAGCGCCAGCCAGAGTACCAGCTTCGTGGTGGGAGAAATTGGCATCCAGCTAGAAGAGAATGCCGCGACTGGAGAGCCATTCATCGGTGCTGCCGCCGATGGAACTAGCTCTCTTGATATTTCTATTTCTCTACCGGGGTGTAGCAAGGGGTGCAGCAACATAAAGCTCAGCCAGCCAGATATTGGCAAACTCGAAGGAGAGGCCATAGATGTTGGAGGTAATGTTACGCTAGATTCTACTGGAGCAGCCAAGATTACCTATCGTGCACCGGATTACCTCACGAAGGATCAACTCACCAGAAGTCTTGATGTCCATCAATCAGGTTCTAAGACCTGGGCGGCTGGAGTTCCCTTGATTTTAACTTACACCGATGCCAATGATCAGGCAGGAAAAATAGAATCGGAAATTCTCGTCTACCGTCCTCCAGTAATGCTAGTGCACGGATTTCTCGGTGCCACCGCTACCTGGGATAAAATGTCCACTTATTTGCGCGGAGAGAAATTCGATACTTACACAGGCAATTATGGCGCCACCGACCAGTCTATTGAAGGACTATCACTAGTATTGAAGAACGACATTCAAAAGCAAAAGGCTGATTATGCCAACGCCAACATCAAGCTGGCAAAAGTGGATGCCGTCGGGCATAGTATGGGAGGGTTAATTTCCCGCTATTATTCCCACAACCTCCCTGATTATCCTGATGATCTGAGAAAGCTAATAATGGTCGGAACACCAAATCATGGTGTTTCCTGGACCAAGAAGATAACTGGCAGTATCGGCGCCGGCTGGTACCAAGCACACCGGCTTCCGGCCGAGCAGCTCTATTCCGAAAGTTCATTCATAAAAACACTCAATAGCGGTGAGTCAACCGGTGCTCATCTCAATTCTGCCATACAATATGGCAACATATACGGGTGGCCTGATGATTGGGTAGTCAGCGCAGCCTCAGCTTATCTCAATGGCGTGAATAGCGTGTCCGAGTCTGATGTCAAACACTCCTCGGATATTTCCGGTGTTCCAGCAGTAGCCATTACCGAATATTTGAATACCTGGGAGCAAGTAAAAAACTGGTTGATCAGTGACATTTACCAGCCGTCGTTAAAAGGTTCACGAGCCGAGGTCTATAAATACTCAGGAGATGTTTACTCGGTAGATTATGATTCCTCGGGCGGACAGGAGAATAAGTTAACATCCAGCCCGACAAAATTTGATTCTTGGCAGGGCTTGCGAACTGGCTCAGACGCAACAGCAATTGTCCACCTAACAATCGATGACCTTCCCTGGGGAGTTATATTCCTAGACCCAGACAGTGAAATTTTTCTGGGTTACCTCTCTCCTCAATTGGTAGAAGTTCGCCTCTGGAAAGGAAAGGCTGCCTTCAGGAGTAAGCAGGACAGTCACTTTACTGTGCCCGTAAACATTAAGCGGTCAGAAAATGGTGAATGGTGGAAATACAGCCCCCAGGCCGTAGTCACCGGACGGAATACGGAATTTACGGTTACGGCCGGAGAAAATATAGCAGTTCATTCCCTCGAGGGAGAGTTAGTTGTGAACACCCCCAACGCTACTAAAGAAGGAACTGTCCTAGCTGCTAACAAATCTGTAGCCGTTGATGGGGAGGAGATAGTCGCAATCAACCCAGTCTCGCAAGATGACTTCTGGTGGTCAACGGCCGATGATGACTTTTTGGATTCTACATCGACAGACAGCTGGCTTAATAAATTAATTAGTATTGGCCAGGGTATAAAAACTAATCTAATGGCATCCATCACTTTCATTATCGCTATAATTTCATTACTGTTCTTTATATTCTTTGCCGTTCTTAAATTTGCCCGGAAGAAAATTGGGATAGGAATATTAATGCTCGCCTTAGGATTTGTCTCATTCTGTATCTTTGTTGGAGTAACTTGGTTTTTCGCTTCAGCTAATGTTAACCTAGAAAAAACAAATAATGAGGCAGTAACAATTAATGAAAATAATAATTCGGCATCAACTAATACCAACACATCGGTCAAGACAGATTCCAATCCTACTAAATCTGCCAACACTAATACAACAATCCCTACAAATACAACAACCTCTACAAATACCAGCCCAGCTAAAAAGTCATCAACCGTGACAGTAGCCGAGTACGGTTTTACTTTGGAAGTTGGAGAAGATCAGGCAGACAAAATTAGGCCAGTAGCTATTGATCCCGGCAGTTTTGCGGAAGCATCTTATATTTTTTGTTATGACACTAAAGAAGAAAATGAGGAGGTAATTTATTGTGATCCCGGCGAAGCTCCAGTTTTTTCGGTTGACATTATGACGCAGGCTCAATGGGAAGAAACAGCTACTAGCTCGTCAGGGGAAGCGTATTTATCCATGGCGGAAAAAAACGGCTTGTATTATATATTTTCCCATCCCAGTGACACATTACCTAGTGATGTACCAGCCACCCAAGATTTTTATAATCAGGTTATGGGTAGTATTAAATTTTCTGATTAAAAAATAATCACATTATACAATACGACTTATCTATTCCGAACAGCAAGCTACAATAACGATCTAATCTCTCTTTCCCAGGTCAATATTAACCCCACCGTGGAAACCTTTGTCGTAAGCCCAAAAGGCGCCAATTGGATAAAGCCCCTGGTGGTAATAGTGGTAGATGCGGATATTAGGACCACCGTGAGTACGGGGGGCGACTACTAGCTCAGCTCGGCCATCATTCTCTAAATCGCGTGCTTTTATATTTAAACCACCGTGGAAATCCTTATCGTAGACATAGAGCCAGTCCATTAAATCAAAGGTGTTGTTGTCTAAGGAGTAAACCCGCAAATTTGGCCCGCCGTGCTGGAGAGGAGAGACAACCAACTCAGCATGGGCGTCAGCGTTAATGTCACCAGCCGTGATGTTAATCCCGCCATGAAAGTCTTCATCATACGGAAAATGCCAATCGAGAAGATCAATCGACCCGTTACGATATTCAAAGGCGCGGACGTTGGGGCCACCGTGAGTAAGAGGAGAAACGATAATTTCTTGCCGATTATCCCCGTCAAAATCACCAGTCAAAACATTTGTCCCTCCCCGAAAAGCCTCTTCGTGGGTAAAAGTATCAGCTTTCAACTTGAATGCCCCTTCTTCAAATTTAAAAATGCGCAAGTGAGGACCACCTCCCTCCCGAGGAATAGCTAACAAAGATTCGCGGCCCGATTCATCTACGTCTCCCGCTCCCAAATTCAAACCACAACGCAAATTTTTGTTGTAAGCAAAGAAATCAGACATTAGCTTGAGCTGTCCATCATCCCAGCGATAAATTTTTAGTTGCGGCCCACCTTCGGCCAGGGGCGCGACCGCAATTTCATCACGGCCGTCACCATTGAAATCGCCTGTTACCGCATTCAACCCGCCCTTGAATGATTTATCAAAAACCATTTCTGCTTCCAGAGGCGTGCCGTCTCTTTTAAATACTTTAAGATGTGGTCCGTGACCGATTCCAGGCAGAGTAATGATTTCGTCTTCACCAGTTCCTCGTAAGTCAGCCGTGATTGCTTTGAATTCACCGCGCAAGCTAGAATCGTAGGCCATAAAAGATGATAATAAGGTTCCGTCGTGTTTGTAAGTCATAATCTGGGGGCTGCCGGCAGCTGCCGGGGCGGTCACAATATAGCCGTTAGTATATTCGACGCCTTCAATTGTCCCACCGTCATCATCATCTTGCTCTTCTTCGTCTACCACACCTAGATTAATAATTGCTTCTTTGTCGGGACCATCAAGCTCAACTGTAGCCGAACCACTATAATCACCGTAAGTGGCCGTTACTGCAAAGGGATTGCGGTCATCAGCCAAGGTTGTTCCGTCGGTTACCGAATAAGAATATAAAAGATTATTAGCAGTGTAGCCATCGCTACCACTCATGCCAGTTGCCACCGTAGCGCCGTCTTTATCAGCGACCGTGACCGTCGCGTCGGCCAGCGGGGAGACGGTGCTTACCGCAACACCACTTGTTACTTTGGTTCTGAGATTTTGTGATACATTTAGATTGCCGTTATTGACCCAGAGTTTTTCTCGCGTAAAAGATGAATTATCCAACGCGATATTACTTGTCGAACTTAAGTCCGTTAAAACAACGTCTTGACCAAGGGAATCGATTGCTGAATTTTCCACCGTGTTAATGTCCGCGGTTGTATCGTGGAACAAAAAGCCGATCCCATTATTAGAAAGAGTCTCATTGGAAAACGTATTACCCGACGACCAGATACCATAACCAGCCCACAGATATCCATCATAATATCCGACGGCCGGATCAGCAGAATATCCTGGAGCTAAACTGGCAGAAGCTGTCCCACCCGAAACCAAGAAGTTGTTAAAATTTGTCCAGCTGAACTGTTCAGTCCCAGCACTATAGGTGAAATAATTCATCTTAACCGCGTCGCATCCCCCACCCAGGCCAGCCAAAACTGTCTGGCAGGTAGCATAATTGGAAATACCAAAAGCTCCAATTGGAGCATAGATTGTAGCATTGATACCAGAATATTCTCCCAGAATTACCATAAAACCACCAGCGCTGATGGCATCATCACTAATCGCCTTTTCCAGAATGGAATTATTATCACATATAAGCATCGATGATGATCCATCACTGTTTATCGCCAAAACCGCATCCCCACCATTACATCCGCCTGAGGGATCGCCAGTATAATCAGTGCTACCATAATTTAGAGGACTTAGATTCGTATAATAAATGTTAACCGGCGTGGTATTGCTATCCCTAACTGTATTGCCTGACAGATCTGAATTGATGGCCAAGACTTCAAGATATATCTGATAATAAGCATTAGCATACAAGGTATTATTGGTAACCGCATTCTCCGCATTGCTTACCTTAAGTCCATGCCAGGAATTGTCATTAATCGTATTCCCGGAAATTGTATTTTGACCGGAGGCTTGCTCAGTCGCGCCAGGAGTAAAGACCTGAACACCGTCATATCCACTTCCCGAAACAGTATTTCCCGAAAAGGTATTTCCGATTGACTGAATAATTACTCCCTGGTGAGCACTATCTCTGATAACACTGTCTGTTAGGCTATTACTGTCTCCACTGGGAGTAATGTGAATACCATTTGAACCATTATCGGCGACAACCAAGCTTTCTAAAGTATTTCCACCCCCCGAACCATCAAGAGTTAAACCATTATAAGTCCCGTCGGATATGACTAAATTTGAGAAGGTGTTTTGTCCAGAACTCCCACTGGTGCTGATGCTGGTTCGGGCACTGTTTCGAAGAGTAAATCCGGATAGCAAATTATTGTTTGAGGTTATGGCGATACTGTCCAGGCCCGAATTCCCACCAGCTCCATCAATAATTAGTTGGCCGGTACCAGGTCCTTGAATAGTAAGATTTCCCTCGGTACCAAGATTGATATTGTCGCTCGTGATTGAAATCGTCGCCGGATAGGATAGATCGAAAGTGATCGTTGAGGGTTCGAGATCAGCGTCAGCTGCGGCCAGAGCATCGCGTAGGGTACAACTCGCTCCACAGGAGCCGGTAGTTGCCCAGTTTGTTGATTTTACAACGTAGTTTCCTGCCTCAGCGGTATTCCCCAGAATAATAAAATAACCAACGGCGAGAAAAATAACGGCAAAAAAAACAAATAGTTTTTTCATTTATTTTTTTATTATTACTCCTTATTATTCATTATATTAAAAAATCGTCGTCGTGGCAACTTCTTAAAAATCTAGCAACAACAAAAACCCGCTATTTTAAACGGATTCTTTACGGAACAGGGACCTCATGGAGGACGTTAGAACTATTATCCAGAGACAGAGTGAGTATATTTATGTGCCAGGCCTGCGTCCGCAAGTATAAAATCACGACATCAGATTTTACCCTTCCCCTCAACTCACTATATATTTTCCTCCTTAACAAACATAAATAAGACAGGTACAACAAACATCAAACCAATTCCAATCATATAGGCGGTGTTAATACTGTATAAATCAGCCAAATAACCAATGAGGGGGGCGATAACAGCAATACCTATCTGACTAACAAAGCTATTTATTGAGTTGATGGTAGCTCGGTGGCTTGAAGGAATATTTTTATTAAACAAATAATCGATGACAGTATTGCGTATACCAAATAGAAGCGACGTACTTGCCAGTAGAAAAGCAGCTAAATATTTATGCGTGAGAGTTGCGGCAATACCTATTACCACTGAAAGCACCAGTGACACAATGAGCACTCTCTTGTTACCAAATTTTTCTGATACGTCATGGGCAATATAATGACTTATGGCAGAAAAGCCAAACACCAGAGCAGAAAAATAGCCGAAGTATTCGATGGGGATCTCTTTAAACTCTAAAAATATTGGCTTGAGTAAGTGCATGCTTTCTCCCAGTGACATTAGCAGAAGCCACCCAATGACTAATATCAGTAATTGTTTGCTCTTTAATATCGTCTTACATGAAGTGCCAATATGTTGAAATACGTTGGTATTTTCTGGCTTCTGATATTTTGGTTCCTGTAAAAATAATACTAAGAAAAATGCAATAATCGTAGGAATAAAAGAATATGCCACCGGAGTAGCCAGCGATATTTTAGCCATATAACCACCAACAATTGATCCAAGAGATATCCCCAGCGGCCACAAAGCATAAAATGTGCCGATAGTTTTTTTGTAATATTTTTCCTTACCCTCTTCCTTCAAGCTATCATATATGAATGATTGTTGATTTCCGCTAGCTAACGCCATAGAAAAACCATTAAAAATAGCGTAACCGATAAACATCTTTAGACTTCCACCAATTAGTAGAAATGAAAGCGAGACAAGCGTAACTATAAAATCCATGATAATTACTTTTTTTCGGCCAAATATATCTGACAAAGCACCGGTAGGAATTTCAAAAATCGCCACCGCAATTGCCTCAACGGCAAAAATAATAGCCACATTTTTTATAGAAAATAGACTCCGCTCAAAATATAAAGCTAGTACGGGAATAAAAAAGAGCATGCCGCCAAAGAATTCAATAGCGTACATCAGCGGTATGTTGCGAGATTTGATGTTGTATTTTTTTAGGAAAAACATAAATAGATTGTATCATTACTGCGGCAAAAGTTCGATCCTCCCCCTCTCCCCACCAAAAAAAGGCTTAGACAAGCCTTAATTTTACGAACAGGGGCGGAGAGAATCGAACTCCCGTATCGGGTTTTGGAGACCCGCAGTCTACCACTGACCTACGCCCCCAGGCTTTAAACCACAAACAACAAACTCTAAACAATTCACAATCACCAAATCGCAAAAAATTTATTTATTGAAATTTGTGATTTGTAATTTTCAGCGTTCCCCTACTTCGTTTCCTTGTGCAGCGTGTGCTTTTCGCAAAACTTACAAAACTTCATTAGTTCCAGTCGATCTTTAATGTTCTTTTTGTTTTTCCGCGAGTGATAATTCACATTCTTGCATTCTGTGCACTCGAATTTGATCATACTGTCTTGGGACATAGCTTATAACTTAAAACTTATAACTTGTTGCTCTCTTAATACAACTCACAGCTTACCCGATTATTAGAGCCGTGACAACCCTACTTCTCCTGCCAATCTAAGGCTTTGGGCATATCCTGATATTGCAGTAGGCGCAGATAACTATCCCCTTCTCTACCCGCTAGATGCCTTTCCAGAACATCCACCTTTTCCCGCTGCCAGTCTACTGTCTGTATCAGTGAATAAAAATGAGGTAATCGCTCGCCAAAAAATATTTTCTCGCCTCGTCTGTCCCAATGCAAATCATAAAGCATCGCCCCTACTTCCGCTGCCTGGTGAATCGCCGCGGGATTATCACCACTACTCTCTATCACCCACAGCTCAGCTTTATTCCTCTGCCCAGTACTATCGTGAGTAGCAACATTGAAGGCTACCCGGCGGCCATCCGGCGACCAGGCAATTTCATAGACATTGCCGGACACTGTCAATAAATTAGTTTTGCCGCCACTCTGATCAATGATGTTAATATCAGTAGTCACCACCTGCTCACCCTCTAACTGCCGATCTAAATAGACAGCTGATAAACCATCGGGAGAAACAGCTAGTGGTTTAACTTGCCACATATCTCGCCAGTCAACTTGGCTCCAATTAAAAGCCGGGAAAGCAGTCGTTATCACCGAACCACGTGCTTCATATAGTACATATGAATCAAGTCCAACATTTTTGGTAAAGTAAAATTGCTCAGAATTAGCCCCCCACTGCTGAGTTGGGGTTGGATACAAGCCTGCCTCCGGTATCATCAATTCCTCCACCAGATTCTTTTTAAGATCATGCCCCCAGAAAGCCGACTCACCATTGGCCTGATTAACTTTTTGATAAATTAGCTGTTCGCCGTCGGCCGATAACCATCCTCCTCTAATTTCATAGTCCCGACCCGGTGCCGCCACAATCTCATCCCGACCACTCGCCAAGGTCAATGAACGCAGGGTCATCACTTCCCTACCCTCCGACCGATTCAAGGTATAGTAAAAAAGGCGATCGCGACTAGCCACCGGATCAAAGAGTGGCGTAGCTTCTTGTTTTGGTTCAGCCAATAAAACTCGCTGGTTGTCTTCGGCCAGGAAATATAAATCTCCCCACTTGGTATTACCAGCAGAGTCAACATCCATCTCACCTAACAGTAAGGCTGATAAGTGATAGGGGTCATCTTTTTTCTGTGCTACCAGCGGAGCAGCTATGTCGCCTTTAATCACTACTTCGTCAATTTTTTGCTGGTACTTCACCGAGTAATAATCAAAGCCCCGCACAAAAACAACCGCCAGGAAAAGCAGGCCGGATAGTAAAACAAGATTGACCAAGATTGGTTTGATTTTGGACATGGTATTTAGCTTTGTTTCAGTATAGCAGGAAAATAGATTGGATTCAATCAGGTGATATAAAAAAGAACAACAGTTATCTTACTGTTATCCATATTTGGTATTTTCACCACTCACTAGAAACCTTCTGTTAGGCATAAAGCCCGCACCGCCCAAGGGCAGACTCGAGCGTGCCTCCTAGCAGAATAAATTCCTGCTAAAGGACATGTAAAGCTCGAGTAAGGTTCCTAGTGAGTAGTGAACACTTATTTTATTCACAACCACTGGCTATTTGGGTTACCTTACAAGATAGCATATATTGACTATATTGTCAATACTATTTATAAAGTATTGACAGATATATTAATAAATGATATACTACAAAGTTCTGCCAGAGTTGGATATTGGCAATCAAGCGGGAAACCTCTATAATATAATTAAGAACAGATAAAATGAAAATAAGATCTATGCGTGATCAATATCGTTTTCCTAATTACTTTTTAGGCAAAGAAATCCCCCTCTTTATTAAGGGAGTGGCTTTTCTCCTTATAATTGCTATCATCCTCTTTATAATCGACACGGTTGGGGTCACCTATAAACCTACTATCAAAGTAGATGCTTATAATACTAACCACAGCATTCCCTCTACTCTCTATGGCTACAGTACGAGCTCTACTTTTAAGTACGATGATACTTTGGTAGCCACGACCAAGGGTAATGCTCAGACCTTGCGGGTGCTCGACGAATACGAACCAGGAGCTCGAATGTTGGTCAAAATGGAGGATGGCGCTTTTAAAGTCATGGCGGCTGATAATACACCCTACGATCCAAATGCTGAATACCAGCTAAAAATCCGGGTGCAGGGTAGTAACATCAGAGTATATATAGACAACAAGGAAATATTTAATGTTAATGATACTAAATTCGCTCAAGGTGAGATTGGCCTAACTTCTAGTTATAACCAAAATAGCTACTTTGATAATGTGGTTGTCCAAGATAATTCCGGTAAGACTGTTCTCTCCGATAATTTCTCTAGCGATTCTGGTAAATGGGACAACGGCGATATCCCTAGTTATTACAACCAAGGTGATTGGCGTCTGGAAAATGGCAAAATGTACCATAGCGGCCGACAAGCGCTAACTCTAAAAAGAGCTGGTGATCACAGCTGGCGTGACTATACTATCCAAGCTAAAATCAAATCCACTTCATATAATATGTACGAAGCTGGTTATATTGGTATGGTGGTCAGATACAACGGCGCCTTAGATAATTATCGCTTCCTCTGGCGCTCCCCTACCCGCCAGCCTTATGAAACCAATAACCCTTGGGGAGTAGCTGACTTTGATGGCCAACTACGCTTTGCCCAAGATGCTGGCTTGCAACCGACCATGGTAGTTAACATGCGTGACACTTCTCCGCAATCAGCGGCTGAGCTGGTCAAGAAAATGAATCTGGAACAAAAACGTAATATTAAATATTGGGAGCTGGGTAATGAAATCTGGGGCTGGGAAGGCTCTTATATGGAAAGTGCGATGTACGCTCAGAAAGTGAAAGAATTCTCCCAAGCAATGAAAACAGTTGATCCTAATATTAAGATCGGAGCCTCTTTGCTCCTGGGCTATTCTAATTGGGATGTGGAAGTAATTAAGCAATCAGCGGCCTACTTTGATTTTATAAATTTCCATTATTACCCCTACCAAGTCCAAAGCAGCGTTTCCGATAATCATATTCTAGCGGCTCCCTACGCTTTTGGTTACAATTACAAAAACGCTTTCGGCCAGGGTAAAGGGGTGGCGGAGAATGCTTACGACTTAATCAAGCAATATGCTCCTGGCCACGAATCGCGCATTGAAATTGGCGTCACTGAATTTAACACCGCTGACGCTGACCAAGGCGAAGATTTGATTTACGGCCTCGCCACGGCTGACCTACTGGGTCAAGCTACTACCAAGAAACGAGTGAAATTAATGCAGTTTCATAAATTAGCCAATGAAACCGACTGGCACTGGGGAGCTTACACGGCTGATTACCGGGCTAAACCGACTGCCTTGGCTATCTCTCTCTTCTCTAAGCATTTTGGTACTAAGTCACTATCGACTTCAGTAAGCAACTCTCCAACTTTTGCTGTCTCGGAAAAAGGGCATGTACCTAATATGGATAACGTTCCCTATTTGACCTCATACGCTAGCCGTAGTAACGATGATAAAACTCTCTATCTGGCTGTGGTTAATAAACACGCTATTTCCGATATGAGCACGACTATCAAAACCGATAATGCTTCTATCGCCGGATCAGCTAAAGTCTACACGATGAACGGCTCTTCAATTCACAGCGACAATAAAGACAGTTCGCAAGTTAATATTTCGGAGTCCACCATTGACAACGCTGGGGCGAGTTTTAGCTATAACTTCCCGGCTCACTCGGTAACTGTTATTGAATTAAAGATTAATAAATTAATCGAGCCCGTTAGAACTTCACCGACTACACCAGACGACGAATCTAATAATCAAAACGATGATGAATCACAAAATGATCAAGACGACGAATGGTATAAGAAAGTGGACCAAATTGGTGGCCCTGATGCATCAAATTCAACTAATGAGACCAAAATCATTGTTGCCGCCGGTCCCGGAGGTAATCCACATATTAAGTCGTTTGATTCCCTAGGTAATCGTAAGCAAGCTAACTTCTTTGCTTACAGCGACCAATTCCGGGGTGGGTCTTCAGTCGCCTACGGTGACATCGATGGTGACGGCCAAGCTGAAATCGTTACTGGGGCTGGCACTGGTGGTGGACCGCATATTAGAGTTTTCAAAGAGGATGGCAGAGAAATTGCTAATTTCTTCCCCTTCCATGCTAGCTACCGGGGTGGTATTGAGGTAGCCACTGGCGATATTGACGGCGACGGCCGGGATGAGATTGCTGTTTCCCAAGCCTCGGGCGGACAAGCCTGGATTAAAGTTTACCGCGTTGACCAAACTCGCACCGTTGTCGGTGAATGGAATGCTTTTGGCTCGGTTGAATCCGGAGCGGATATCGCCATGGGCGATGTTGACGGTGATGGCCAGGATGAGGTAATCGTCGGCGCTGGCGCTGGCGGTGGCCCGCATATTAGAGTTTACGAAGGTAATGGGCAACTTAAACCACTTTCATTCTTCGCTTTCCACCCGGCTTACCGGGGTGGGCTATCTGTCGCCGCCGCTGACGTTGACGGTGATGGTAAAGCCGAAATCGGTGTCGCCCAAGCGGGTCACGAAGAAGCTTGGACCAAAGTTTATCGCTTTAATAATCAACACACCGTGATTGGCGAGTGGCGCACTTACGGCCATATCCCAGTGGGTGCCAATATCGCCATGGGTGATGTTGATGATGACGGTAAAGCAGAACTAGTAGCTGGTCCCGGAATTGGTGGTCGGCCGATGGTGGTGATGTACGAGGTGACGGGCGAAAAACTGCCAGTCGGCTTCTACGTCTTTAATCAAGATTTCTATGGCGGTTTGGATGTAGCGGTAAAGAACTAATATAAATACGTTTCTGAAAAAGCTGCCTAAAACCGTTGTCCCCACTCAGATATGTGTAAGGGCCTACTCTAACTACTTCGTTCACCTGTAAGACTGGGTTCACTCAGTAGTTAGAGTAGGCCCTTTTTCTATAATTCACGCGACAGCTACTCACAGGAAAAACTCACTATAGCTATTGCGCGAACCCAGTCTTACAGGTGAGAGCAATAGTTATAGTGAGTTTTTTGAGGTATAATCAACGTATGATAACTGACTTTGACACTTACTTACACAAATTCCGCCAGCGGGAAATAGAATTGCTTTTCGAAAAAGTCCCGGCCAAAGCTCTCGGGCAAGGTTTAGAATTGGGAGCGGGTGATGGTTTTCAATCAACTTTGCTTGCTAAGTATTTTAATAACCTAATTTGTACTGAATACACCGACGAGAAATTGATCCGGCGTGATATTCCTAATGTGCGGTATCAAGCTTGTGATGCCGAAGATTTGCCCTTTGCGCAGGATCAATTTGACTTCATTTTTTCCTCTAACCTACTCGAACATTTGCCCAACATCGACAAGGCATTGGCAGGAATGTATAAGGTGCTGAAAAATGACGGCTTAATGATCCATGTTATGCCCAACCGAACCTGGAAGTTCTTGTTGATATTGCTCTACTACCCCTACCTACTTAAAATGTCATTTAACTTTAAAGAATTCAAACAAAAGTTGCACGGAAAACAAGAAAAGGATGTTGATCCTAACAACCCGAAAAAAGAACAATCACGCTCCCGACTAGCTTGGCTGAAATATCTCTGGCCGCAGATTCACGGGGCTTATAAATCACACTGGGCGGAGTTTATCGGCTACGGGCAAAAACGCTGGCTTAAGTTATTTGCGCAAAATAACTTCACGGTAGTAAAAGTACGCGCAGATATGCCACTAGTTTCGGGATATAATTTAGAGTTAAATAAAACACGGTCGGTATTAAAAAAGTTGGGTCTGACTTCTAGTTACGCCTATATTATTACTAAAAAGGGGAAAGAGAGTCCTTTACTGAAATACTTCAAGTAAACCTGGCAGTCTATAAGTCGCTTTAAATAGCCATTTCTGGCTGTTTTTTATTAGCAAAATTAGCAAAATGGGCTTGACTCATATGGTATTTTATGCTATTGTCAGATGATTGTACTTTTTACAATTGAGGAATTACTGATTTTCCACCGAATGGGACAAAACAGGCCAAAGGCCAAAGGAGGTTACCATGTCCCCCAAGATCGCTATCATCCTTCTGTCCACCCTGATCTTCGCCGCGGCCGGCTGCTGCGGCGACCTGGACTGTGCGGACTGCCCCCCGGAGGTGGGCAACAACAACGGGGTTGACAACCCCACGAGACACCGTTCAATTTCGGGTGCGTAAATTACGAGTTTCCTGCTATGATATGCCCAAAAGTAGTGATTTAACTAGTTAAATAGGCATATTATGACAAAAAAAACGTAAAGTAAGGTGCCC
>JAHJQX010000032.1 GCA_018818965.1 Patescibacteria group bacterium | reverse complement strand
TCTTCATAAATAACCAAAAGGGCTTATCTAGAATCAACTTTTTATACTTTTTTTTCTTTGCGAGAACTCCTTTTGACACGCCGATCACCGCTTCACTCTCCACCCTTGCCCCGGCATAATCCATATCGAATTTTATCTTTTCATACATTTCCGCTATCTGATAATCGGTAAATCCTGTATTGGCAAATTGAATATTTTTCATTTCCTCATAATCCCGCTGATAATCGAGGTGTAAATCAGGCATGCGGAATATATCTTCCGCGCCCATCGCCTGCTCTGCATCACTATACTCGTTAATTTTCTCTATAGCTTCGATCGGATTATTCATGTCTAAACCTTTAACTAATACTATCTCGTCATCCTCCTCCTTGAGTTTAAGACTAATAATAAACTTGTCATCATTCCAGTATTTCATAATATTTACATTCTCCCTCTGGTCACTATCGGAAGTAGAAAAACCCCACACCTTTGTATCATTAAAAACACTCTCCCCTTTTTTAAATTCAGTCGGGTAGGCAACCTCTTTCAAAAAATAGGCATAAGAAATAATGTCCCTGGCACCCAAAGGAATGCTTAGATCAGCAAAACTCTTGCTGGGGAATTTTTCTTTTACCTCCTTATTAATTGTACTAACAGTTTCTGAGCCATAACCACTTTTTATATAATAACTTTTCTCATCCATGTCACTGCGAGAAAACTTCTCCTGGTTAAATTTTTCCGCCATGGCCAAAGCTTTCTCGTTGTCAGTATCCAATTTAATATCCTCTTTAATAATATTCTCGCCCAGTTCCTGCCAAGCCAGAGTCATTGCTCCACCCCACACGTAATTTCCTTTGACTTCACTGCTAACATGATAATCTTCTTGACCGATACTCAATCTGTCAGACAGCTTCCAAGAACAGCCAGATAGAAAAAGTGTTCCCACGACAGCCGAGAAGACTAAAGCAATTAATTTTTTCATTTTGTTATAATTATTTACCTAATAAGTATTCATACACCCCATAAGCAGCCGTCGCACCCTCCGCCGCCGCCGTCACAATCTGCTCCATCTCGCACAGTCCAACCGTCACGTCCCCGGCCGCAGACACGCCCGGTACATTGGTAGCAGCTTGAGTGTTAATCTTAATTCTATCCTTCTCGTCTAATTCGACACCTAGCTCCTTGGCCAAGCTCACCTCTGGGTCAGCCCCAACCTCAATAAACAAACCATCCAAAGCCAGCTCCTGACTACCTTCGTGTTCCTTATCTAGCATCACGCTCTTCACTGTCCCCTCGCCCTTCACTTCCACCACATTAGTGTTATATATAATCTCGACTTTCGGATCCTTGACTACTCGCTCCGTCCAAATCGGCTCCGCGCGTAACTGATCCCGCCGATAAATAAGATATACTTTCTCAGCGTGTGGCGACAAAAGCAAAGCGGCCATCACGGCTGCGTCACTCCCCCCCACCACTGCCGTCACCTTGTCTGTAAAAAACATCCCGTCACAGGTAGCACAGTACGACACACCTTTACCCGCAAATTCTTTCTCGCCCGGCACACCCAGCTCGCGTCGCTTTTTGCCCAGAGCCAAAACAACCGCTCGCCCCTTATATTCCCGATCGTCAGCCATCACCGTAAATATTCCATCATCACCCTTGCGCACACTTTTTACTTCATCCGCCTGCAATTCGACGTCATATTCCTCATATTGCTCACGGAATTTCTGCATTAGCTCTATGCCAGCTATCGAAGAAAACCCTGGATAATTCTCCACCTTGTGTGCCTTAGCGCTAGTACCACCCATTTCCTTGGTAAATAATATTGTTTTTAGCTTATAACGAGCCGCGTAAATACCAGCCGTAAAACCTGCCGGGCCACCCCCGATGATGAGACAGTCATATAACTCTTTGTCTTTGTCCTCAGTCATTTATAAAAATTTATTTATTTTTTAAAAATTTAATAACCTCATCCCGGCTTGGCTCTTTCTTATTTTTCACTACATATTTGAAAATGAAATCATCGACCCGCATTAAATACTTCCCTACTCCCGGTCCCGGCTCCAAATTAAATTCCTGCATTATATCTTGACCAGTGATAATATGACGAAATGTTTTTACTTCTGCTTCGGCGAAAGCCTCACGCATTCGAGCAATGTGCTCCACCACTTCGCGCTGCCGGGCCAGAAATTTTCTCTGCTGAGAGCTATCAGAGGCCTCGGTATCAATCCGGTAAAGTTCTAACAAATCATCTCCCAATTTTACATCATCAATAAAATATTTCTTGATAGTTGTCGTACGCATATCTTCTACTTGTCCCATAACAAACATCATGTGATTTCTGACCAACCAAACTACCCGTTCCGTTAGTTTATTAGCTAAGCGTAAGCGTCGACATATTTGGTGAGCAAGCTTAGCACCTTCTTCGGGATGCTCATCAAAGCGAATTCTGTCCACCCGATCCCGCTCGGGTGTCTTCTGAGTGGAAGGTTTACCTATATCATGAAGTAATAAAGCCAACCGCAACTCCGTCGAAACATCCGTTGGTGTTAACTGCAAACACAACCTGGTATGAAAAAAAACATCCCCCTCGGCGTGAAATTCAAGTGGTTGTTCCACTCCCTTCATATCTTCAATCTCCGGGAAAACATAATGCATAATGCTGCTGGCATCATATAAATCAAATGTTACCAGGGGGTCAGCCGATAATGATTTAATAAATTCTTCTGCCAGCGTTTCTTTGGGTACAATCAAAACCTTACCCGCGCTGGTCAGCTTGGTGGCCGTCACATATTTAGCCAGCCGACAAATCGATTGCCAGGTTCCAGATTCAATTTTAAGACCCAGTTGCGCCGCAAAACGGATACCTCGTAAAATTCGCGAATAGTCTTCGCGAAAACGGTCTTTAGGTTCACCTACTGTCCTAATTAACCCTCTTTTAATATCCGCTAGCCCACCATAAGGATCAACTAAGCGGCCGTCCCGCATATTAACTGCCATGGCGTTAATAGTAAAATCTCGGCGGGATAAATCATCGGCTAGAGGTAATTTAGGATCGGTTTGGATAGCAAAGTCATGATAACCTCCCCCACCGGTAGCAAAATCAGTGCGCGGTAAAGCAATGTCAATCGCCTCAGTTAGCTGTGAATCCCGCGGGACAAATTTGTAAACGCCAAAATCACGTCCGACTAAATCTACCCAGCCCAGTGGTTCTAGAAATTCTCGCAATTTCTGAGCAGAAATATTGCGAATCACAAAATCATAATCAACCATTTCTTGCCGGCCAATAATATAATCACGCACCAATCCACCCACCAAATGCACTTCCGCTTCCGAATATTTCTTCACTAGTTGATCAATAAAAGCAAAGTCTGGCTGACTTTTAATATTTCTGGCTAGCTTCTTAAGTTTTCTCTTGATTAGCATATAGATAATACAAACCAGTAACTCTCCTTAATATACTTTCAAAGGTATAATAGGACAGCTACTCCAACATTCACATTCCCACTATATCACCTCTTGAACAAACGAGCAATTTCAGGCACAATGGTATAGAAAAGCAAAGATATGACTATTGATTCACTGTTAAGAAAAATTAAGAGAAATTCCCCGCAAGCTGATACTAAAAAAATCAGAGAGGCTTATAATTTTGCCCAAAAGAGGCACGCCGGACAACTACGTAAAACTGGCGAAGCTTATATTCAACATCCTCTCTATGTAGCCGGCTTCCTGGCTCAGTTTAATTTCAATACCGCCACCTTCATCGCTGCGCTCTTGCACGATATCGCCGAAGATACTTCAACCAAGTTAGAAACTATCGAAGATCGGTTTGGCACAGAAACAGTACAGTTAGTGCGTGGTCTCACTAAGCTTAAAAAAATAAAAGGCAGTCTCAGCGATGCCAGCCTACAAGATTACTCCGCTGAAAACCTGCGTAAATTCTTTTTGGCAACAGCTGCCGACATCAGGGTGGTTTTAATTAAGTTAGCTGATCGCTTACACAACATAAAAACTATTACCGGTCATTCCCCTACCAAGCGTAAACGCATTGCCCGTGAGACTGTTGAGATCTATGCTCCACTGGCCAATCGCCTGGGAATGGGAGAAGTCAAGGGTCAGCTGGAAGATTATGCTTTCCCTTTTCTCTACCCGCAGGCTTACCAAAGAACCAAAGAGCTTTACGAACAAGAAATAGAGAAAAAGAAACGCTACGTCGAAAAAGTTAAGAAACAAGTAGCTGACAAATTAAACGAAAACCAAATAAAAGACTTCGACATTCACGGTCGGGCTAAACATTTATATAGCCTCTACAAAAAACTTAGCAAACATGATTTTGATATTAATAAAATTTATGATCTAGTTGCTCTCCGGATTATTGTCCAATCCGTTCCCGATTGCTATAGAGTCCTAGGAATCATTCATAATAACTGGAAGCCGCTTCTGGGACGCATCAAAGATTACATCGCCGTACCCAAAACCAATGGCTATCAGTCACTTCACACTTCAACTATCAGCCCCGAAGGAGAAATTGTTGAATTTCAAATCCGCACCGCCCAGATGCACGAAGAGGCTGAATACGGTGTCGCTGCCCATTGGCATTACACTGAAAACGAAAAACCCAGTGGTGGTTCTAAAGCTCCGGGAAATAAAATAAAATGGGTAAGTCAGCTAGTAAAGTGGCAACAAGAAGTAGTCTCTAAGGTGCCCAGCGCTAAATACCTAGAATCCTTAAAAATTGATATCTTCAAAGATCGTATTTTTGTTTTCACCCCGCAAGGGCAAATTCACGATTTACCTGAAGGATCTTCGCCGATAGATTTCGCTTATTATATCCATACTGACATCGGTAACCACTGCCGAGCTGCCAAGGCTAACGACAAGTTAATATCACTCGACTCTGAACTGCAAAACGGTGACCGGGTGGAAATTATTACCGACGATAAAACTACCCCTAGTCGCGACTGGCTTGATTTTGCCAAAACCAGTTTGGCTCAAAATAAGGTCAAAAGATGGTTCAAAAACTTGGACCGTCAATATAATATAGATTCAGGTAAAAAAATATTAAACGGCCAGTTGTTACAGATAAAGAATAAAAATATAGATAGTCTACCTAAAAATAAAATTACAGCTGCTCTTAAAAAATATAACGCCAACACGACCGAAGATCTCTTTGTAAAAATTGCTGAGGGAGATCTGGACGCTAAAAACGTAACCAAATTCCTTTACCGGGAAAACGACCTGATCCGTCCAACCCACACCAATAAATTTTCTATATTCGGTCACGCCAATAAAAAACCGATCGCCATCGTGCAAGGTGA
>JAHJQX010000031.1 GCA_018818965.1 Patescibacteria group bacterium | reverse complement strand
TGTTCTTTTACTACCACAATTTGGGCACCTTACTTTACGTTTTTTTTGTCATAATATGCCTATTTAACTAGTTAAATCACTACTTTTGGGCATATCATAGCAGGAAACTCGTAATTTACGCACCCGAAATTGAACGGTGTCGCAGAATCCTCAATATTTGCCCAAAATCCTGCGGGGAGAAATGGTAGGTCCAATGATGCTGGAAATCCATCCTACCAATGCCATGTGTGTTTACAGATGTCAAATGTGCATTTGGTGCGGTGGTCAGAAGCAGACGACTTCCATTGCCGATTTCTATGGAGCAGAGCGCCTACTTACAACGGATCAATGGTGCGGGATTCTGGAAGAAGTAAAGGGTTTGGGCACTCACCAGATAATATTCTCTGGTGGCGGTGAAACCCTGTTTTCACAAGCTAAAGTCAAACCAGTACTGGACAAAGCTAACTCAATCGGACTTGAAACGATGATTTACACCAACGGCAGAACGCTTTACGATGCGGATCCAGCATTACTGGATTCCATCTTAAGCTCTACCTGGCTGAGAGTTAGCTTGCATGCAGCCACACCCGAAATTTACTCAAGGCTGATCAACCGACCTTTAGGAGCTAATGATCTGGGATCCGTATTAGACGGGATCCGTAAAATCGTTAGCCTTAATAAACAGAGAAGAGGAAAACTGAAAGTCGGAATCGGCATAGTCTTACAGGAACTCAACTATGCAGAAGTGGCAAAGATAGCGAAGCTTTGCTCCGACTTAGAAGTTGATTTTCTTGACGTGCGAGTAGATTGCATCGGCGTAACCAAAAAGCTCTCCGAATACCAATACGAGCAGATGCTTGAAGGTTTGCGGGAATTGCGTACCAGTGTCGAAGCCGGTCAATCAGGATTCAGCGCGTCATTTGCGGATGATCTGCTGATTGCGATGGATCAATGGAAAGGAATGGAGTTAACGCAGCCAAAGAGATGTTTGATTCCAGTAGTGAGGCCGGCGATTGATCCCTTTGGTATTGTCGGAGCATGTGATTCCATCGGAGAGCCCTATACTCGTTCCAAGTCGCCCAGAGAATATGTCCTCGGTCAAATGAGCAACGGTTGCAGCTTTGTCGACATCATGCGCAGTGCCGCAGGCAAAGAACTCGGCATCCGATGCAAATTCTGCATGCCAGGGCAGATTTCTCTGAATGCGCTGTTGGAGAAATTGGTTGACGATTTCAGAATTGGCATTGAGCCGACCAGTCAACCATTCTGCTTCGATGCCAGTTAAAAAACACGGGGGACCAAAACAACCACCTTGATCCCTCTTTTTTATTCAGTTATCTGTCAACCTGCTTACTTTTTCTTTTTTGAAAAATATAGATTTAAAGCGGCTAAAGTTATACCACACTCAATTTTGCCCGAGCTTATTAGTTGCCTAATCTTTGCGATAGGCAGTTTTATTACTTTTAATATCAATTCATCTTTAGGCTGTGTTGATTTATTAAGTTGAGATACATTTAGTTTTGTTGCCAAAAATATATTCGCGTAAATATTTTCGTGTCCCGGTCCGATATAAAATTTACCAAGCTTTTCCCAACTCTTGGCCTTTAAGCCGGTTTCTTCAAAAAGTTCTTTTTTGGCAGAGACTAAACAACTTATGTTTTTGTCTGTAGTCCCGGCTGGCAACTGCAGTATAGTTTTTTTAATTGGGTATCTGTATTCTTTAATAAAAAAAATTGATCCTTTTTGATCTAAAGCAATAACAAAATTTACCGGCGGCCTTTCTACGATACTGTATTTTCCCCTTTTACCATCAGGACGAATTACAGTATCTTCTCTTAATTGCAGCCGCTGATTTTTATAAACTATTTTTGAGCTTAATTTTTTCCATTTCATAAAGTTATTATACAACAAATCTGTCTTTTTTGAAATAAAAAAGGAATCTTGCGGTAAGATCCCTAAACGGAGCAGTAGGTCTGGTTAAAAGATTGCCGGCTTTAGCCTTTTTGGTTGAGCCAGTTGTCCTCTTGGACAACTTCGCGTCCTTTAAGCTTTTGCCACCACCACCCGTTTTTAACGTACCATTGGACAGTCTCGCGTAATCCGTTGGCGAAGTCGATTAACGGCTTCCATCCAAATTCCGTACGGATTTTGGAGCTGTCAAGTAGATACCTCCTGTCATGACCCGGCCTGTCAGGTACGTATGTCTTCATACTTTGGGGAAGGTCTAGAGCGCTGAGGACAGAATCGGCTATCTCCTCTACTGTTCTTTCTACTCCAGTTCCCACATTATACACCTCGCCGGCTTTTCCTTGGCGGATCATCAGATCGATTGCGCGGCAATGGTCAAGTACATGAACCCATTCGCGTTTGTTCTGGCTGCTTTTATACAGGGGCAGAGATTGACCGTCTATGGCCTTAGTTGTAAACAGAGGAATGACCTTCTCGGGAAACTGGAAGGAGCCGTAGTTGTTCGAGCAGCGCGAGATGATCGTGGGAACATCGAAAGTGTGGTAGTAGGCCTGAACGACATGGTCGGCACCGGCTTTCGACGCGTTGTAAGGGGTTCGTGGCCGACATGGTGACTGTTCGTTGAAAGTTTCACTCGAGTCCAGTGATAAGTCACCATAAACTTCACATGTAGAAACATGCTGAAACCGCTTAATTCCTTTTCGACGCGCTACCTCGAGCAAAGTTTGAGTCCCAAGCACATTGGTTCGAAAGAACCTACTGGGGTCAACTATAGCCCAGCTGTTATGAGACTCGGCGGCGAAGTTGACCACAATCTCAGGCTTGTGTTCAACAAAAGCTGCTTCCACTGCGGAAATATTGGTGATATCACCTTGAACAAGCACGTATCGATCACCGAATCTCTCGACCACATCACTTAGGTTCTCCAGGTTGCCCGCGTAAGTCAACAAATCGAAGTTAACTACGGAATCTTGGGGATAGTTCTCGAGCCAATAGCGAATAAAGTGGGAGCCGATAAATCCCGCCCCGCCCGTTACTAACAATCTCATGGTTGATCCTCCTTTTTAGTCAAAGAGCGACGTTAACTTATTTCTCTGTAGTAATACTAACCCCCATAAACATTTTATGGGGGTTAGGTAGCGACTTTTTAACGTTCTGTTGACCATATTAGTATAAAAACACCAAAAAGTAAACTCAAGAAGTGGACATCTAAGCTTAATGAAGCCAATCAAAAAAGACGGCTAATTTTGCCATCTTTATCATTTCTAGATATTTACTACTTTTCTGAGGTATCTCGGTCGCCAGAACCGCGTACAACTATCCTGGGGAGGAGGGACTCGAACCCCCGAATCACGGGATCAAAACCCGTTGCCTTACCGCTTGGCTACTCCCCATCGGATTTACTTAAATTTCACACTAAGACAGTTTAAATACTATGTACGTAACGCCGCACTGCCAACAAACTACTAATAACTCCCAGTAGAATTCCAGCTGCTATCTCGAACAAAAATATTTTAACGATATGTTCGTTAAAATAAGCTAGCATGTCAATACTTTGCTCTCCTAAAAAATTACTCACTAACGGAGAAAAATATTCCACTAGCGGATACATAATAGCAAAGGCACCGATGCTACCAACTAAGCCATAAATAACTCCCTCCACAATAAAAGGCCAGCGGATAAAATTATTGGTCGCCCCTACCAACTTCATAATTCTAATCTCGTACTTCTGAGTATAAATTGTCAAACGAATTGTATTATAAACTACTAAAACAACAATCAAGCCAAAGACCGCACTTAATCCCACTCCAACCCGCTTCAAAGTCTGAGTGAGATTGGTTAGACGGTTGATAACCTCTTTATTATCATCAAAATCAATCTTACCAATAATTGATTTATATTCATCCACATTGATAGTATCAGCAATCACTGCGTAATCTTCAGGATAGCGAGCCTTGACTACCAAAGTCGGCTGGAGTGGGTTTTCATCCAGTTCTAGAATTGAAGATAATATTAAGTCATTCCCCTGATGTTCCTGCTGAAATTCTCTCAAGGCTTCCTCTTTCGAAGTGTAATCAATCGACTTAACTTCGGGTAAAGACAATAATTTATTTTTTACTTGATTAATCTGGTTATCAGTTGACTCTGGCTGCAAATATATACTGATATCCACTTTTTCCTTCACTGTCTCTACTGCCATTGCTCCTACCAAATTCAACATCACTAGCACACTGACAGTGAAAATAGTTAAAATCATAATACTAGTAGCGGCTGTTGATAACCAAATATTACGGAAAAAGTTCTTGACTCCAAATTTTAAAATACGTAGTAAATTAATCATGCTTACAATAAATAATCCCCTTGTTTTTGATCGCGGATGATCCTACCCTCTTCTAAAGTAATTACTCGTTTATTAATCTTATTAACAATATCCCGATCGTGAGTAGCAATAATTACTGTTGTGCCCATCTGGTTAATTTTCAGTAATATCTCCATAATCTCCCAAGCATACAAAGCATCAAGCTCACCCGTCATCTCATCCGCTACTAATAGATTCGGCTTGTGTACTAAAGCCCGGGCGATGGCTGTTCGTTGCTGTTCACCACCTGATAGCTCTTTGGGAAACCGCCTGCCTTTATCTTTCAATCCCACCAAGTCCAGCACTTGTGGGACTGTCTTTCTAATTTTGACTACCGACTGGCCGCTGACTACCATGGCATAAGCAACATTTTCGTAAACTGTTTTTCGAGTCAATAATTTATAGTCTTGAAATACCACTCCCAGTTGACGCCGAAATTCTGGTACCTGCCGATCTTTTATTTTATTTAAATCCCATCCTAAAACCCCCACCTGACCCTCAGTCGGTTTCTCCTCCGCAATCATCAACTTGATAATAGTTGATTTGCCCGTACCACTACGACCAACGATAGAAACAAATTCACCTTTTGCTACTGAAAAATCTATATCCTCCAGAGCAACTACTTCCTGACGATATTTATCATAAATTTTACTGACCTTATTGAAGGCAACGATTGGTTTGTCTTTTTTACTTTTCGGCATATTGACGTAAATATGATTCTATAAACTTATCTAATTTGCCATCAAGCACCGCAGCCGAATTTTTATCTTCATATTTGGTGCGATGATCTTTCACCATTTGGTAGGGATGTAAGACATAGGAACGGATTTGATTGCCCCACTTAGCTTCTTTGTATTCGCCCTTAGCGGCGATGGTCGCCTCTTTTTGCTTCTGCCTTTCTTGTTCGTATAATTTAGATTTTAATACTCTTAGAGCCGATTCTTTATTTTGCAACTGTGAACGCTCATTTTGACAAGAAACTACTAAGCCTGACGGCAGGTGTGTAATTCTCACAGCTGAATCAGTAACATTGACATGCTGGCCACCAGCGCCACTGGAACGAAAGGTATCTATCTTAAGATCTTGAGGATTTATTTCAATTTCGATACTGTCATCAACTTCCGGGGTTACCTCAACCAAGGCAAATGAAGTGTGACGAGCATGATCAGCGTCAAAGGGAGAAAGTCTTACCAAACGATGTGTCCCAGCCTCAGCCTTAAGATATCCGTAGGCATATGAACCAGTAACGCTCAGGGTTACAGTCTTTATTCCAGCCTCATTACCGCTTACCCTATCTAAAATATTCGCCCGCCAATGTTTTTGTTCCGCGTAGCGTAGGTACATCCGCAGCAACATTTCCGCCCAATCTTGAGCCTCAGTACCTCCAGTGCCGGCATGAATTGTTAAAATAGCATTATTATCATCAAACTCCTCGCCGAGAATAACCTCAATTTCTCTGTGCTCGAACTCTTCTGTCAACGATCGTAGCTTTTCTTTGACATCCCGCTGAACTGCTTTATCATTTTCAACTTCAGCCAAATCCGCTAACTCCCCCAAGTCTTTCGTTTCACTTTCCAAGGTCTGCCATTCATCGATCTGATCCTTTAATTGCTCGGCTTGTTGTGAAATCTGCTGTGCTTTTTCCCTATCCTGCCAAAACTCAGGCTGATTTATCTTTTGGTTTAGCTGAGTTAGTTTTTTCTTCTTACCAGCTAAGTCAAAGACAGTCCAGCGTCTGCTGGATTTTACTCTGCAAAAATCCTATTTGCTCAATAGTCTCTTTCATCGTCTATTTTTCATTGCCAATAGCTTTCTCAAACACCTGGTGATAAACATCCCGACGCCCAACCACCCCAACTAGTTTACCTTTATCCACTACCATCACTCGGTGTATTTTCTTCATTATCATTAAAGCTCCTACTCGCACTACTGAATCGTGGGGGGCTACATAAACAACATTTCTCGTCATAATCTGGCTAACCTTTTCATCACGCCCTTCTTTGATTTTCTCTTGAATATTACTTTTTTCTTTATCAAATCCAAGAAAAGAATAGTATTCCCGATATTCCGGGTATAGATACTTAAAAATATCCTTCTCCGAAACAACCCCCACTAATTTTTCATCCTGATCAATCACCGGCACACCAGTAATACTGTGCTTTAACAAAACCAGCGCCGCCTCCGTCACCGACATGTCGGCTTGCACCGTGATAACCTCCTTTTGCATCACTTCTTTAACTTCCATGGTATTATTTTCTTTTATCTTCCTCTCTATTTTACGGTAAAATCTTACCCAAGGCAATTACTTTTCCAAATTTCTGACTAACAACGGCACTACTTGTTTTTACCACCTTCTCATTATCAAAGCCAGCATCGATTACTACCATTTCACTGCCCACTTTTTCTACCACCAGAGCCAAATGATCAGCCGATTCACCACCAGTAGAATAAAACAAGCTGTCGCCAGGCATAGCTTTGGCCTCATCTGTTTGTAGTAGCCCCTGATGTTGACAATAGATATATATATTATGAACACTATTGGCGAATTGATCGTCATTGGGAGTACCGAGATAACCGCTATGATTGTTAGCAAAATCATGTTCTAGCTCTTGGTATAGGTAAATGCCAGCAGCGTCATAAGAACGTGTGACAACATCAGCGTTAGACAAAAAACCAAAACGTGACAACATACCCCAATAACTTTTACTGGTTCGATCATAGTATACGTCCGTCATCGCCAGAGCCGAAGCTATTACTTTTTCCCGATTAGCCTGACCATCACCGTTGGCATCAAGATCAGTAATATTATTAATACCATCACCATCAATATCGTAGTCACTTTTATTGGCTACGCCATCGTGGTCATAATCACCATAATAAATATTAGGGTCACGCACGTAAAGCTGGGGACTAATATTATAAAGTGCGACTGCTAAAAATATTAGAGCTAGGCTAGAAACAACGGCGACTATTATTTTACCCTGTCGTTGTTTATATCTTGCCCAAAAAATAATATTGCCGGCCAATAAAAATATGGCTAATTCAATCAATAAAGTTATTACTAGTAGATATTGCCCGTACCACCCATCAGCTAAAACGGAAATGCTAAGCAGACCAAAAATTAAATTGGTTGTCGGATGCAACCAGCCGATCCCAGAGTTTAATGAATCCAATAAGAGGTGACTAAATGCGCCCGCAAAAATTACCACACTGAGTGACTGCCAAATCCTCCGCCGGAATAGGCAACCTAGCAAATACAGTAACGTGCAGATAACCACATACAGAATGGGAGTATGCGTAATTAGCTCCCGGTGAGAGAGATGGGAATCTATTAAGTAATAATATAAAGTGTCGACATCCGGCAAAATGCCAGCTAATCCGCCAACAACGTAGAGCCAGTTGACCTGGTGCTGGCTGAGATTTTTCCGCCAAATTTTCCTGGTGATATAGGCAGCAATAAAGCCAGCGGGTAAATGAGAAAATATCATGTGCTTTAATCAAAAAAGAGGCTCGATTTTAACCTCATTATACATTAATGACTAAATCAATTTGTTCCGATTTTACTTAACACCCGGTCAACTTCACCATACAAATCAGCAAATGTACTATTATTCAAAATCTGGTATTCAGCTTGTGACACGCAGACACCAATCTGTTGGCCAGTACCCTCAGTCCCCATTTCTTTGGCTTCCTGCTGCTTAAATTCTGCTAGAGTAGCACTGTCGCCTTGGCGGTTTCTTGCACGTAAACGCTGAAAGCGTAATTCTACTTTGGCGTCAACAGAGATTAAATGGAAATCACCACTTTCGCCTAAGGCTCTGATTTCATCTGGGTGGCGAAGAGCAGTAACAACTGCCCGTGACTCCTGGCTGGTAATTATTTTTTTTCGTATCCGCTCGCCCAAAACACCTGCTCCATAATTACTCCTAAGCTCATTGCCAATATCACTTAATCTGGTTCGACTTTCGGCTTCGCCCCGCTTTTTTAATTCATCGCGTAAGATATCCGAACAAGAATGATGGGTAAAATTATGTTTCTTGACTAGATAATTAGCGATAGTATCTTTACCAGCACCCATCGTCCCAGTTATGCCGATAATAATATTCATTGCTTTGTTCGTATCTTTACTTTTCCCTCGGCGGCTATCTTCTCTTCAATTTCCTCTTTAAATAATTTGCTCATTGCTCCATTCCACTCTTTATTCTCTGGGTAAATGTCTACATCAATGCCCGCTTCCCGTAAGTAATTTACTGCTTTATCATTACGATATATTTTACCAATAACGACTCTCCTAATACCACAGACGGCAATGTATTTTGAGCAATGAATACAGGGACTATATTTAGTGTACATTGTCGAGTCCTTAGTGCTCAGGCTACCCAAAACTGCTGCTTGCAACAAAACATTGTGCTCAGCGTGAACAGTGCGGACACAATGACCTTCTTCCAGAAGATGCCCCACATCATCACAATGAGGTAGGCGGGGTGGAGAGCCATTATATCCGGTGGCAATTATACGGTTATTTTGTACCAAGACTGCTCCGGCGTGCAAACGATCACAGGTAGAGCGAGTGGCCACAATCCTAGTAATGGCCATAAAATAATCGTCCCAGGAAGGACGAAATATTTTGTTGGTTTTTGGCATTTTATTTAATAGTTACCTCTTTAGCTCGCTTTTGTCGTAAACGTCTCGACAATCTTTGCCAGACTGCCCGCTGCCGCCAAACAAAAATTAAGGAAAAACTAACAGCAGGAATAATAACTAGGTTGCCAAGCAGGTTGGCTTTGAAAAATGGGATCGCAGCAACGTAACACTGAACTAATCCTAACCAGGTGTGAGGATACATATTCCAAACAAGCCAAGTGCCAAAATTGGTCCAAATGAAAAAGAAAGTCGAGGCCACCAAGCCCATACCAGTTAACTTCAAACCAAAAGTAAAGTTTCGTTTGCTTTTTCGCAGTAACCAACCTAACCCACCAATAACTGCCCAAGCTGACCAAACAAATATGATGATAGCATCCTGTCCCATACCAATGTACATATCAGAAACAGCCACGGTGGCCAAAGGGACGATGAAAAAATAGACACCGCCAAGCCAAGCACCGGCCAGCAGTGACACCACCGTCAGAGTCTCAACGTTTGGCATATCAAGCAGGAGGATGCGACCGATAGACCCAAAGGCGATGAGAGCCAGCGCTGCTATTAATTTTTTCCCGCGAGGATTCATATTGATACTGTTATCTAGTTAGAGTATATCTCTTGCCGGGGGAGATGGTCAAGAAGAAGTCGCTTGAACTACTAAGCTAGAACGTGCTCGCTTCATACTTAAATTCTATCTTATCATCCGCCACTACTTTTTGGGTATCTACGCCCACTGCTGGAGTCTGACCATTGACATAGTACATCCAATATTTACCATCGGTTCCACCGATATCACTGCCAATCCCTTCGACCATCGTACCATAATCATACTCTTGAGTTTTTAATTCAATCCCTAGCTCTTCTGTTCCCTTTTTAAGAACATCAAGAGCAGTCATCTCACTACTAATTTCAACTTGGGCGGTCTTTTCTCCACTGCCATTATTGATAACTAGTTCAGCGGTAGTGGTTTTTTCCTCGGCTACTTTTTCCGTAGTAGTTGAATCGGTAGCGGTATTAGTGTTCTGATCTTGAGCGGTGCAGCCAACAGTGAAGACACAAGCTACTGCCAACAGAGCAGTAACGATTAGTCTTTTGTAATTCATGTTTTTTATCTTAGTTAATTATATCGCCCCAGGCGAAAAAGTTGTTTTTAAAAAGAGGGGGAAACCTGCTTGACTAGATCTCCGCCCAAACAATATCATGGCCTGGAAGCACCTGGACTTGACTGGCATCACGAGGATCACCCTCGAAGGATACATCATGGCTACCACTGCGGCGGCGCAGCCAGAACACTGGATTCTTCAAGTACTCTACTTGCCGGAAGTATGTGCCCCAACACGCCTTACCAGTGGAAATGTCAAGGTAGCTCCTCTCATCCACCCACAGAATCAGCCCCGACTGACGCATCAGTTCCAGGACAGTTCCCTGAGCACAGTAGGTCGGAACCACGATCTCTCTACCACCCTGACAGGCTGGTAAAAACCCAGCGAAGATCAGACCGGCTCCGGTTTTCGCGGCTGCTTCTAAAAACCATCTCCTGCTTCTCATCAAGCACCTCCTCCTTAAAAAGGATCAAAAAACCCCTGCCAAGAGGGGTCGATTCAATTACGATCAACCACTAATACTAAACTTTGTTGAATATTGGCTGATGACCGTAAACACAATTTCTCTTTGCACGAAGAAGTGGTTAAAACATTGAAACACAGAATCAGTTCTCTGACTTACTCTCGACATGACGTCGAAAGATTACAGTAGCGGCACTGTGGAGGACTTCCCCTTTTGAGCGGGGTCACCTCGCTTCCCTGATTGTCCCTTATGGGGCTGTGCTTGTTTGTTAAGTTACAAGAATATCCTAATACAATTTTTTCAGACTGCCAAGGGAATAACCTTATTTGGTAACTGCCCGCCGTCGGTGCGAAATCTCAATTCCTTCTTCATCAAAAGCAAGTTTGATTCTTTTTAGTAGTTCTCGCTTCACTTCCCACTGCTCTGATGGTACCGTCTTAATCGCTACACTGATATTCAAGCTCACATCTGTAAAATCATCAACTCCCAATACTTCTATCGACCCCATCAACTTGTTTTTAAATTTCTCATCTTTTGCCAACTCACCGCCAATTTTTTCCAAGAGCGTAAAAATTTTTTCAGTGTCTTCTTCGTAAGTTACGGGAATAGTAGCTACCACTCGCGACCAACCATGCGTGTAATTAGTAGCTGTCTTGATCTGGCTATTGGGAATAATATGAGTATCACCTTTGAAGTCCCGCAGAATTGTCCGTCGCAGGCTAAAATCTTCTACTGTCCCCTCCATTCCTTTTATCAAAACAAAGTCACCTTCAACAAATTGATCTTCCAGGAGAATAAAAAAGCCATTTAATATATCTTTGATCAAGCTCTGAGCGCCAAAACCGACAGCAATGCCAACTACGCCGGCACCAGCTAACACTGGCGTGATATCAATCCCAAAGCTCTGCAAGACCATCAAGACTACCAAGGCTAATATTACCACTGCACCCGCCCTCGCTACCACTTTTGATAAAGTCTTCAGGCGGAGTTTACTTTCCTGCTCAGTGCGATCACCACGAGTGATTTTTACCTTTGACAAAGTTTGGATGATCCGATTGCCCCATAATCGAAACAAGACATAGGAAAGAATCGCTAACCCTACAATTACTATTATTTTATAACCGTCGGCAATTAACCAGTCTTGGATGTCTATGGTCATATTTATGTAAATTAATATTCTATCCCTTCTCTCACCTTGATCTTCTTATCGAAATAGTGTTTTACCTTTTTCATCTCCGTCACTAGATCAGCTCGTTCGATCAGATCCGAACTAGCCTTCTGACCCGTTAATATTATCTCGGTACCTTTGCCCCGCCACTTATCAATAAACTTCTTCACCTCGGCCACATCAAGTAGTTTAAAATGCAAGGCAACGTTTATTTCATCTAGAATCAGCATGTCGGGTTTTTGTTCAGCCATCACGCGGCTAGCAAATTCGAGTCCTTTTCTAGCTAGTGCCTTATCCTTTTCCTCGGCACTGGCAATCGAAATAAACTCTTCCTGCCCAAACTGATGAATTTCTAAATCAGGCTTTAATTTTTCCAGCACCATCAGCTCTCCCGTCTCTTGCTTTTTCATGAATTGAACTACAACCACCTTATACCCTCGTCCCACTGCCCGTAGAGCCAGGCCAAGAGCGGCTGTGGTCTTACCCTTACCATCGCCAGTATAAACATGAACTTTTCCCAGATGCTTTTTAGTCATTTTTCTTGGCGACATTAGCCAGCATACCCACAAATTCTTCAGCGTCCAGACTTGCCCCTCCCACCAAGGCGCCATCGATATTGTCCTGCCCAATAAAACCAGCAATATTATCCGCTTTGGCACTTCCACCATAGAGTATCTGACACTGCTGCGCCTCTGCTTGGCTGTATTTATCAGTTAAAGCTTCACGTATCAAGCTAGCTACTTCCTCCGCATCCTCCGGTGAAGCTGGATCACCACTGCCAATTGCCCAGATTGGTTCGTAGGCAATAATAACTCGCACTATATCAGCTTGATCGATATTCTCGATAGCTGCCAAGAGTTGCTTTTCTAAAAATTCATTAGTCTGACCAGCTTCGCGCTGCTCCTTACTCTCACCGATACAAATAATCGGCGTTAAATCTGCAGCTAAAGCGGCTTGAGATTTTTTACCAACCATCTCATCCGTCTCTCCTAAATATTCTCGTCGCTCCGAATGACCAATAATAACGTATTTGCATCCCAACTCCTTGAGCATTATAGCTGATACCTCGCCCGTATAAGCTCCATCTTCTTTCTCCCAAAACAAATCTTGAGCTCCTAGGCCAATTTGACCCGACAAAACTCCAGCTACTCCAGAGATTTGCAAATAGGTGGGACAGACAACCGCCTCAACTTTTTCGACCCAGTCCGACTTATAATCACCTTCGATATCCCCAGCCAATTTTTTGGCGGCTGACACAGTTAAATTCATTTTCCAGTTTCCGACAATGATTGGTTTACGCATTTATTTTTTTATATAAAAGAAAATACTCCCATGGTCGCTGCCGTCACTATAATACCAGCTATCAGCACTCCAATAAATATCAACGGTATCGCCCGCTTAGGTGGCACACCAAACACATATGAAGCCATCGCTCCCGTATAAGCTCCCGTCATCGGCAACGGAATAGCAACCAGCACGATCAGAGCCAGGTCGCCCCAGCGCTTGAATTTCTTCTGATGTCGACGCTGTGTCCAAGAAAACAGCCAGGTAAAAAACCGATCAAACAATTTCACTTTCTTTCGCAACCAGCCAACCAATAAATTCAAAGCAGCTAGACCAATAAACACCGGCACCATATTACCCACAATAGATAGAATAAAAGACCAAGCAGGGTGCATATCATATTCTAAAATAGCAATCGGGATCGAGGCCCGTAGCTCCCCAATCGGCAAAGTAGCGATAATAAAAGTAGCTAACCCCGGGGGAAGATCACGAAACCATTCGATAAAATGATCTATCATTTAACCTCTTTTATTTCTTTAATAATTAGGCTAGTCGTCCTTTCTTGCCCAGCACGTAGGTATTTTATTTCTACTTCATCCCCCTGACGCCACTTTCTCGCTTGACGAGATAATACATAATTGCCATTGATTTTCTCTCCGGCTACGTTAGTAATAATATCTCCGGCCTGCAAACTGGCGACAGCAGCCGGGCTACCAGCGACAATGGCCGGCCGGCCCGCTGGTTGATAGATCAACAGTCCCTCATTAATTGACAATCCATTCATGCGCGCCAATTTACTATTTAATTTCAGATACCTGAATCCCAGAGATGGATAGCTAATCTTATCTTCCGTGAGTACTCTATCAAAAGCTGCTTCAAGATCAGCCGCTTGATAAATTAGGTGATCATCTTGCCTGCCTGGCACTACTAAACCGACCACTTTGCCATCGATAGTAAACAAGGCAGAACCTAAAGTTAAATTGGCTGAATCTCCCTGTAAATAATATTCAATCCTGTCGCTATCGAGAGGAAAAGTGGGGTTATATTCCAAACTTTCAAGCATCACTGCTTTCACCTCATTTTTGCCCAGGGGATTATTAAATATAGAATAGAGTTGTTGCCCGGGTTGCAAATCATTGTTACTACTAAGCTCGGCTACAGCTAAATTATCAGCTTTGATTTTAATAAAAGCAATCTCGCCTAGGGGATCTTTGAACACCTTGGCGATATCATAAGTTTCTCCGTTACTATTTAGCACCTGATATTGTTGTGGCTGGCTGATAAAAGCAGCTTCGCTAGTAACTATTAGCCCATCAGCTGTCAAAGCTAAACCATGACCTTCTGCCTGGGGGATGACGAAAACTTGGTTCGTCGAGCTGTCAGATTTTTTGATGATACTAACCGCCGCCGCATTATTATTTTTGATCAGATCATTGACTGCTTCATCAGTTGTAGTGGTAATTTTTTCCTCACGCTGAATAACTACCTGCGCTTCCTTCACTTGCAAAAACTTACTCTCGGTCAACCAAGGAACTCGCGACAAATAATCGAATAGTACGTTATCAAACACCAAACCACTTAAACCGCCTGCTATAAAACCAAAGAATATTACTAGCAAAACCAATAGGCACGACTTTGATTTGCGATAATTTTTCCGATTCCCCTGGGAAGATAATTGCACCCCATCCTTATCAGCGATTGATTTGATTTTAATATTCTCTTCTTTCATGCTTAAAAATTAAATCTCTAATATAACCACTGGGTCGTTCCTAATACTAACGATAGAACTAAAACACTGACCACTAGGTATTTGCGAGCGGTCACTAACACCAGCCGGTCATTAAAATGCAATTTAACCATTCCCAGAAAACAATAAAAGAATACAAACAATACCACTCCTCGACTAACAAAACTCGTCGGCCAAAAAGTCAGTGCCCAACCTAGTTCGGCAAAGATTAAACCTAAAACAGGAATAAACAACCAGGTTTTCTCATTGAGGAACTGTTCTTGCCAAAAATATTGATAAATCATTATCATTGCTACCACTGCTAGGGCGGCTAGTAGCAACCAACTCTGTAAATAAAGGAAAATGTAGAGAGCAAACAGGCTACTGAAAATTAAAAATGAACAGACTAGCAAGGCGGTATCATTAACCCGGAAACCATCCACTATTTGCTCCCCTTTGTTTTTCTTGCCTACATTTTTTACTAACATTATATAAATGATGCTAACCACTAAACTATACAAATGTGCCAGTAGAGGTGAAGGTATTATAATCAAAAAAGCAACTGCCCCGCCACAAAAAAGCAACGGCAAAATCATCTTGTTTAGTGAATCGGCGTGCCAAACCCTAAATCCTGCTATCCATAATATATAGAGAAATAAAACCACCCCCGTGATAAGCAAAGTCCAGCGCATGAAACTAGTATTGGCCATAATCAATTCCAAACTGCCAAACAAAACAACAAAAGCCAGAAATTGCTTGAGTTTACTAGTTTTAGGGACTGGGGATTTAGTTGTAGATTTTTTTGCCATAAGAAAAACATCAGGTGTATTATAGGATAATGAGCCTAATTGTGCAATTTAAAAAGCTCTCC
>JAHJQX010000030.1 GCA_018818965.1 Patescibacteria group bacterium | reverse complement strand
ATCTCATAAAGTCGTAGTGTGTCTGCCCCATCTACCGAGATCACATCATCGGGGTTTACCACGTTGCCCCGCGACTTACTCATCTTCTGGTGATCTTCGCCCAGGATCATGCCTTGGTTTTTCAGCTTCTGAAAAGGCTCATCGTGATCCTTAGCTGAATCCATTTTGATATACCCTAAGTCTTTCAAGACTTTATAAAAAAACCGGGCGTAAATTAAATGCATACAAGCATGCTCCGCTCCGCCGACATAGAGATCAACGGGCATCCAACGCGCCATTTTATCCGGGTCAGCAAATACTTTATCATTTTGCGAATCACAATAACGCAAGAAATACCAGGATGAACAAACAAAAGTGTCCATTGTATCTACCTCACGCGTCACACCTTCAGCCGCTCCACATTTTGGACACTCAACTTCATGAAAAGTCTGGGAGTCCTTGAGTGGTGACTCACCCGTTGGTTTGAAGTCAACGTCGGTGGGTAGCTTAACCGGAAGTTGATCTTCCGGCACGGGCACTTCTCCACATTTATTACAGTAAATGATCGGAATCGGTGCCCCCCAGTAGCGTTGGCGAGAGATGAGCCAGTCTTTTAATCGATAGTTTGTAGTCTTCTCGCCCCAGTCCTTTTCCACCATATGATCCATGATCTTTTCTTTAGCCGCCATTATTTCTAGACCATCAAGAAAGTCACTATTGATCATTTTTCCTGCTTCTTCTTGAACTTGTTCCGACTTGGTAATTTCTGACTTATCGCCATCAGGAGCAACTACCACTCGAACTATCTCTAAGTCCATAGCCTGGGCAAATTCAAAGTCACGTAAATCATGTCCTGGCACACCAACCACTACACCAGTACCAACACTGGCTAAGACAAAATCACCCACGTAGATTGGCATTTTCTTGCCCGTCAGATGATTGATTGCAGACCAGCCAGTATGAACGCCGGATTTCTGACGACCTTCCGCCATTCGTTCAAGTTCAGTTTTCTTATTTGTTTCCCGAACGTAAACAGCAACCCTTTCCTGTTCGGGAAATTTATCTAAGTTTTCTTTTACAAAATCACTGTCGGGAGCGGCCACCACAAAAGTAGCGCCAAAGTTGGTGTCGGGTCGAGTTGTATAAACTGTCAGTTCTTCAGATTGCCCATCGATGGGATAAGTAATATTTATACCCTCCGACCACCCAATCCAATTGCGCTGCATCAGCTTAATCGACTCTGGCCAATCAATATTATCCAGATCATCTAATAGACGCTCGGCATAATCAGTAACTTTAAAAAACCACTGTTTTAAATCTCGCTGCTCCACTTCATTTTTACACCGCTCACATTTGCCATCAATTACTTGCTCGTTGGCCAGCACAGTTTTGCACGACTCACACCAATTAGCGGCGGCTTTCTTTTTGTAAGCTAAGCCTTTTTTGTATAATTGCAAAAATATCCACTGCGTCCAGCGATAATATTCCGGGCTAGAGGTATTAACTTCCCGCTCCCAGTCATAGCTAAAACCAAGCGATTTAATTTGCTGGCGGAAAGTCTTGATGCTTTGAGCCGTCGTCTCCATTGGATGTATACCAGACTTGATCGCAAAATTTTCCGCTGGCAGGCCAAAAGCGTCCCAGCCCATGGGATGAAGAACTTCTTTACCCTGCATCCGCTGATAACGCGAAATAATATCGGTAGCGGTATATCCTTCCGGATGGCCGACGTGCAAACCATGCGAGGAAGGATAGGGAAACATATCGAGACAATAAAACTTCTCCTTCTGCGAGTTATCATCGGCGCGGAAGGCTTTATCTTTTTCCCATCTCTCTTGCCACTTGGGTTCTATTTTTTGCGGATTGTATTTTGCCATATAAAAATAAAACTAATCCAGTTACTTTTGGTTGAGTAGCTATTTTTTAATTAGGTGATTTTTCTACGGGTGCCTTTTTCTTACCCCAAGGCATATCCTCTTTCCTGGGTGGCGGTGGCGGTGGCGTCTCCTCCTCTCGCCTAGCTGGGGTTTCTTCTATTTGTAGTCCCGGTCGTTTCCCCCTATCATCATATTCCGGCTTTTTCTGTCCACCGCCCTGATCACCTTGACGGTAGTCAACAACTTTACCCATTTCGCCATCACCTCCCTCATCACCGGTAATGTTTATTTCGACTACTCCTCTTTCACTCATATAATTATTATAAATTAAATAAATTGATAGCATTATTGGTTGTTGCCTCCTCAATCTTATCCATTCCAACTTCTTTGGTTGACGCCACCTGTTCCGCCACCTGTCGCACATAGGCTGGCTCATTACGTTTACCTCGATTAGGTTCTGGTGCCAAATAGGGACAATCAGTTTCGACCATAATTCTTTCCAGTGGCGTTTCTGCGACTATTGGTAGGGTGTCAGTCGCATTCTTGAAAGTTATTATCCCCGTAAAGGACAGATAATATCCTAAATCAACTAGCTGTCGCGCAATTTCTTTATTTCCTAAGAAACAATGCACCACGCCACGAGCTTTACCCTTTACTGCGCCATCAGACTTCAATATTTCTATCATCTCTTCATAGGCATCACGACAGTGCAAAATGACCGGCAACTCCAACTCCTTGGCCAAATTCAATTGCTCCCTAAAACCGTTAACTTGCGCCTTTTTAACTTTTTCATCCTCTACCTGATAGTATTCCAAGCCAATCTCACCTACTGCCACCACTTTTTCTTGCTTACCTAGCGCATATAATTTTTCCAGAGCACTGGAGTCACCAAGCTCCTTGATATCATCCGGATGAATACCAATACTAGCATAAACATTATCATATTTCTGGGCTAAATCAACTGCTGCCTGACTACGTTCGAGGCTGCAACCAATAGTAATGATTTTTTCTACGCCATTGTCAAAAGCGCGTTGAATCACTTCCGCGCGGTCTTTGTCATACTCTTTGAAATCTAAATGGGCGTGGGTGTCTATTAGCATAAGAAATATTTGTAGTTACACTGATATACCTCGAAAGAACGTCAGATTTTTCCCAGCGTGAAAAATCTGACTCAGCTTCCGGCCTCGCTCCTCCCGATAAGAATCGGAAGACCGTGCCCGCTCGACCTCCAGATGTCTTTCGAGTGCATATCAGTGTAACTACATAACTTTTTAAATTCTCGGAAACAATATCACTCCCTCACCCATCTTTGCAGCATCAAATTCTCGCCATTTCTTACGGCCATCATGGTCTAAATCTTTATCACTAGTTGCTCCTAACTGCTCCAGCATTTTGTCAGAAGTCTCGGGCAAGAAGGGCTGAACTAGCCAAGCGATATGCCTCAACATCTCTAACAATTCCAGCATTATAACATTGAATTTTCCGGGATCAGTCTTTTTTAGTTTCCAAGGTTTATTGGTATCGATATATTTATTACCAAAATCAGTCAGTGTTCGTACGGCTTCTAAGCCTTGATCAATTTGCAAATCTTTCATCGCCTTTTCGAAACTGGGCCAAATTTCATTAACCTTTTTCTCGATTCTCCCGTCGGATTCCCCCTTACCATCACCGACATCCTGCCCCAACTTCATCACCCGACTAAACATATTACCTAAATTGTTAGCCAGTTGATCATTATACTGCTCAGCAAATTTCTCGGCCTTGATATCCCCGTCTTGCCCAAAGGGGAATTGCGATAATATCAAGTAGCGGGTAGCATCAGCGCCATATTCATCTACTAGATCATTAGGATCAATTACGTTACCGATCGTCTTGCTCATCTTCTGTCCATCAATCGTAAAAAAGCCATGAGCGAAAATTTGTTTTGGCACGGGCAAATCAGCCGCGAGTAACATCGCCGGCCAGAAGATAGCGTGAAACTTAATAATATCCTTGGCCATCAAGTGTACATCAGCTGGCCAATAGCGCTTAAATTTTTTCTGGTCATCCTTGTAGCCGATTGCCGTAATATAATTCTGCAACGCTTCCACCCAAACGTAAGTTTTTTGACTTTTATCAAACGGTAGCTCGATTCCCCATTTAACTGATTCTCGCGAAACAGAAAAATCTTGCAAGTCTTGCTTGAATAATCCCAGTACCTCGCGTTTAATATTTTCTGGACCAACTTTAATCTCATCTTTTTCTATCTGCCTCTTAACCTCGTTCAAATAATCACCTAGTTTAAAAAAGTAATTTTTCTCGGATAATTTTTCCGGCGCTTTTTTATGATCAGGACACTCACCGTCTACTAATTCTTTATCCGTCAGGAACTTTTCACAGCCGGTACAATACAACCCCTCGTAAGTCCCTTCATAGATTGCTCCCTTGTCCCTTAAAACTGTTAAAAAATCCTGCACTGCCTCCTTGTGCCTCGGCTCAGTGGTACGAATATAGTCATCATAACCAATATTAAGCCGATCCCAAGTCAGCTGATATTTAGCAGACATCTCGTCACAAAAAGCTTGTGGCTCCTGACCCGCCTCTTCTGCTGACCGCGCCACTTTATCCCCATGCTCGTCATTACCAGTCAGAAAGTGAACATCATCACCTCGCAGACGATGATAGCGCGCTAAAACATCGGCCGCTACCGTCGTATAAGCATGGCCGATGTGCGGCTTATCGTTAACGTAGTAGATGGGGGTGGTGATGTAGAATTTATTTTCCTTCATTAGCTTGATCTAACAACTTTTTATAAGCGAAGCCTTTTTTTAACATTCTAGCTGCTGCCAACCAGATAAAATCATAATCTTCTAGCTCATCCCCTGTTACCCATTTAAACTGACTATGTTCGTGACTAAGCTCTATTTTATCTTCATCATTTTTTATTAAGCTGGCAATCCCACAAATTGGAACATTCATTCCCATATCTCGAGATTTGGGAACACGCCAAATATCATAATCAACCACACCTAAATTCTCAAAATTCGCCAATCCCAGCTCCTCCTTAATTTCTCGACGGAAAGCTGACTCGCCCACTTCACCAACATCTAACCGACCACCCGGTAATCCCCAGCGATTTGGCATATCAGAAAACTCCAAAATGAGGCACTTCTCGTCTCTAATCAAAACTGCCACCTGACTAATAACAAATTTTTCAAACTCTTTGGGCATATTCTAGGATCCAATTACTACTACAAATTCACCTTTGACTTTGTCAGCTTCGAGCTGCTTCATTACTTGTTGAACATTTCCTCGATAGATACTCTCAAACATCTTGGTCAGCTCGCGACAGACAACTACCGTGCGCTGAGAATCAAGTACATCCGCTAACTGCTCCAACGCTTTCTCTATTCTGTGTACCGATTCATAGAAAACCACTGTCAGATCACTGTCAGCCACTTGGGTGAAAAACTTTTCTCGTCCTTTTTTGGTGGGTGCAAATCCTAAAAATGTAAATTTGTCTGCCGATAAACCTGATACACTCAGCGCCGCCGTCACCGCTGAGGGGCCCGGAACTACTTTTACCTGACCGCCACTTTCATAAACTGCGGCTACCAGTTTATTCCCCGGATCAGAAATCCCTGGCGTCCCGGCGTCCGACACCAAAGCCACCGACTGACCAGACTCTAGTAAACCAACCAGATAATCGATTTTAGTTGCTTTGCTATGCTGATGATAGCTAATAGTCTTGGTAGAAATATCATACCTATCTAGCAACCTCTTGGTTATTCGCGTATCTTCGCAAGCGATTATATCCACCGTCCGCAAAGTCTCGAGCGCTCGCTGGCAAATATCTGCCAAGTTACCAATTGGGGTCGCTACTACATACAACGTGCCGGATTTGTCAATCGCCATATTTAGAATTTAGAACATCTAATTTAGAGTTTGGATATTCTATGCTTAAAATTTTAACTACCAGACTCCCGATCCCCCTACAACCTACTCACCATCCTCACAAACTTCTTCCCGCAAACTTTCTCGTAATTTCCGATCCTTATTGCTCAAGCCTGACAAATCACTCGCTTCCGCTTTACAAATCTCATCTTTGAGTTTGACTTTGTCCTTTTCGTCTTTAAGCTCAAAAATATCGGACAAGAAAACTTGGATTGCGGTGGCGATTGGTACTGCCAGAATTCCACCAAGAATACCAGCTACCTTCACGCCCACTAGAATAACAATAATCGTGATCAAAGGATTTAGGCCTACTACTCGTTGCATCACCTTGGGCACTAAAATATGATTTTCTAGCTGCTGGACAACGATGTACAAAATCAAGACAAACAGAGCTAAAATAGGTCGCTGGGTAAAAGCTAAGAAAATTGCCGGCACGGCAGAAATGATTGGACCTAAATAAGGAACAATCTCTAGTAATCCACCCAAAATAGCTAATATCAAAGCGTATTTAACACCGAGTAAGCTCAGTCCAATGTAGAGCATGATGCCAACCACTAGACCTAACATAATTTGCCCGCGCAACCAATAGCCAATTTGCTTTTGGACTCGGCCAACTAAGCTGTCAACGTAGGGACGATGCTTCATCGGAATGAGAGAACGGACAAATTTTTTCAGGCTATCTTCTTGGACAGTAAAGTAGAAGGACAAGACAAAGACGATCACAATTGAGAAAACTACCCCCAAAATGCCAGAGATTGTGCCAAAAACACTAAAAGACTCGCCGCTGACATTACTGCCCATCGAGCTCAATGAAGCAAACATATTATCAAAGGCTTCCTGGCCAATAACATCCCGGGCAACGCTTACTTTATCTACTACTGTCTGCACGTATTCCGGCAAAACGCTAGCTAATTGTTGCGCTTGCTCAATGATAGGTGGAATTAACAAACTAACAATAACAACTGCGGCTCCGATAATAAGCGCAAAGATCAAAATCACACTCAGCCAACGCGGCACTCTCTTTTTTTGTAACCAATCAATCCAGGAATCTATCGCCGAAGCGATCACAATCGCCACTACTATCATTAGCAATAGATCGCGGATCAGATAGAGAAACAGCAAACCCACTACAATCGCAATGGCTTTTAGGAAAGTAACAAGTGAAACATCAAAAGTGACTTTTTTGTTTTCTGTTGGCATAGAGGTAAATAATCAATTATAAATTTATTTGTTTACTTGTCGTTCTAATATGCTTCCGAAAACCGTCTGGAGGCCGAGCGGGCACGGTTCCCCGATTCTGATCGGGGAGAGCGAGGCCGGAAGTCGAGTCATATTTTCCACGCTGGGGAAAATATGACGTGTTTTCGAAGTATATTAGAATGACAAGTCTAAATTTTTAACAATTTTTTAAACTTATCTTCTTCCTTATATGGTCCGATTACTGCTAAATTTAATTTGCTGCTGGTAATAACTTGCTTGGCTACTCGCTGAATATCAGTGGCCGTTACCTTCTCTATCTTAGCAAATTTTTCGGCGATTGTTTGGGTTTTTCTCATCAGAACCTCCTGCATGGTCAGCCAACTGGCATAATTGTCGGAAGTTTCCAGACCCATCAAGGTCTTACCTTTGATATACTCCTTAGCCTTTTTTAGTTCTTTTTGGCTAATTCCCTTGTCCCGCACCTTAGCAAACTCAGCTAGAATTACTTGAAGCGCTTTGGCGATTTTACTTTTATCAAGTCCGGCGTGCACTCCCAGATAGCCCGAGTCAGTGTAGGTCTGATTATCACAACCAATATAATAAGCCAGGCCTAACTTTTCTCGCACGGACATAAAGAGACGTGAACTCATACCACCTCCTAGAATAACTGATAAAAGTCCGAGCGGATATTTCCGGCTGTCAAATATATCATATGCTCTAAATCCTAGCACAACGTGCGCCTGATCAGTGTCTTTCTGATGGAGCGAGCAGGCCGGCTGACGTTGGCTTTCTTTCACCCTCTGACGACGACCCATTGTTTTCTTCGGTATATCCTTAAAATATTGCCCCACTAAATCTAAGGCTCGATCTTCATTAATATTTCCAGCTACACAAACGACCGTATTAGAAACAGTATAATGTTGCTGATAATAATCAATAAAATCCTGACGCTTCATACCCTTGATTGTCTTCTCACTGCCAATTATTGACCGACCAGCTGGTTGATCACCATACATACATTCCTCAAAAACATCGCCCACATATGACATCGGCGTATCCTGATACATCCGCATTTCCTCTAAGATTACTCCTTTTTCCCGTCCGATGTCAGTGGCGGCAAACTTCGAATGCAGTAAAATATCGGAAATCATATCAAAAGCTCGCTTGGTGTGTTGGGAGGCCACCTTAGCATAAAAGCCAGTATACTCCTTAGAGGTAAAAGCGTTGTACTCCCCGCCAATTTCTTCCAGATATTCGGTAATGATTTTGGGGTTGGGTCGTTTCTTGGTGCCCTTGAAAAACATGTGCTCGAGAAAATGAGAAACGCCAGCATTGTGTGTATTTTCATATTTTGAACCAACCCCAAAAACAATCAGCAGGGTGACTGTCTTGGTATTTTTCATCGGCGCGGTAATCACGCGCAGGCCAGTTGAAAGTTTATGTTTAGTAAACATTAGTAAAATTACAAACCACAAGCACCAAATTCCAAACAATATACAATAAACAAATTACAATATTTTATGACGTTTTATTTATGATTGATGACAAGATATTTCTTATCTCTTTCGATTCTCGAAGTAGAGGTTCGACCCTCTGGGTAAAAGTAAAGTTCGCATCAATAATTAACTTTAACCAATAAGATGTTTCTTTTGCTTCCTTTCTAGCAATTCTCATTCTATGTCTAAAATCCTTTTTACTCAAAGCTTCATTAGCTTCAATATAGTTGGCGCCTACGGAAGTTCCTGATCTCAATAATTGCTTTATATAAACGATATTGACTTCGTCCTTAGGCAAGGATCTACACAAACAAGAGATCCTCTTACTAAATTCTAAAGTGCGGTCTTCCAAGTTAAATAACTTGCCCTCCATTTTGTATATTGTGATTTGTTAATTGTTTGGAATTTGGGATTTACTTGTATCTACCAACTAAATATCCATCCAGCTCTTCAATCTTCACCCGCTCCTGCTCCATGCTATCGCGATCACGCACGGTGACCGCTTTGTCTTCGAGTGAATCAAAATCAACCGTCACACAATAGGGCGTCCCAATCTCATCCTGGCGCCGGTAACGTTTACCGATGCTCTGGGTCTCATCATATTCGCAAATTAGGCTAGTTTTCAAATCGTCGAATATACCCCGCGCAACTGATGACAACTCTTCCTTTTTCGACAACGGCAAAATTGCCACTTGAATCGGCGCAATTGCTTTGGGGAATTTCATTACCACTCGCGTCTCCCCTTTCACTTCTTCTTCATGATAAGCGGCCACCAGCGCTACCAACAAGCTCCGCTCCACGCCAAATGTCGGCTCCAAGACATGCGGCACGTAACGCTTATTATTCTCCTGATCAAAATATTCTAACTTCTCGCCCGAGGCCTTGCTGTGAGCCGTGAGGTCAAAGTCCCCCCGGTGCGCTAAGCCAAACAGTTCTTTGAAGCCAAAAGGAAATTTGTATTCAATGTCGACTGTCTTTTGCGAATAATGTGAGCGTTTGTCATCAGGATGTTCATAGTGGCGCAAATCTTTCTTATCCGCTCCTAGCGCCAAGACAAATTCCTCTTGCTTAGTCAGCCACTCGTCAAATAAAGGCTCCCACTTAGTATCTGGACTAATAAAATATTCGATCTCCATTTGCTCAAATTCACGCAAGCGAAAAATAAAGTTACCAGCCACAATCTCATTGCGGAAAGCTTTACCAATCTGGGCAATACCAAAAGGAATCTTGACCCGCATCGAATCCAGCACATTCTTATACTCGACAAAGATCGCCCCGGCTGTCTCTGGTCGCAGATATACTTCGGCGATTTCCTCATCACTGACATTATTCATCTCGGTCTTGAACATCATGTTAAATTCCCGCGCCTGTGTCCAATCTATTTTGCCACAATTAGGACATTTGATTTTGGTCAGGGCAGTACTCATTTCATCCAACTTACCTTCGAGATCCTGGCCAGTTGCTTCTTCTACTAAATGATCAGCCCGGAAACGCTTCTGGCAAGCCTTGCAGTCCACTAAGGCATCATTGAAACCGGTAGTGTGACCAGACGCTTCCCACAGCTTAGGATGTAGTAAAATTGGTCCATCCAGACCCACAATATCCTCCCGATGATGAACAAAAGTTCGCCACCAGAGTTGCTTGATATTATTACGCAGTTCGGTGCCATAGGGACCGTAACTATAGGAATTGGCAAAGCCGCCATAGATTTCACAAGCCGGATAGACAAACCCTCGGCGCTTAGCCAAAGAAACGATTTTTTCCATTAAATCGGTCATAGTTAAAAATATATTAATTTCCTTAAATATAGCAGAAAAATGGGGGAGAAGCTAGAAGAAAAAAGATTAAATAGTGAAAAAATTGACAAGATCTAACTTTAATGCTACAAGTAGCTGTTGGCAAAAAGAGAAGTACCTAAAAAGCAGTACGACCCCGGACAGGAGAAGCGAAATGAAAAAAGTCATTGCTTCATTGGTACTGGCATTCGTTGTGGTTGGATGCGAATCCTCCTCCCCCGACTGGGAAGAAGAGGAGCTGAGCAAGCTCCGGGCTGAGGTAGCACAGCTGAAAAGCGACCTCGAGTTGGAGTACGGCGACCTGGCTTGCATGTCCTCCTGTAAAAGCAGTGGGCGCTGCAGCTTCAAGGACGGCAAGTGCATCGTCGGGAGCGACTTCAATTGCTTTGACTCCAGAGTCTGCAAGGAACATGGCGCGTGCTCTGCCAAAAACGGCCGGTGCGTTCCAAGTTCTCATGTCGACTGTGGCCGTTCGGAGGACTGCCAGAAACTGGGCAAATGTACCCTGTCGCCAGACGGAAAGAAGTGCATCGCCCAAGGTGAAGATTGCGAGCAGTCCGAGGCCTGCCAGAAGCTTGGTCTCTGCACTACCAAGGACGGCAACTGCCAAGCCATCTTCAAGGGAGACTGCGAACGCTCTGAGATCTGCAAGATCGACGGGCTTTGCTCACCTGACAACTTGGGCGAATGCAGCGCCCTGGCTGACACCGACTGCCAGCGCTCCCTCGGCTGCCATAAGTACGGGCGCTGCCAGGCCAAAGACGGCCGGTGCGTGGTCAACCCAAGTGGTTGTCAGCGGTCACTATTCTGCCAGCAGTTCAATCGGTGTACTCTCAAAGACGGCAAGTGTCAACTTGCCTCCGACGCCGACTGCCAGCGTACCCAACAGTGTCAGGAGCTCGGCCTGTGTAGCTACGACGAGAGGACGGATAGCTGCCTGGCCAAAAAGCTGATTGACTGCCGCCTGCTGAAGATCTGCCAGGAGCTCGGCTATTGTTCCCCCGCCAAGGGCAAGTGCCTCCCCGCCAGCGACACCGACTGCCGGCGCAGCGAGATGTGCAAGTTCGCTGGCCTGTGTACGTACGATGCTGCCCAGAAAGGGTGCCGGGCGACCAACGCCAAGATCTGCCGCCAGGCTCCCAGTTGCCGCTACAACGGTAACTGCTCGCTGGTGGACAAAGAGGGAGGGGTGTGTTTGCCCACCTCTGACCGAGAATGCCAGCGGTCAGTCAATTGCCGGCGCTTCGGCCGCTGCCACTACTCCCAGGAGTTGGAAAATCACGACTGGGGTGACTCTGGCCTCAATGTTAAGCACGGAGGCTGTGCTGCGGCCAGCGACACCGACTGCCGGCAGGCGCAAATCTGCCGCACCAAGGGCAAGTGCCTAGCGCACGATGGCCACTGCGAGAAACAGAGGCCTGATAAATAGCCCTCTCCCTGCACCCTATGAACAACCTACCCCAGACTGGTTCTACCGGTTCTGGGGCTTTTTTTGGTCTAATAGCTCTCCTCCCCTTCTTAAGGGGAGGTTCTCCGCTATCTATAGCGGAGGAGATGGCTTATTTGACAAATCCGACAAAGTATTGACTTTTTTAGGATAATATGATAGCGTGGGATGAAAATTTATCTACGGTATTATGGGTGGATTGTAGAGAATACTGGTGGTGTTTGGTAGATAGGTTTTTGCTTAATTTTATTATTAGTACCTTAACAATAGGGGGAGAGATCCTATCACTTTTTTGTGTACTTTAGGGTAATTAACGCTGGGTGCATGGAAGAGTGATAGGATTGTAATTCTGTAGTTTTCAACACAAGATGCCCGAGAAGGGCCCCTTGAACTGAGGAGGAATCGGTATGACCTGGGAACGTAAAATTTTGGCGGTTTATTTGGTGGTCTTCGCCGTGGTGGGGCTGTCATTTGTTTTTGGCGGCAGCTTCGCCCAGATCTTGTGGCCCGTTGTCACCAACGGCGGGCTGCTCTTCTTGGCCTGGTCGGCCTGGCGCAAGCGCAAGCGCTCGACCTCTGAGCACTTCGACATGACGCTGGTCGGCGAGACCCTAATCTCGACTGGCATAATGTTTGTGGTCCTCGGGTTGGGTGTGGCCTTCGCCGTCTTCATGAAGATCGGAACGCTGACGGTCCAGAGCGCCTCCTACTTCATCCTACCTGCTTTCGAGGGGCTGATCTCCTCAGGGATGAGCTACGGGCTGACGGTCATCCTCCGCAACAAGGAGGTCCGTCTGCTCGAGGAGGAGGAGCGGCGCGGTGTGCGGCACGGCATCGACGGGCTGGATATCCTCCGGGACACGGCCATCGGTCACGAGCTGACCAACGTGGTGGCCAACCTGGAGGCAGCCGGCGCGGCCTCGGTCAAGCTCAAGGACGTGCTGGACGCCAACGCCGACAAGCAACTGGAGACGCTGAAGCGCCTCGAGGAGCTCTACGGGGCTCTGGGCAAGGTGCTGCAGAGCGTACAGCGCTTCTTCGGCGACAGCCTGCCTGGCGGCGCGTCCAGTGGCGGGCACGGCTTCCACGACCCGGGTGATCCCCATGCGTAGGCACAACGGCAAGCACTCCAAGATCACCGCCTACATGGGTGTCGAGGTGTTCGTGGTGCTCTTGGTTCTCTTCATCATCGCCAGCTGCATGCTCGGCGCCAAAGTCGTCGAGCTGATGAAGGACCAGGAGAACATGGTGCGCCTGGATGTCCACGTCGAGGTGATCCGCGAGCTTGAGGCTACAGCAGCGAGAGTGCTCAAGGATGGTGACTCCGACATAAAGAAGGAGATCATCACCCTCAAGGAGTATCTCGCGAGGTTGCGGGCGTTGTCGGGGAAGGTAGAGAAGTCCAAGATCATGCAGAAGCTCAAGGATCTCCGCATCCGTCTGAACAGAGTGAAGGAGCTTATCGACCAACCGCCAATCATCACTCTGGCGGAGGCACGAGGCTTCTACTTCCGTTCTGGACGATCCGAGGTACCAGCCGGCTTCGAGCAAAGCTTGCGACAATCGGTCATCCCGAAGATCGCGCACCACGTTCGGACCTACAAGGTCGACGTGATCGAGGTCATCGGGCACACCGATGAGGTGCCGAATCGGGGTGGTAGCAGTAACCTCGATAATCAGCTCCTTCCTTTCCTGCGCGGCGAGGCCGTTGAGTTGCAAGCCGGTAGCAACACGTCGCTGGGGATGGCGCGGGCAGCCGCAATTGTCCGCATCCTCAACAGCGACAGCCGGCTGCAGGGGTTGAAGATCGTGCCGCTTTCGGCCGGTCAAGCCATCAACCTCGATGGCACCCTAGCGTCCGGACACGGCGGCAACTCGCAGCAGCGGAGGCGGATCGAGATCCGTCTCAAACGCTCACTGTCCCTGAGCGAGTAGCCCCTCTCCCCTGCACCCTGTGAACACCTAACCCCAGACTGGTTCTACCGGTTCTGGGGTCTTTTTTTTGTCTAATAGCTCTCCTCCCGGGAGGTCCTCTGCTATCTACAGCGGAGAAGAGGGGGAATTTGACAAAATGGAGAAAGTGTTGACTTTTTAGGTATAATAT
>JAHJQX010000029.1 GCA_018818965.1 Patescibacteria group bacterium | reverse complement strand
TTAAGATAAAAGGCTATTTTTTGGTCGGATTTATTTTTATTACCATGGGTGGATAAGGTTTCTTTTTTATTCTGAGCTGCTTGGCGAGCCAATTCCACCTCTTTATCTAGTGGGTAGTATTTATCTAAAGATTCAGTGATTAATTCCACTGCCACTCCTCTTTGTCTTAGTTTTTTACCACAAAGGAGACGCCCGCAGGGTCTTCGTTGGAGCTGAGTTTCAAGCCAACTAGCGGCGTAAGCTTGATCATCTAATTGTTTGGCGGCGATCAATTCTGAGATTATCTTGTCCACTAAATCCGATCCGTAATTCTTTTTCATCAACTTGGAGCGAATTTCATAGACAGTACGTGGATAACAACTAAGCAACTTGTGGGCAAAATTGAACGCAGCTTGGTAGTTTTTATCTGGCATATGATTATTTCTATTATACAATAAGGAAGACAACTTTCCAATAACGACGTTTTGATATATTTATTTATGTGGGAGGGAATAAGTAAAATTTGGCAGTTTATCCTGGATATTATATTTCCGATTAAATGCATTGGTTGTCTCTGGGAAGGGGAATGGGTTTGTTCTTCTTGTCTGTCGGAAATTGAAATTAACAAAAAGCTGGCTTGCCCCCGTTGTGGATGTATTTCGGACGATGGCTCATTTTGCGACCAGTGTCGAGTTACTTCGAAAATGACCGGTATTGTGGCAGCTGCTTCTTATGAGGATAAGTTGTTGCGACAGGCGGTGCATGCTCTCAAGTATAAGTTTGTGCGGGATATGTCACGGCCGCTAGCGACGATATTGCACGCCGGACTAAAGGTTTGGTTGAGTCGCCATCAGGTGGATTGGCAAGACGTTATTTTCGTACCCGTGCCGCTTTATCGTCAGCGCCAACGTCAGCGAGGGTTTAATCAGACTGCTTTGTTGGCGCAGGAGTTGAATAAAAGAGCTAAATTTACAGTGCGAGATGATGTGTTAGTCAGAATTAAGAGCACACCTGCCCAAGCCAAGCTAGATCCAATCAAAAGGCGTAAAAATATCAAGGGTGCTTTTCAGCTAGAGAAGACTGCTATTTTGCGGGGTAAAACTATTTTTATTATTGATGATATTTGTACTACCAGTGCGACTTTGGAGGAATGTGCCAAGGAAATTGATAAAGCCAAGCCGCGAAAAATTTGGGGGCTGGTGTTGGCGCGCGGGAAGTAATTGACGAGGCTGGCTTATTCTAATAGTATGGTGGGAGTAGGACTAACAGACAGAGCCTTGCCGAGTAATCATATTGGAGAGGTGCCTGAGTGGGTTGGACGCGAGCTTGCGAGTCGTCCGACGGGTTGCCAAAGCAACCCCGGAACCCGAAGGCACTACGACTTTTTGTCCGAGGCCTTGCCGAGTAATCATATTGGAGAGGTGCCTGAGTGGTTGAAAGGGGCACCCTGCTAAGGTGTTAGCCGCATTAGTGGCTCGAGGGTTCGAATCCCTCCCTCTCCGATTTCAAAAAACAGCCCAGTGTAGGCTGCTTTTTAATTCCCGCAGAAAAATGTCTACTAGATCGGGACTGTCGCCAAATACCATTCCGACTGCAATTTCCCTATTTTGGTCAAATCTTCTAAAAATCTTTTCGGCTTAGCTTAGGCTAAACTTCAAAGATTGTTTAAAACATTTGCCTCAAAATATGAAAATTTCGTGACGAAAGCGTATTCGGCGACAGTCCCAGATCAATTCTGGCGCATTCAAAACCACGCCTAAGAAAAATATTAGTATCTCACGGCCAATACTTATAATCTTGGCTCTAGGAGGCAGTAGTTCTGCGAAGTCGTAGATGTTTTTAAATATTGAACTTTTCTGTATCTTTAGGGTAATTTTTGCCTAATTAGGAACCCAGCCAGCTTGCCTGATTGTCTGTTTTGCTTTATTGTAGTTCGTGATAGCCTGAAAAAAAGGATGGGGGCTTAAGGAAGGGTGGCAGAGTGGCCGAATGTACCGGTCTTGAAAACCGGAGTCTCCTTACGGGGACCGTGGGTTCGAATCCCACCCCTTCCGGGCTTAACATTTTATATTTTTCCGAGCACAGTTTGATTTCAACATGTGTCTGTGTTATAGTAAACAAAGTTAGAATTAGCTATTTGTTTTATGTTTAGAGAAGGACAACCAGGGCAAGAAGACCAACATTTTTCTGCTCGTGAAAGTAGCGATCAAGTAATTCCCGCTGGTGAGCATGATGTTACTATGACAGAAGAAGCAGAGGCAAGTGGAGAGAGTGGAAAGCCAGGACAGGGCAGAGGCCGACAACCTCAAGAGATAAAATCTGGTTTGATGAGGACTGTACGCGATGATATGCACGATGTTGACGATGCGAATATTATTGATTTGTCTGTAGAAAGGAGAAGGAGGGAAGCCGAAACCCCAGTGGACGGACGAGCTGTCAATAAAGATCCTCTTGAGTATTTGCAGGATAGAGTTGCTGAGGCAGAAGGGGATGATTTAAAAGAGCTCTTGATCGTCATCAAAGCTTGGCAAGAAGGCGATATCGAATCAACTCGGGAGTATTTTGCTGCTGAACAAAAGAGAGCTGAGAGGGAGATGTCTGAGCTGGAAAGGGAAAAAAGTCGAGCATATAATGTAGCTGGGACAAGCAAGCTTGAAAGGAGGCTAATGGAATTGGCCAGAGAGAGGGGAGAGGCAACTAATGAAGCTGAGGGGGAAGATATCGAGCGAAGAATACATCGATTAAATAGTGTATTAGAGGGGATGGTTAGGGAAAAAGGAACCCAAGACCTGGTTGAATATCCTGATAGATTAGCAGAATATCAACACCTAATGCGTAGACTTGATGAGCAAGAAAGCAATCCTGGCCGATATGATGAATCTTGGATAAAAAAAACTAGATGGAAATTTGCGGAAGAGGGGTTCGAAGGTTTGCTTGCCGTGAGGGATAAAATGAAAACCCTGGAAATAAGGATGGCTGAGCTGGAAAGTGCCCGGAGCAATTTAGAAGAACAAACAGCCGAAGCTGATATTGCCGAGACCGGTTAATAATATTTTGTCTAAATATTAAAATAAATATATGCCCAAAGAAAACATTTCCCAATTAGATTCGAGGGAAGATGCCTTAGAAGCCGGCCGGCCGGGTGGTAATGACGAGGTATTATTCAGTTGGCAAACGCAGGAATTCCAAAAATACAATTTTGTCGGTTCTCAGCTGACTTTTCTGATAGTAGCTGGCATTGCTTTGCTGATCTACGGATTAATAACTGCTAATTATTTGTTTGTAGTCATTATCATCATGGTGGCAGTGGTAGTCTATATTTTTGATACAAAAGAGCCGGCCACTATTGATGTTCATATTACGAAAGAGGGCGTGGTAATCGGCGATAAGGTTTTAACATATGAGGGCGATCTCAAGTCATTTTGGATATTGTATAATCCACCCGAAGTTAAAACTCTAAATTTCGACCGACAGCAACTTATATTTCCCAATATTAACCTCCAGCTAGAAAGTGAAAATCCGCTCAAGATCAGGGAAGTATTATTACGTTATTTACCCGAGGATATGGAGAAAGAGGAGCATCTTTCGGAGAAAGCAGCGCGGAAACTGGGAATCTAAAACCAATAAACTCAAATGAAAATCAAAAATAGTGGTGCGGTGGTCTTTTTTGGTAGTATGTTCTTCGGCCGATTATGTTGATCCAGGTAATGGTGACATGAGAATATATAGTTTTAATGTAACTTATACTAAAAGTTCTGCGGATTGATACTCGTTACATAAATATTACTTTGGCTAAGAGGAGTTGCCTCCCCTTTTTTTATCTGTAATAATAAGAGCAGAGAGATTTGTCCTCGTAGCTCAGCTGGATAGAGCGTAGGCTTGCGGAGCCTAAGGCCACAGGTTCGAATCCTGTCGAGGACATATTAAAGTTTTGCGAACAAAGTCTGGTCTACTTGCGGGGAGCTGATTATATAGGTTTTCACCCTACGGGTGACCACCCGCTAGGGTAGGATTTCTCACGAAGGCAGAAAATAATAAAAAACATGGATCAACCAACACCTCCCCAAAAATCGCAGGCAAGTTTTCGGCTGAGTAAGTCTGTGTCTCGGCCAGTTATTGCTCTAATTGTGGTAGCGAGCGTTGTTGCTATTGGTTTAGCAGGCTATTTAGTTTATCAATGCTCTTTTTCGCAGACAAGTGAGTCGTCAGTGATCATCGGACCTACCAGATCTGTTTATTTTGGTCTAGGGAGAGAAGGTAAATATTCTTTTATAAATGTTGCTACTGATGAAAATAAAGATTTGATCCCTGCCGGTTATGAGATCGCTAGTCAATACAGTTATAATCCCTTTCCTAGCTATATTATTCTACAGAAAGACAGCAGCTTATTTGCTTACTCTTTGGAGGATAAAGCTATTAATAAAATATCTTTGGAGCCGTTGAAATCCTCAGAATTAATCAGTCTAGACCATTCTATTTCTGAGCCAAGTAAATTTTATCTCGAGATAAGCGATACGGAAGAAGAATTGGGTATGTATGGCTACAAGGTGGTTGGCAGTAGAAAATACTTCCTGGATGCCAGCAGTAACCAAGTGAAAGCAGCCGATGATCTTAAGCTCCCCGGTGTCGGTGATTTTTTTGGTTGTCACCAGTATGATTCAAAATATGATCGTTTCTTTGTCTGGCCTTGTGGGGAAGGGGTCGGGTCTTCGATCCCTCTTTCAATTGTGGAAGTAGATGACTTGCGGGAGCAACAGATTTTAGCATTTTCTGAATTTGGTATGCCGGATGATAGCGCGGGAATGGTGGATCTAGAATATGACGGTCGATATTTTCTGGCAGTACCCAAAGGTGGAGCTGATAAAATAATTGTTGTTGATCCCCATCAGCTAGAACCCAAAAAAGAAGTCTACACCGTGTCAGAGGAAGTCAAGAGCCAAATAGCTGATAAGTCTCGTCCCTACGCGACGGCTATATCCGTAAAAACCAGCACTATCGTAATTGGCGGGGGCGATTTTATCACGCTCCTGCGTTTCGATAAAGACAAGCAAATTATTGCCAGTAAAATAATTCCGGAAGACAAACTCTACGCTAATTTTATATTTGTCGATAATAACAAACTATATTATCAAGCCAAAGAATCTAGATCTTTGCGCGTAGTAAATCTAGAGAGTTGGGAAATTGAAAAGACGATTTCAGTTGAACCTGATGAAGAAACTACTCTTTTCTCCGTTACTGACTAAGCAGACAATTAATTGCCAGTTGGAAAAAGCGGTGGATATCAATACTCTTCTTACCAAAATACGCAAAATAGATCGTAAGCGTCAGCAGGCGCTGAAGAGGTTAGGTCTGGTAACTGTCCGAGATCTGCTTTTTTATTTTCCTAAACGTTACAATGATTTTAGTACTATTACTTCAATCAAAAAGTTGCAACTCAATGAGCAGGCCACAATTCGCGGACAGATTAAAGCGATCAATACTAGCCGCACTCCGCGTCGTCGGCTAGTCATCACCGAGGCAGTAATTTCTGATGACAGTGCTAGTCTTAAGATAGTTTGGTTCAATCAGCCTTATATTGAACGGTCTTTGCCAGTAGGAACATGCGCTGTTTTGCATGGCAAAGTTGAAAGTGGTTACCAAGCAAAATGGCAGTTGACCAATCCAGTATTTGAACGTTACAAAGAAGATTCAGTCCACACTGGTCGCATCGTGCCGGTTTATGCCGAGACAGCTGGCTTAACTTCACGCTGGTTACGATTTGTGATCAAACCGCTGCTGAGCAAAGTAGGTGAAATAAAGGACTGGTTGCCAGAGGAAATAATCGAGAAGCAAGGTTTAATTAGCCTGGCAGCTGCTATCAAACAGATACATTTTCCGGACAATACCAAATCTCTTTGTGCCGCTCGCAAGCGCCTGTCGTTTGACGAGCTATTTTTAATCCAGCTGAATTCGTTGCAAAAGAAAGCAGTTTGGCAGCAAAATAAATCTTACGCTGTTAAATTTGATGAGCCGTTAGTGAAAAAGTTTGTCGGCCAGTTGCCTTTTATTTTAACTAAAGCACAGAAAATAGCTGCCTGGGAGATTTTGCAGGATTTGGAAAAGTCGGAGCCGATGAATCGACTTCTTGAAGGTGATGTCGGTTCCGGGAAAACAGTGGTAGCAGCAATTTCTGCTTTGCAGGTAGTAAAAGCTGGGTATCAAGTAGCCCTAATGGTTCCGACAGAGATTTTAGCGGGGCAGCATTTTACTGGTGTAAGTAAATTATTACAACCCTTTGGGGTTAAAGTAGGGCTTTTTACTCGGAGCAATATTAAAACATCAATTAACGGCACTCATATATCCAAAAGTGGAATGGGGAAGTTGATCAAGGCGGGCAAGCTAGATCTAGTCATCGGCACCCACGCCCTCATTCAGGATAAAGTAAAATTCAAAAAACTCGCTTTAGCAATTGTTGATGAGCAACATCGTTTTGGGGTAGAGCAGCGGGCTAAGTTAAAGAAGATTGATCAGCAACCGCAGACGGCTCCCCATTTGCTTTCGCTGACGGCTACTCCTATTCCCCGGACGCTAGCGCTTGGTCTTTATGGTGACCTGGACTTATCCATCATTGGCGAACTACCTCCCGGCAGACAAAAGATAATAACTAAATTAGTAGCTCCCTATAATCGTGACAAAGCCTACAATTTTATCCGGCAGAAAGTCAGCGATGGCCGGCAAGTGTTCGTGGTTTGTCCCTTAATTGAAGAATCGGACAAGCTAGGCGTTAAGTCAGCCACGGAGGAATATAATAAGTTATCGCGGCAGGTTTTTCCCGAGCTGGCTATTGGCTTGCTGCACGGTCGGTTGCCAAAAGAGGAAAAAGAGCAGGTAATGGGGGAGTTTGTGGCGGGTAAGTTGAATATTTTGGTATCGACTTCAGTGATTGAAGTTGGGATTGATGTACCCAACGCGATAATTATGATGATTGAAGGTGCGGAACGTTTTGGTTTGGCTCAACTGCATCAGTTCCGGGGGCGAGTAGGGCGGGGGGAGCAGCAATCATATTGTTTTCTTTTCACGGAAGCGGGGGGCGAGAAAGTACAAGAGCGCTTGCAGGCAATTGTCGACTGCCATGATGGTTTTAAATTAGCGGAAAAAGACTTGGAGATACGGGGGCCAGGGGAAGTCTATGGCCTGCAACAATCGGGCTTGCCAGATTTACGCATGGCTTCTTTGACAGACTATGGGTTGATCAAGCAAGCCAAGCAGGCAGCTGATAAATTACTTGACAAAGACCCGGATTTAGATGAAAATGTACTTTTAAGAGAAAGGATAGGACAGTTTGAGAAGGTAATGCATTGGGAATAATTTAGGTATTAGGTTTTAGCATATTGGTTCTTTGGTAACGGAGAGTTTATGCTCCCGTTGTTTGTTGTTCAACTGGCTCGAACTGAAAAGAGAAAGAAGAAATGAGCGTTGGAATACCTCGTGTTGACAGGACTGCTATTAATTTCCTGGTAAAAGCTTTCGACGGAAGCATGGATGAGTACCGGCGGCGGGTACAGCTGAAGAGGGGGGAGTGTGTAGTGGAGCCGCCGCTGTTAATGGCTACTCTCAGTCACCGCGAAGTCGAGGTGGTCGGGGTCAGTGGGCAAGAGCTGCTCATTCGGCCGCGTGGGCAAGGGAGGGCAGAGTCTGTCTTTATCCCGCTGACTGGGCTGATGAGCTGGGCACGGCACGAGGCTTGGCAGGCCACCGTAGCTACTACGGCTGCTATCAGTAGCGTATCTTCTGGAGGGACTGAGCAGCCTTCGACAACAGCGTAAGCATCCACCTCCGTTAGAAAACATAACGCTAGCCATCGTTAACACGATTGGCCGGCGTCTTTTTTTATATTACGGTGATTTTCTGACAAAATTCCGCGGGGTATTTTACGTGTAGCAACTTACTAGCCTTAGCTGGCGTAAACCAGCCCGCTTTAGTATGTTCATCACTGAGCTTTATATCTTTCGCCCCATCAACTTCGCAGAGATAGACCAATAAAATCAGACCCACATCTCCATCTGCTAGCGGCACGCGCAGGTTAGACAAAACAGAAGTAAAAAAAATAGTTTTCGATAGCTTAGTAATTCCGGTTTCTTCTGTTATCTCTCGCCGTAGGGTGTTTTTGATAGTATCACCTTTTTGTACCCGGCCGCCGGGGAGATCCCAGTAAGCTTTCTCTGGCCGGCGCGCCCTAACCTCTGGATTTATTTGCAACAACAAAATTTCCCCTTTTGGATTACGAATAAGAGCTTTAATTCCTAGTTGAAATAGATCTTCCGACATTCTTTTCCTTTTGTTAGCAAATTTTGCTATAATGGTAGCACTAAATTAAGAAAACAAATATGAAAAAGGGACTAGCAGTTTCTATCGTTATTTTTCTGGTTGTCACCGCTCTTGCCTTCGGCGGAGCTTTAGCTTGGGTGGTTTTTATCAAAGTGCCCTATGAGGCTACAGAAGAAATGGCTACAGCGATAGAAGAAACTCAGACAGAAGAAGCTCAATCAGAGGGAACTACTTCTCAGCCAGATGACTTTATCTATTGGGCTCAGGAGAGGCCGATGACTAATGGAATGACTTATCCTATCCAGCGGATGCGGGGTGATGGCACCGAACAAAAACAGGCTTTTTCTAAGATTGATGCTTTAAATTCTCCCGAAAGTGCAGCTATCAGTCCTGATGGTAAGTCCTTGGCCTACGCCTGCCTAGCGGGCGTTTTCGAACTTTGCCTCAAAAAATCTGATGGCACCGGTTTGCTTAACCCTGAGATTGAAGGAGTACCTCACCAGATATCTTGGAGTCATGATGGGAAAAAATTAGTGATGTCAGTTTTGGTGGGGAAAGACGATGAGGCCAAGAACGTTCTCGCCACTATCGAGCCGGATGGTAGTGATTATGCAACAGTGATTGCCGCCGACAATTTACCCGGTGACATTTTCTCTCCCTCCTTTTTCCCGGAGAACAAGAAGATTTTGTTCCAGGTTAAAAAAGAGGACGACAATCGTGATATTTACACAGTTGATTCTGATGGTTTAGAAGTGACTGCTTTGATTGCCGGTGAGGATAAAGAATACGAACCAGCTCTTTCTCCGGACGGTAAGAAGATTGTCTATACAGTGATGAAGGATGACCAGGAGCAAATTTGGCTAGCTCAGGCTGACGGAAAAGGCAAGAAACAGTTAACGACCGAGGGCAGTAATAAGTCGCCCCGTTTTTCACCTGATGGTGAAAAGATCGCTTTCGCCTCTAATCGTGATGGCGGCCAAACTTGGGAGATATATACTATGGATGCTGATGGCTCAGGGCAAGAAAGACTGACTAATAACAAAATAAATGACTTGGCTCCGCGCTGGTCGCAGTATGAAATCGGGGGCCTGGGAGTTGACTTTAGTATTTATACTGAAGTTCTTGACGCCTACTTGGTGGCTCGCATGAAAGGGGATAGCACCACCGTCAAAGAATTGGTGGTTGAAGAGCTTAAAAGCGGTTCAACTGAGATATCCAGTTCGTTGGCGGGGACGTTCACTCGCTACGAGATTGTACGCGAGGCCACCATCAGCCAATCGGAGAAAAAAGTGGATGTTAAGTTATCTCCCGAGGACAGCAATGAGGGTAGCCAGGAGCGCACCTATACAATTAATTTTTATCAAGATTCCCAGTGGTTAATATCAGGTGAGGAGATAAAACAGGAAGAGCAATCGGAGAAGGACGATTCCAGCTCTACGAGTGAAGAAATCAAAACAGGTGCAGTCGAGCACAAACGCTCGGATCTGGAGGCGATGCAGAATTCAGTTAATGATGGCAGCCAAGCTTGGCGGCTTGATCCTTATATGGCAGCTCTCAATGATGGAGTCGAATTGGGCTTTAATCAAGCGGGAGATGTCTTTACTCTCATTTCTAAAATTGAGAGTGGTGAATATTCTGGTGCGGGTGAGGCTACCGTAGAAGCTAAACATAAAGACGTCACCTATATTATCCAGTTGATTCAACCGATGGATCAGGGCAGCGGGGGGATTTGGGTGATTAATAGCGTGGCGAAGAAGGGATAATATATGAAGTCTATACCAAAGCAGTATAAAATGGCTACCGAGAAACCTGATTTGTCTCATAAGCGTAATATCGGGCGAGCTTTACTTTTAGTATTTATCACTTTGGCTGTGGTGGGGATAGTAATTTTTCTTGCCCTCAACGCTTTTATAGCTAGAGGGTAAGATTTGTCCCCAAATCGTGTTGACAGAAATCTTTGCGATGTTAACATTAGCCCGGGAGATGGAAGAAGAAGGCGGAGAAATAAAAGAGCGGCTCTCTACAATGCCGCTCTTTTGCTTTTTGATAGGGTTAAAAATTAGAGCTGAATGTGGTAGAATAATGAAAAAGCTTTCGCTTATGGAATCAGAATATTCAGCTGGTGGTGTTGTTTATCGCCGCTGGCACAACAAAGTGCAAATATTATTTATCCTTGACCCTTACGGTGAGTGGGCTTTTCCTAAGGGGCATATTGAAAAAGAGGAGAGTAATCAAGAAGCAGCCTGGCGAGAAATAGAAGAGGAAACGGGTCTTGCTAAAAGTGGGCTGCGGGTAGTGGAATATCTAGGAGAGTTGGAGTATCAATTTACCTTTACCAATCGTAAGATCCACAAATTAGTCCACTTTTATTTGTTTGAAGCTGCTCCCGAAGCGCAGGCGACACCTCAGCCTGGAGAAAAAATTACGGCAGTGAAGTGGGTCGATATAGACAAGGCAGTAGAGTTTTCTAGTTACAAGAACGTGGGGAGGATTTTAAAGAAGGGGATCACTTATATTCAGAACGCAGATAATTAAAACAATGACGGAATATATTCTAACATTTTCGTTTCTGCTTATCCTAATCCTGTTGTTTTTATATATTAATATAAGGAAAAAATATCAGGTTTTGCAACATTCCAAGAAGAGTCAATCCTCTCGCTATGGCAAGATGACGGAACAATTCCTCCCTTTTTTAGATGATTACCCTTACGATCCGCGCGACTTTCGCTTTTTGGGAACACCAATTGACGGGGTACAATTCGAAGATGACAAGGTAGTATTAATAGAATTCAAAACAGCTCAATCACAATTGTCACCAAAACAAAAAAATGTCCGACGTTTAGTTGAGGAGGGAAAAGTGGAGTTCGAGGAACATCGAATCGAATAAAATATTATTATGAAAAGCAAACTATTTTCGGCAGTTGCAATTTATACTGGTACAGTAGTGGGTGCTGGTATTTTTGGTATCCCGTATGTGATCGCTAAGATTGGTTTCATCCCGGGGGTAATCTACCTGGTTGTTTTAGGGACGATTGTTACCATTAAGATGCTCTGTTACGGAGAAGTAGTTTCCCGCACCAAAGAATTTCACCAGACCACAGGTTACGCCGAGAAGTATTTAGGTAAATGGGGTAAATATGCCATTAGTTTCTCCTTGTTTTTTGGTCTGTACGGATCTTTATTAGCCTACATGATCGGGGTCGGTGATTTTTTGTACACGATTTTGGGAGATATGCTGGGTGGTACACCGATGCTTTATTCGCTTTTATTTTTTGTGTTAGCTAGTCTAGCGATATTGGCTGGCTTGGGTATGATCATCAGAGTGGAAAAAGTAATGTTTATCGCTCTTTTTATTGTTATATCACTGTTCTTTGTTTTTGGAGGCAAACACATTGATCTAGAAAATCTTAGGACTTTTGATTTTAGTCATGCTTTTTTACCTTACGGCGTCTTATTTTTTGCTTTTACAGGTTTATCGGCCATTCCCGATATGAGTCGTATGCTGAAGAAAGAAAAGCATAATTTCAAAAAAGCACTACTAATAGGTACGGTCACAGTTTTTTTTATTTATTTATGTTTTACTTTTATTATTGTGGGAATTTCTGGAGCAGGAACTTCACCAGAGGCAGTAGTGGGGCTAGTTGGTCTTCTCGGTAAGAAGATAGTAATCGTTGGCTCGGTTTTTGGTGTGTTGGCGATGGCGACCTCTTTTTTGACCTTAGGCTTAGCAATGAAAGAAATATATCGTTATGATTATGGTCTCGATAAAACTTTAGGCTGGGTACTTACTTGCTTTGTGCCACTAATTATATTTTTATTGGGTTTGGTTAGTTTTATTGGCGTGTTGGGAGCAGTAGGGTCTGTCACCGGCGGTATCTCTGGTATTATGATTTTATGGATGTATTTACGGGCTAAGAAAAAAGGTGATCAAGAACCAGCCTATGTTATCAAAGTTCCAAAACCAGTGATTTATATTTTGTCAGTGATATTTGCTCTCGGAGCATTATATGAAGTCTATTATTTATTTGTGACATGAAAGCTTGGCTGCGTCGAAAATTACCTAGATCTTGGTTACTTTTGTATCATCGCTTAGTGGCTTGGCTAGCAGCGGTCTATTTTTGGTTCCCTGCCAATAGAATAGTTGTCATTGGAGTAACGGGCACAAAGGGAAAAACTACTGTTTGTAATTTGATAGCTGCCCTAATAGGGGAAACAAGTTGTAAGGTGGGAATGGCCACCACCGCTAATTTTAAAATTGGCAAAAAGGAATGGATTAACGATAAAAAACAGACAATGCTTGGTCGGTTCCAATTACAGGGATTATTGTGGGAAATGGTAGGAGCTGGATGTAAGGTTGCCGTCATTGAAACTTCATCAGAGGGGATTGCTCAGTGCCGCCACTCCGAGATTAATTACGATGTAGTTGTTTTTACAAATCTAACGCCAGAACATATTGAGTCCCACGGTTCTTTTGAGGAATACAAAAAAGCAAAAGGGCGGTTATTTTCTCATTTAACTACTTGCCAGCGAAAAAGAAATGCCGGGAAAGTGATTCCTAAGAAAATTGTAGTTAATGCTGATGATAAGTATGCCAAGTATTTTTTGTCATTTGAAGCTGACGAAAAATTGACTTATGGTATTGATAGCCAGGCGGATATTATGGCTAGCGATATTATAACAAGCAAGCAGGGGATAGAATTCAAAGTGAATTGCATTGACAAAGATCTCCAGTTTAAGATAAAAGGTATCCAATTTACTTCTCCATTATTAGGACGGTTTAATGCTTACAATCTAATAGCCAGTATTGCTAGTTGTCGAGCATTGGGTTTGCCAGTGGCCGAAATGCCAGCAGTCATCAAGAAAATAAAAGGTATCCCGGGGCGGATGGAGCTAGTTAACGCTGGCCAAGATTTTACAGTAGTAGTTGACTACGCCCACGAACCACACAGTTTTGAGAAAGTACTACGGACATTGATAGATTTGTATAAAGCTGAAGGTAGTAAACTAATTGTTGTGACTGGCTCGTGTGGCGGCGGTCGTGATATAAAGCGGCAGCCAATAATGGGTAAGCTAGCTGCTCAGTACGCTGATTATGTTATTGCCACCAATGAAGATCCCTACGACGATTTACCACAAGCAATTATTGATCGAGTAGCTCAGGGAGCCCAGGAAGCGGGTCAAGTTCTGGGGAAGAATTTATTTAAAATATTAGATAGGCGAGAAGGTATCAAAAAAGCGTTCGAGTTGGCGAACGCTGGTGATGTAGTTTTAATTGCCGGTAAAGGCAGCGAACCAGTAATGGCGGTGGCTAACGGCCAGCATGTTCCTTGGGATGATCGTCAGGTTTCCCGTGAGCTTTTACAGGAGATAATAAAGGATAAACGCTAGGGCAAAACCAATCGCTCCTCCGACGATTACTTCTGGGTAAGTGTGGCCAATTCGGTGACCGATCCCATCCGCGATTTTTACCTGGGGCTGCTGAGATTCCGCTACTTTCTTGAGAAACTTGCCTTGTTGTTCTAATTCCATGCGAATACCGACAGCGTCTCGGATAAGTAAGGTGGACATAATACAAGCGATAGCAAAAGAAGTGGAAAGAACACCATCATGCAGGCCAATAGCGGTCAACAGAGATATTAAAAAAGCGGAGTGAGACGAAGGCATACCACCGTAGTCATCTACAGATTTAACGTTAAATTTTCCGTTTTTAGTGCTCTTAATCAAGATCTTAACAGCCTGAGCGGCTAAGCCAGAGATAAGAGAGATAATTAGGATTTTAGGAATAACTTCAAGCATAGTTTTTGTTAGTTCAGTGTCACTATTTTAGCAAGTTGTGTAAATTAAACAAGATTTTATGGATCTTGTCATCGATACAATTAGTAAACAGAGTTTGGTTGCTCTGGGCGAGAGAGGTAGATTAGTGAGTAAGATTATTTGGCCATCGGATTATAAGCAATCTGAGGAACTTTTGGTAAAAATTGACGAGTTATTGCAGGCTAATAAGGCAGAACAAGAGGATTTGACTGGCGTGGTGGTGGTGAATGGCCCGGGATCATATACGGGCATTCGGGTGGGGGTATCGACTGGCAATGCCTTGGGGTTTACCTTGGGCGTGTCGGTGGTGGGAGTGTCGTATTTGGATGTTTTAGCTGGTTGGGCGGTGGGGGAGGTTGATAAAGATTTAGCCGCTGAGTTTGTTGGGAGTTTGAGCGATGGTGGCAAGTTTGTCACTCTAGTCAACTCCGTTGCTGACAAATATTATTATGGCGTCTATAAAGAACGTCGCAACAAGATTAAGTTAATTGGTGATTATGGTAATAATACGTTGGAAAATATTCTGGAGAAAAAGAAAGGGATAAGCTATGTAGTCGGAGAGATTGATGAGAACGCAGAAAAAAACCTCAGGGATGATATTTTATTATTGTCGACAGATTATTCTCGGGAGGGGGTGGCAGAAAGATTAGTTGAGTTGGGTGGGGAGGAGCTTGCCGGCGTGGCTAAAAATAGTCTCTGTGAGCCACTTTATATAAATCAGCCAAATATTACTCCACCTAAAAAAAGGGTATAGTGTGTTGGGCTATACCCTATCTGTCAACGAGCTTCCAGAAAATGATGAACGATCACCAGTTCGAAAGTGTCCGTTCGGCACCCTGGCGAGATCTTATCAACCCGGCAGTAGTAGGTACCATTGTCCCGAATCTCTGGTTCACCCTTCCAATTTCTGTCTACAATTAACAATTTTCTAGTAACTCGGTAGCTTAAATCCCAAAAATACCAAAAAACCGCTTGTTTAAGCGGTTTTCTAACTATCGAGAAACAATTATTAATCACATTTGCCCGGGGCCGGACTCGAACCGGCACGAGGGTTACTCACGACATTTTAAGTGTCGCGTGTCTACCATTCCACCACCCGGGCTTTTTTGTTTCTACCTCGATAATTTGGCTTCAAGCTACGGCAATTGGGGCATAGTATTTTTAAATTTTGCAGGCGATTATCGCTGGCGTCACCATTGATATGGTGTAATTCAAGAGGTAATCGTCCGTTTTCCGCCCTTTCTGCCCAGCTACATTCTTCGCAGTGGGGAGATTTAACATCCTCTTTAAGCAGTCTTTTTTTTAACTTGTAGCTTTGGAAGGTACTATTTTTTACCATGATATCTTTAAGAGGAACCTTCGGTGAGAAGGGAAGTGACATTCCCTTGTTCCACCCTCGACCTTTAAAATGAGAGGCGTCTAATTTATGCTCCCTTATATATTTTTTTAACTGAGAATAATTCCCTCCCGCCTGTTTTAGCCCGAGCTTCATTAGAACCTGCCGATAACTTATTGAGTCGGCGACAGCCTTGGTCAGCTGTATTTTTGTCCATGATCTTCTTCTCATTAATAGCTATCGTATCATATGGTAAAGGCTTAGTCAAGTTAGTCTCTATGCCCCTTCCTTTTTGTCTACAAGCTAATATTTCTCTACTTTTACCTCAATCAACCCCCACGATAACGGGGCTAGTTTCCCGAAGGCGTCGTCAGATAAATCAATAATACGACCAGCGATATCAGGTCCGCGATCTATTATTCGTACCAGGCAGCTTTTGTTATTATCAAGATTTGTTACTTTGACTGTGTCACCCAATTCAAATTGGTTCATAGCCGCGGTCATTTCTTCCCCGCTTTCATACCAGCTAGCCACGCCGGTGTATTCTTCTTGCGGTGGGGCTTCTTCCAGGATAGCTACTTTACTGAAAGGTAAGTGTGTTATTGCTTGTACGTACTTATTTATCCTATCTATCCTTGAAGGTAACTCTACCCAAGCTCCCCGGTTGTTGTCCCAATAATAGACAGCCTTATTAATGTTGCTAGAGGTGGTGTAGTGAATTGCAATCCAGGAAGGTCGAGTAGTAATAATCGGATTATATTCTCGTCCCATCATATCAAAACTGTAAACTTGCGAGGAGAGTTGTTTATCTATTGGTAAAGGGGTGTCATCTAAATTTGCAGTTTTTAAAGTAACGTTTACTTCTTGATCGACCTGGCCGGGGGTAATAGCAAAGCGGAGAGCTTGGCTGCTATGAGCCACAGTATAACCCTTTTTGATGGTAGCTTTATCGATTCTTATGCGAGTGGCGTCACTGCTAGCGCTGACGGAGGTGTGAAAAGAGAATACACCCGCCACTAGGGCAACAAGCAAAATGTAACGCGTTGTTTTTTTAGTGGCCATATGATCCATAAAGAAATAAGTACACTTCTTCTAGTGTACTTATAACTATATAGCACTGTTTTTTAATTTTCAATGGAAATTATTCAGAACTTTTCCACTTTAACTTTAGTCACGCCAGCGGAAAGAGATGAAATCTGGGCAAAAGCATCGGGCGAAAGGTCAATAATTCGACCACGGATGTAGGGGCCGCGATCAGCAATTACTACCTCGCATGTTTTACCATTAGCCAGGTTAGTTACTTTAACAATATCACCTTTGTTGAAGACTCGCATAGCCGCTGATTGACGAGTCGGAGCGTGATACCAGCTTGCTCCACCGTGCATAGTTACTTCAGGTACATCTTCGAACACCGCTACTCGGCTGTAGGGTAGATGAGTGGTAGCTCTCATGTATTTACCTTGCACATCAGTTGAAGAGGGTAAAGCTGCCCATTCGTGCTTGACACCGTTCCAATAATAGATGGACTTTCGGCTGTTATCAGTAGTGTTATATTTTAGTGCGATCCAAGAAGGCTTACCCGTGATCAAAGGGTTGTATTTTTTACCGATCATGTCAAAACTGTAGATGTTCGAAACTAGCTTTTTCTGCGGAGGCAAAGGATCACCCTCTAGACTACGGTTTTTAACCGTTACTTCGATCTCTTGATTGACCTGTTCGGGAGTTACAGCAAAGCGTAGATCTTGGTTGTTGTGAGACACAGTGTAACCTTTATTTATAGTGTCTTCATCCACGTTTACGATAGTATCACGACCCTCAGCGTAGGATACAGAAATAATCGAAACAAAGGCAATCAAGATAGCTGCTAAGATTAGTTTTATGGGCTTGTTTTGGAGCATAAGTGTGTTATTTACTTAATTTCTCCTCGGTTAAGGGCAAAAGTGCCCGGTAATAAAAAATCATTTTCCCGTGTTAGGAAAATGACCACCCATAATAACATGTGACTTTATTATGTCAATGGTTTTTGAATTCAGATATTTTTGGAAGCGCTAATAAAAAAATAAGCTTGGATGCTTATCTTTATAACATTTTTTATAATTTTGAGGCCTGGGCGAGGTTCGAACTCGCGAATAAGGGTTTTGCAGACCCTCGCCTTACCACTTGGCTACCAGGCCACTTTTGCAGCGTAACCAAATATACTTCTAGTCCATTATAAACTAATTTTGAAAGCTATCAAGACCGTTGGTTTTGTTTCTGAGAGTAATTCGGAGCTAGTGCGGGTCGTGTAGAAATAAAAAACCGCCTTTCGGCGATTTATTATTCCATCTGGAGCGCCTTAGAGGAAATGTTACGAACAGAGTACAACAGTCCAGACTGTTTTAGTGACCTACCTGATCTGACTAAGTTTGAGGAGAAATCATCTGACAATCAGGAACACTGAAGGTGTTGCAGCTGCGCAACGGTAAATGACGCTTTCTATGCCAATTGGCAGAGTAGTACCATAAAGCAAACTACAAAAATAGGTGTATAATACTAGTAAGCATTAATCAATTATTGCCCCCTCCATTAATAGTTTAATGGCCCGGGAATGGATCATCTTATTGATTAGTACCCTGTAGATCTATTTTTGTCTAAATGGGTTGGTTTTTTAGGAGAACCCGAGTCAGACGGTCGAACGGCTGGAATGGACTCGATCAAGCTGTTAATGTATAATTCATCCAGGCATTAAGATAATATCTACTTTTGTGATTAAATTAATATTAACTGATTACGATGGTGCTTACGCGAATCAGGGAGGTAAAGTCTTAGCACCAGCTAGAAAGTTAAAAGAGATTCTCCAAAAAAGAGGTGTTATTATTTCTCTGGTTTCTGGCAGATCTATTAAGGAGACTAATAGATTTGTTAAAAGCGAGAATTTTTCTCCTATCTTTATTGCTGAGTTGGGAGCGATTATTTTCTATAAAGGAGAAGAAATTACTAATCTTGGAGATCCAAGTAAATATAAGAATAACCAGAGTTTTATTGATTATCTACACAGAACAAATAGTCACGATGCAATATATAAAATTGGTGCCGTAGATCTGCTGTTAGAGAAAGCTAAAACAAAAAAAGAAAAACTTTCAATTTTTACCCCTAAGGACGGACGACCAGGAGGTACCAAGAATAATATAATGCGTAAAAAGGGTACGGTTCTTTTGAGGGGAAAGATAGACCTTAAATCGTTTAATAAATCTTTGTCTAATAATTTTCCTTATTTGGAGATTATAGACAACGGTTTTATTGAGATTCCAAATTCCGATGGGACGAGGGATCATGCTTACCATTTAGTTATTAAAGGTGCAAATAAATACTCGGCGGCCAAAATAATACAAAAAAAATTAAATTGTTCTTATGATGAAACAGTGGCCATTGGTGACTCTTTGGCTGATCTTGAGTTAAGTAAGGTTTGTAATAAATTTATACTTGTAAAAAATCCTGAGATTGACCCTGATGTTATTGTAGAAAACTTTAAAAGGGGGATAAAAGCAAGCGAAGCTAAAAAATTTAGTGAGAAAATAATTATCACTAAAAACTGTGGAAGCCTGGGATGGGTAGAAGGTTTAGAGGGTGTTATAAAATAGTTAATCTCATATAGTATAATTACACTGAAAAAGTTCTAATCTTCTCCAATCCTTGGCGGGCCCTAGAGGAACGTATTAGAACCCTTTGGTACACCGAGCCCTGTTCTTTCATTGTTCCTGATTAGGCTTGTCAGAAGGAAAAGGGTCAGACAAACGTGAAAGTAAGGAACACCTCTAAGTGTTCCAAAGGTTTGAGAGTAGTATCGTCTGGTAAGTAGCTAGATGGCTACTCTACGCCTGTCAGCGTCTCCTGCTGTCGACATTTGGCAGTAATTTATTAACAAATGCCTGGTGCTTGGCTGATAGAGTACTTAATTTGCATCGTTTGGGTCGCCCTCATCATTATCATCTTCCTCATCCCCATCAACCGATCTTATAAATTTCTCTGCTTTCTCTTCGTCAGGTAAGTACTCGGGGTCTTTGTTAGCACGCACTGCCGTATCAGCAGTTTCTCTAAATGATTCTCTAATCTCCGCTGGTGTCATCAATAATAGGTTGGGATCCATTTTTGCAATGCTGAAACCAGTCACCTTACCAATACTACCAATCAATATTTTATAAGACATATCAAAAGATTCCTCGAACAAATGTTCGATCTTCAAGTTCTCTCTGGCTACTTTTTTCAGTTTTCCTCTTAATATCGATAGGATATTTTCCTCATCCTTAAGTTTAGATAAAACACATCTTTCAATCATATCAGAATAATCTTTTTTCCATCCTTCATGTTCAAAATCTATTTCATCAAAACTAACCTCAGAGGAAATGATATCCACGAGTTCAACAGCTATATCCCTGACAACTGCTTGGTACTCATCTGGCACAGACTCCGTGGAAAGCGATGCTGTCTGGTTTGTATATTCTCTTTCGATGGATCCTATAACAATCTCATCGTTCAAGACTTTATGTGCCTCTTGTTGCATGTAAGCTAGATATTCTGGAGAACGTTCTCTAGACATAGATGTTAGATAAATAATTTGTTTTAATTATACACGGCCAATGGCTAAAAACAATGTAACTGGCAGTATTCTAAGATTCAGAGTTCGAGCTTCCGCTTTCCCTCCTTAATTCTAACTTCAAATCATCTTTTCCAAATATAAAAGCCCTTAAACTAGGGCTCTAAATTCGAACTCGTTGAGTTCTACGTGTTCTTCTTTGGCGGGGCACACCGGAATCGAACTCACGCGGATTTTCACTTATGGCCTTGTCGCTGGGAAGTATAGTTATAAAAACAACTTGATTGATAAAAATATAATTAGAATTGTTCGAACCAAAAATTTCCCCCAAAAACACAAAAACGGCTTATCTAAGCCGTTTTCTATACCTATCGATTTGCGAATTTTCCGTTCTGGAGCGGGAGACCGGATTCGAACCGGCGATCTTCTCCTTGGCAAGGAGATGCTTTACCACTAAGCCACTCCCGCTCGCATGCCGGGGGAGAGAATTGAACTCTCGACACAAGGATTTTCAGTCCTTTGCTCTACCACTGAGCTACCCCGGCATATTTAATAAATTTTCTTGTACACCTTCTATCCAACCCTTGATGGTTAAAAACAATTTTGTATCACATATTTCGATGCTGAATGTTCCGAAAGGAAGTGAATCCTTCTTGTTCTTACTGGCTCTGCTTTTTTGTGTAGATGTTTTGAAAAACTGATCTTTTGGGATTCTTGATATTTTATGCCAATGTCCTAAAGCTCTTTTTATACTCAAATGGGGGTGGATATATATATGCCCTCTGAATTTTTCCTTAGGAACTTTACAGACTTCTTTGAAAAATCGCATCATGACTTTTACTGCTAGTGGATCACTGTTGGAAAACTGAACCACTCCACGTTGAGTTTTACTACCTTCTGCCCAATATAGAGCTATTCCAATAAGTTTTAAATCTTCCCTTGAAGGTTTTTTGATTTCGTATTTAGCTCTGTCGATTACTATTTGTCTTTTGGCTTTTTCTCTTCTCAGTCTTGTTTCTCTGCGTTTCTCAATAATTTCTTTCTTCAGACCTTTTTTTGATAACTCCTGTTTTTGTTCACTCGTCAACTTTATATCTCGCACCCAAATACTCACACTACTTTTCGAGACGTCCAGTTTATGTTTTATTTGACCTAAAGACCAGCCAAGCTGGCGCAGTTTCCTAGCTTTTTCCTTTTCAATTTCTTTCATAATAAAACCCCTAAACTATATATTGTCTTAAATATATCATAAGGGTTCTATTATCACAATGGTGGGCACTGAGGGATTCGAACCCCCGACCTACTGTGTGTAAAACAGTCGCGCTACCAACTGCGCCAAGTGCCCAAATTATTAAGAACTGGTGCCCAGGGCGGGACTTGAACCCGCACGGGTTAAAAACCCCATGGCCCTCAACCATGCGCGTATACCAATTCCGCCACCTGGGCTTGAACCTTAAGAATATTATCTATTTCTTCTCTTTTTTATCTGGCTCTTTCTTCTCAGCCTTTTCATCTTTTTCCGGCTTTTCTTTCTTCTCTGTTGGAGTTTTCGCGGGAGAAGGCTTATTTTCTTTAGACTTCCCCCCTTTTTTATTTTCAGGCTTCTTCTCTTCTTTCAGCTTGGTGTCCTTTTCCGTTCCCTTTTCCTCTTTCTTCTTCGCTTTTTTGGCTTCCTGTTCTTTCTTTTCCTCGTCCGATTCAAAACGCAGTCCATCTTTCACTTTTTGGGTTAGTTTTTTCTCCTTAAGACGAGCTGCTTTTTCCTGTAATTCGCGTAGATAATACAGCCTAGCTCGACGTACTTTTCCCCGTCTCACTACTTCTAGTTTGGTGATACTGGGTAAATGAAAAGGAAAAGTCTTTTCTACTCCGACACCAGAAGCAATTTTACGTACGGTTACGTTGCCATTGATACCAAAACCACAGTGGATTTTAATGACAACACCCTCAAATACTTGAATTCTTTGTTTATCGCCCTCTTTAATTTTCTGGTGTACCTTAATAGTATCACCTGGCTTGATGTAAGGTATTTTTCTAGTTGCTTGTTTTTTCTCAAATTCTTGCAGTAGGTCCATCTTATTGATCTAATTTTTGTAAAACAAACCCCACAATCTCCGGTGGAGTTTTAATGCTGGAATCAACTACTAAATCGTATATTGAAAGATCTTTAATGTCAATATCGTAATACTCTTTGTACCTTTTGGCTTCACTATTTTCTCGTTTTATCGTATCAGCTTTAATTTCCGCCAAATTTTCTCCCTCTCGCTTTTTCACTCTTTGCACTCGTACATCCAAGGGGCAATCAAACCAGATTTTAAAATTATCCAGGCTATCTTTATGACTGAGCCAGCCGACAAGGCGACCTTCCAAGATAATATTATCTTTAGTTCTGGCATATTCTAGCATTTTCTCGTCGAGCTCTTTATCTATCGAAGGGTCAGACTCACCCAGTAAATTAAGACCAGTAACGTCAGTATTATGAGCCGCGGCCATTTCATCCCAAATATCACCAGCATCGATATGTTGCAGCTTAAGCTGACGGGCAAGTTGTCGAGCGACGGTGCTAGTACCACTACCAGGTAGGCCGCCAATGGTGATTTTCATGGTGTTGATTTGTCATTGAGTATAGCAGGATCGGGATAAGAAGTCATTCAAATCTTCCGGCAGCCCAATCTTAAATGATTTATTTTCTCCACTGGGCAATTTAAAATCTAGGCGAAAGGCGTGTAGAAATTGTCTTTGTAGCGGACATTCGCGGCGGTGTTGTTTAAAACTATACAGCTGGTCACCGACAATTGGATGACCTATTTTAGCTAAATGAATGCGGATTTGGTGAGTGCGTCCGGTCTTAGGGGATATTTCTAGTAGAGTGTAGTCCTGATCCTCGCCTCGATAATATTCTTTAACTTTATATTCTGTCACTGCTTCTTTATCAATGGCGACAGTCATCTTGGCAGTACCGCTTTTATTTTTGCTGAGCGAATAGGTGATTATGCCTTTCTTGTCCTTCACTTTCCCGAATACTAGGGCATAATATTTTTTAGTGATTTCCCGAGATTTAAATTTACCTACCAGATATTTGTATGCTTTTCCAGTCTTAGCACAAATAACCAGGCCGGAAGTGTCCTTATCGAGACGGTGGACGATGCCGGGTCGGTCGGGTTCACCCACGTCTTTTATTGGGGGATAATAATTTAACAAAGCATTCACTAAGGTGCCTGTCTTATGAGTATTGTCGGGGTGAACTACCATACCGGCCGGCTTATTGATTATTACAATATCGTCATCTTCGTAGACAATATCTAGCTTGATATTGTCTGGTGCTAGTTTTGGCGGCGTAGATTTTTCGGGCAGATTAATACTTATAATATCTTGATCGTTGAGCTTATAACTAGCTTTCACTTTTTTTCCGCCGATCACAACACAACCAGCTTCGATATATTTTTTGCTGACTGAGCGTGATAGGTCAGGAAGTTTTCTGGCTAACAATACATCTAGACGTTGGCCGGCTTCAATTTTATTAATCTGAAATTCCATTTTAGATAATAAGACTCCGTTGTCAGTGGAGTAGTAACTCTTATGCTTCTTAAATTAATTCTCGATAAACGAGAGTATTTATTGAACTGTTAATTCCTCAGGTTCGTAAGTTTCTGCTATGGCTGGAGTATTTTTTACGATGTCGGAAATATTGGGTAAATGACCTAGATCCACGTTGAATTCAGTAGTGGCCGTTGCTTTCAAGAAGCTTGCTAAATTTTTCGGGGTTAGTTTTATATAGCCTCGTTCATGCAGGGTTCTTATTGTGTTATTTGTTTTGATATTTTCACCTGTTTTTTTCTTGGCCGTTCCAATTTCTCCTTGGTCATTTAAAAATTGACAAAAAGTTGGATCCATTAACCAGAATTCTCCCTTGGGACTTCTGGCTACGCATATGGCATGCTTAAAAGCACTACGAGCTTCAGGTATTTCATCATAATTTAGTGAATCGCAAAATCTTGCCTGTCTTTCTTCAATTCCTTGTTTGGATTCTCCTCTGGCAGCTGCGTGAAGCATCCACACATTGACTGAATTTGCTTGCCATTCTGTTCGAGCTCCGTTTGCATAGTTTAGGTTGTGGGCGCAAATTGCAGCACCGAGACCACAGGAACCATCTCTGTCTCCTGGCTTTTTCCCTTCGTTAAGGAGTGTATCCGCGATAGAGTTCGCTGCTGTACACTCCAGGCATTCTTCCGCTAGCATCTCTCTGCTTTGTTCTAATTCACTCATATGATTATTGCGTATAAAACCAATGTAATTTGCGTGGTGGTAAGTAAGTTATACTTGAAAAACAAATAATTGGTGCGTCCAGAAGGATTTCCACCCTAACGGGTGGTCACCCGTAGGGTGAGAACCCCTGGTAATTAGTCCGACCTGTTTGTCTTAAATAGTGTAAAATGCGTCCAGAAGGATTTGAACCTTCGACCGTTTGCTTAAGAGGCAACTGCTCTACCAACTGAGCTATGGACGCATGTTGTAAAAACTGCCCTCGGAGGGAATCGAACCCCCATAACCAGCTTAGAAGGCTGGTGTTCTATCCATTGAACTACGAGGGCTCATAAATTAAACCTCGTCGCTATCGACATTATTACTATAATAGTGATTATCAATGGTTTTCACAATAGGATTGAGGGCAAATGATTATGATGGAGTTTAAAGTAAAAAAATCATTTGTCAACCGAGGCGAAATTGGCTTGATCCTAATTTAAATATGAACTAAACTAGCTTCAGTACTTTGAGAAGTGAATAAATATCAAGAACGACACGAGGGATTAGACCCTACGACTGTCTACCAACCCGGGTAAAGCTGGGTGGTAAATTCTACCCCAATAGGGAAGATATGGTTTGTCGCTATCAGGCGAGCAAACAAGAAGACAAAAAGCTTCTTATCCGAATTTATTAGGGTAAGGAGTTTTTTGTTTTAACTATAAATAAAAAAATATGAAATTTACCGACGTCTTACAAAAAAGTAAACAACCGCTGATATCACTTGAGGTGATACCTCCAGAAAAGGGGAATAAAAGTGACAAGATAATTCGGTCGGTAGAAAAGTTAATGGATTTTAACCCCCAATTTATCAATGTAACCAATCATCAACTACACGTCATTTATACCGAAGTCAAAGGTCAAATGAACAAAATGACACTGGGCAACAAAATGAACACCTTTGAGCTTTGTGCCGATTTAAAAAATCACTTTAACGTTGAGCCGGTGCCACATCTAATTTGTGGCGGGACAACCCGACACCAAATCAAAAAAATCCTGGGTAGCCTCAAGAAATATAATTTGGAAAATATTTTTGTGGTTAGGGGGGATAATCCGCCTGGCATGCGTAAGTTTATTAAAGAAAAAGACGGTTTTAAGTGCGCTGGTGGATTAATCGAGGAAATTATCAACGAAAATGAAAAATTAGCTACTTTTCCTGCTGGCCTTTGTATTGGTGCCGCTGGTTATCCGGAAAAGCATTATGAGGCGTTGAATTTAACTAGGGATATGCTTTACTTAAAGCGCAAAGTAGCTAAAGGGGTTGATTATATCATCACTCAAATGTTTTTTGATTTTGATCAGTGCCTCAATTTTATGGCTCTAGCGAAAGAAATGGGCATTTCAATACCAATTATCCCCGGAATTAAGCCAGTTGTGTCACTCAAGGTTCTAAAAACTATTCCGCGAGCGTTTTTCTTGGGTGCCCCAGAAAAATTAGTCAAAGCATTCGAAGCAGCCCGGACTTCTCAAGCAGAATTTCAAGCTGGTATTAAATATATGGCCGAGGGTGTTGCTAGACTCTTAGATTATGGGGTGTCGGGAATTCACTTTTTTACCATGGGAGAAGCCGAGGAAACTTATGCTTTAATGGAAGCTGTTTTTGGTAAGCCCCGCTAGCTTACTTTACCAAATTTGACGTGCAAAAATGAACCAGCCGGATATTAAAAATTTAATCCAAGAAAAGGTCATCGTTTTCGATGGCGCCATGGGTACCAGTATTCAGGGATTTAATTTGGCCGCGGCTGATTTTGGTGGACATGAGGGCTGCAATGAATATCTGGTAATTTCTCAACCGACAGTGATCAAAAAGATCCACGCTAGCTTTTTGGCAGTTGGTTGTGATGTTATTGAAACTAATACTTTTGGCGCTAATGGTGTGGTTTTGGCAGATTATGGCTTGGAGGATAAAGTGTATGAGATTAATAAAGCAGCTGCTGGCTTGGCTAAGTCTGTGACCAAAGATTTCTCAACGGCTAGCCAGAAACGTTATGTGGCCGGTTCGATTGGCCCTGGGACTAAATTACCATCTCTGGGTCAAGTTGGATTTGATAGGTTGCTAGATGTGTATTACGAGCAGACGCTAGGCCTCCTGGATGGAGGAGTTGATCTACTACAGATAGAAACTTGCCAAGACATGTTACAAATAAAGGCAGCTTGGCAGGGAGTCGCCAAGGCTCAGCAAGAGCGGGATAAAGCTCTGCCCGTGATTGTCCAGGTGACCATAGAATCTAATAAAAAGATGTTGCTTGGAACTGAAATGTTAGCCGTTATCACCACCTTTCAACCGTATAATCTGTTTGCTTTGGGAATTAATTGTGGGACTGGTCCCGCCGCTATGAAAGAGCAAGTGGCTGTACTAGCTTGTCACTCTCCTTTCAATATTAGCGTTTTGCCCAACGCGGGGCTGCCTAAGCTAGTTGGTGAAAGCCAAGTTTATGATCTTTCTCCCGAAGCTCTGGCGCAGGAATTGACTGGTTTAGTAAAGGATTATGGCGTAAATATTATCGGCGGTTGTTGTGGTACTACCCCCCAGCATTTGCGAGCAGTGGTGGAAGCGGTAAAGAGTAAACGAGCCAAGCGGAGAGAATATAAATTTATTCCCAGTTTCTCCTCACTTTATGGCACCCAGGAAATGGATGTGGAGCCCAAGCCGCTGATTGTTGGCGAACGGACTAATGCCACCGGGAGCAAGGAATTTCGCGAGCATCTTTTGGATAATGATCTTGATGGTATGGTCGATATTGCTCTGGAGCAACAGGCAGAAGGTGCTCATCTGATTGATGTCTCGGTTGGATATGCTGGTCGGGATGAGACAAAAGACCTCCCTTTGTTTGTTAGCAAACTTAATACCGTTCTCAAAGTTCCCTTGTCTATCGATACGACTAATGTCGAAGCCCTCACTAACGGCCTGAAGCAGTTAGCGGGTAGACCGCTGATTAATTCGATAAATTTGGAGGACGGAGGAACTAGAGCTAAGAAAGTTTTACGGTTGGCGCAGGACTTTGGTGCGGCTTTGATCTGCCTCACTATCGACGAGCAGGGTATGGCTCTAACAACCGAGCGTAAAATTGCAGTGGCGCAAAAAATCTATGATCTGGCTACTAAGGAGTTTGACATCAAACCAGTAGACCTTTTCTTTGACCCGCTCACTTTCACTCTCGCTTCCGGAGATAAAAAGTATCAAGACGCCGCTCGGGCCACCCTGGAAGCTATCAAAGCGATCAAGCAGAAATTCCCTCAGTCGCAAACTATCTTGGGAGTTAGTAACGTGTCCTATGGTCTTAAACCACGAGCGCGTAAAATGCTCAACTCTGTTTTTCTCCAGGAAGCATTGCAGGCTGGCCTAGACGCCGCCATCTTGCACGCGGCCAAGATTGTTCCCTTTAATAAAATATCGCGTCAGGATGTAACTCTGGCTCAGGATCTTATTTATAATAAAAAACGGCCTGGCTGTAGTCCACTTGAGAAAATCATTAGTCGTTATGAGAAATCTGTTCCCCAAGAGGAAAATGCGGTGCAGTGGGACAAGATACCAGTTGAAGAAAAATTAATTAAACATATTGTCGAAGGTCGGAAGAAGGGCCTTAAAGATACACTTGAGCAGAGCTTAAAAAAATATCAGCCGCTGGAGATTGTTAATAATTATCTTCTCAATGGTATCAAAGAGGTGGGCGAGTTATTTGGGGCGGGAAAATTGCAGCTACCGTTCGTTTTGCGTTCAGCGGAAACAATGAAAGCGGCTGTCAGCCTACTCGAGCCGCATATGCCTAAGTCATACTCGGACAGTTTATGCAGTGTGGCGCTGGCGACGGTAAAAGGAGATGTTCACGACATCGGCAAGAATCTGGTTGATATCATTTTTAGCAATAACGGCTATAAAATTCACAATATTGGGGTTGACCAATCGGCCGAGGATATCATTGCTGCTATCAAAAAGCATAGAGTAGACTATCTCGGACTAAGTGGCTTACTAGTGAAGTCGACCGTGATAATGAAGGATTTGTTAACGATGCTCAATAAGCATAAAATAAATATTCCGGTGCTGTGTGGGGGAGCGGCTCTGACGCCGGATTATACTGAGAAAGTACTAAACAAAGCTTATCAAGGAGAAGTGTATTATGCTCAGGATGCTTTTGCGGCCATGAAGATAATCGGTGATCACGCCGCTGCCAAGCAAAGTGAATCTAGTCCGGCTAAAAAGATTGTCAGTAAAGCTAATTCAGCCAGTAAAAAGTCCAGCCAGCCAAAATCGACTACTGACAAAATTTCCTATCGCCAACCGATCCCCCAGCCACCCTTCTGGGGCCATAAGATAATAAAAGACATTCCTTTGACCAAAGTCCTCCCATATTTAGACAAGAATTTATTGTTCAAGCAGCAATGGCAGTTTCAGCAAACAGGCATGTCAGCCAAAAAGGTAACCGAAGCAATTAAATTACATGCCGAACCAGCTTTAACCAGGATTGTTGCGAAGACAAAAAAAGAAAAGCTTTTAGACTTAAAAGTAGCCTACGGATTTTATCCTTGTTACAGTGACAACAATAAACTTATTATTCTTGACCCTCGTCACCAGACCAAAAAAATAGTGGAGTTTGAATTTCCCGCTCAAGTCCGCCCGCCGCATCTCAGTCTAAGCAAATATTTCCGTCCGCGGCAAAAAGACAAATACGATGTCGTCAGTTTTTATATCGTCACGGTCGGTGCCCGTGCTTCAGAGGAGAGCAAGGATATTTTTCAGAAAGACGAGTATACTGACTATCTCCTCTGGCACGGTTTTACGGTGAAAATGGCTGAGGCGTTAGCTAAATTTATTCATAAGCGGATCAGGGTTGAATTGGGCATCGCTGGCAGCGAACCTAAAAAGCCAATGATACTGCCGCCAAATAAGTATCAGGGTCAACGGTATAGCTTTGGCTATTCCGTTTGTCCGAACTTAGCCGATCAACAGAAGCTTTTTCAACTTTTACAGCCAGAAGAAATCGGCATTTCCTTGTCAGAAACTTATCAGCTGGTGCCCGAGCAAAGCACTAGCGGCCTGGTAGTCTATCATCCCGCCGCGACTTATTTTAGTCTTAGTTGATAGTAATAAAACACCGTTTTCTATTTCCCTAAATCTCTTGACAATCATTTGCCAGGGGATTATACTTTAAGTAGTTAAGCAATAGCTTAAACTATAAATCTACCTTACATATATGCTTTGTAAGTCAAAGATAGGGAAATTAAAAAAAGAGCTGACCGAACATGAAGAGAAAATCATAGCCGTCTTTGCCGCCTTAAGTGATCCTAGCCGATACCAGATGTTTAAATTACTTGCTAAGCACGAAGGGCTGTGTACTACCGATATCGCTCGCGTATTTGAAGTAACAGTCTCCGCTGTCTCTCAGCAAATGCGTATTCTAGAAATGGCTGGTCTACTGCGCAAACTGAGATGCGGACAAATGATGTGCTGCAAAATTAAAAAAGACAATCCATTAGTGAAGTGTCTAATGAAAGTATTACGTGAAGTTCATAAAAATAATTAAAAATTTGAAGGGAGGTGATATATATGATCGGAGGTTCATGTTGTTCATATGGTGGTGGTTCGTGCTGTGGCCTAGGCGGCGGTTCATGTTGTGGTTAAACATGGCAGTCTGCCATTAGCGTTTTCGCTATAGAGTAGTATGCCTGGGTTTGTACTCGGGCATACTACTCGTCTAAATTGAATATAATCTTTTTAATATAAAAAATTAATAATAAAAATTATGAAAAAAGTGACCGTATATTCAACCCCAACTTGCCCTTATTGTACAATGGCTAAAGACTATCTAAGTGATAATAAAATAGAATTTATTGAAAAGGACGTAGCGGCTGACGAAAAGGCTCGTGCTGAAATGACCGAGAAATCAAATCAGATGGGTGTGCCGGTTATTACGGTTGATGATGAAGTAGTCGTTGGTTTTGACAAAGAAAAATTGGCTAAGCTTTTAGACATTAAATAGATTTTACTAAAGGGATGTGTAGTTTATATTTTTTGAAATAAATGAAAATAATCCTAGCTACGCACAATTCCAGTAAGGTCAAGGAAATCTCGCAGCTGATGTCAGAGCTTGATCTTGAAATTGTCAGTCTGGATGATATTGGTATTACCGAGGATGTTGTCGAAGATGGTGACACTTTTGCGGCCAATGCTCTCAAAAAAGCTCGCTTTGCGGCGGATCAAGTTAGTGAATGGGTAATGGCTGATGATAGTGGGATGTGTATTGATGCACTAGATGGTCAACCAGGCATTCATTCGGCGCGCTGGGCGGGGGATGATGTCTCTGACCGTGCCAAAGCGGAATTCACCTTAGTCAAAATGGAAAACGTGCCGGTAGGTGAGCGTGGAGCTTCTTTTAACACAGTGGCGGCTTTGATCGCACCTGATGGTAGTGAGCATTTGTTTGAGGGAATCTTACGTGGCGAGATTATGACGGAACTACGGGGACCAATTCGTCCGCACTTGCCATACGATTGCTTATTTAAGCCAGAAGGGTATGATCAAACTTACGCGCAAATGTCACCGGACGAGAAATGTCGTATTAGTCATCGCGGGATTGCTTTCAACAAGTTAAAAAAATATCTACGTGAGCAAACACTCAATCAGAATAAATAAATATCTAACCACCGCGGGCTATTGTTCACGCCGGCAGGCTGATCGCTTGATCGAGCAGGAGCTGGTTTTTATCAATGGCAAAGTGGCCAGCTTGGGACAACAGGTGGAAAAAGGTGACGAGGTGCGTGCCGAGGGTCAAATAGTAAAGTTGGCTGGCATAAAAAAAGTATACCTTGCTTTTTATAAACCAGTAGGCGTTATTTGTACTACGGATGAGAAGGCTGATAATAATATTGTTGATTATATCAATTATCCCGAGCGGGTATATCCAGTGGGACGACTTGATGTAGCTACTTCGGGACTTATTATCATGACCAATGATGGTGACCTGGTTAACAAAGTCTCGCGACGAGATAGTAAAGTGGAAAAGGAGTATCTAGTGAAGGTGGATAAGGAAGTAAACGAGGAATTTATAAAACAGCTACAGGGAGGAGTAGATATTGGTGGCTATATCACTTTACCTGCTAAAGCTGAGAAGCTGGAAGATCGTAAAATATCACTGACCATCATCGAGGGGAAAAATCAACAGGTGCGTAAAATGTGTGAAGCTTGCGGATATAAAGTGCAAAAACTAGTACGACGACGAATTGGCGATTTGACTTTGGAAGGATTACGACCAGGTAAGTACAAAGTGATCTCGGAAAATAGAATAAAAAAATATTTAGACATCAAAAATGGCGAATAAAAGAGTATTTACCCAAACTTATGGGGTAGTGGGGGCGATTATTGAGAAAGATGGTAAGTTTCTGTTGGTGCGAGAAAATATGCCTGAATATCCAGAAGCGCATAACAAATGGAATCAGCCAGCGGGTTGGGTTGAGGTGGGCGAGGAGCCGATTGCTGCCTGTGAACGCGAAGTAAAAGAGGAAACTGGTTTAGAGTTTAAGGCGACTGGGTTGCTGGGAGTGTACTCTCTGCATAAAGACAATATTGCTGAGTATGTTGGCCAGCCAGGCAGCCACGCCATAAAATTAATTTTTCGGGGCGAATTTTCTGGTGAGTTGGAGGAGCCGGGGTTGGATGAGGAGATTTCTGAGAGGCGCTGGTTTTCTCCCGAGGAAATTTATACGATGGAGTTTGATCAGTTGAGAGATATGGATATTAAGCAAGAGGTCAAAGATTATCTGGCCGGTAAGGATTATCCGCTGGAACTAGTGAGGCATACTGTTGTTAAATAGTTTTCGTAATTAATTATTTTAAAGAGTATGTTTTTGATACAAATAGTTGGCTATATAGCTGGGACTTTGACTTTGTTCAATATGTTCCCACAAGTGATAAAAACTTACCGGACCAAAAGGGTAACTGACATATCTTATCTAATGGTTATAACCTATGTGTCCAGCACAATGTTGTGGGTGATCTACGCGCATTCTATAAATAGTTGGCCGATTATGATTACCAACGGTGTTTCCTTCGTTGTTGGCTTGGTCCAACTCATTTTGATGGGCAAATACAAAAAGGTAGCTAAGCTAGAGGGAAAGGTATAAAAAAATCTCTATCAGGAGCCAAAAAATTGGGCGTGTTTGATATAAAGATAAACATTACTGAGGGTGAAAAAAAAGATTGATCATACCACCACTGGCCTAGTAGCCATCTATAAGCCAGCTGGCCCCACTTCACATGACATTGTCGATATGGTTCGTCGAGCAACAGGTGTCAGGAAAGTAGGTCATGCGGGGACATTAGATCCTTTGGCGCGTGGGGTTTTAGTGGTGGCGATTGGGCGCGAGGCGACCAAACAGATTGCCGCCGTGGTGGCGAAGGAAAAGGAATATATTGCCAGAGTGCGACTAGGTGTGACCAGCACGACGGATGATGAGGAAGGAGAGAAGGAAGTGCATGGGGTGGAGGAGGTTTTACGACCAGAGGTAGAAAAAGTAGTAGAGAAATTTATCGGCAAGATTGAACAAATGCCGCCGATCTATAGCGCTGTTAAGATCGCGGGGCAGGAAGCTTACAAGCGGGCGCGACGGGGAGAAGAGGTGAAAATGAAATTGCGCCAAGTAGAGATTAAGGAGATTGAAATATTGAGTTATAAATGGCCATATTTAGAACTACGAGTGGTGACTGGGCCGGGCGTCTATATCCGTTCGTTGGCGCGAGATATTGGAGGCAAGCTTGGTATGGGTGGGTATTTGGCCGATCTGGAACGGACACGGGTGGGAGATTTTACTAAGGAGAAGGCGGTCAGGATAGAGAATGGAAAAAAGTGATAATAAAAAGGGATGGCAAAACCAATCAAAGCTTTAATATTTGATCTAGAAGGAGTAGTGATTGATACCATGCGATCTGTCTGGATCCCGGCGGACAAAGAATTTTGTCGATTGCAAGGCTATAAATTTACTCAGGATCTGGGTACAAAAATTACCGGCACTAGTTTGCTCGATGGCGTGCGGATCATGAAAGATCATTTTGGTATCAAGGGTGACGAACAGAAACTTTTGAATGAGCGGCTAAAGATAATCGATGGTTTTTTTGCTAAAAAAATTGATTTTATTACTGGATTTAAGGAATTTATTTCCCAGAACAATAATTTGCCAGCCGCCGTGGCTACTGCTCTCAAGCTAAAGTATTTGGATATTGTTGATAATCAAGTGGGACTAAAAAAAATGTTTGGCGGCCATGTTTATAGTATTTACGAAATTGGCGACCGATCAAAACCACATCCTGATATATTTCTTCACGCGGCGCAGAAATTAGAGATAGATCCAGGCGAATGTCTTGTGTTTGAGGATGCACCCAATGGGATCGAGGCGGCGCGGCGAGCTGGCATGCGCTCGGTGGCTCTAACTACTACTTACCCGCGGCAAGATCTCAAAGGAGCAACCGTGGTAGTTGATAGTTATGAGGAGGTTGATTTGGAAAAGATTTAATTGATTTAATTTTGTTTGACGAGGAGTGGTTAGACGTTTTATGTTGTCTCAAACTTTAGAGTTTCTTTTTCTTCAGTAATAACGAATTTAATACAACCGACACGCTACTCATCGCCATCGCTAGTCCAGCAAATTCAGCGCGTAGAAGCCCGAGCGCTGCGATTGGAATACCAACGCTATTATAAAATAGCGCCCAGAACATATTTTGCTTAATTTTATTCATGGTCTGCTGGCTGAGCTTGATTGCTCGGGCCACATCGCGTAGATCATCTTTTATTAATACGATCTCTCCCGTCTCAATGGCTACATCTGTACCGGCTCCCATGGCGATACCCAGATCCGACTGAGCCAGCGCTGGAGCATCATTAATACCATCACCGACCATCGCTACTTTCTCACCCTCTCCTTGTAGTGACTTCACGGCCGCCGCTTTATCTTGTGGTAAAACTTGCGCTCGCACCTCGTCGATTCCAACCTGTTCAGCGATCGCCGCCGCCGTCCGCTGGTTATCTCCAGTGATCATTATTGTCTTAATACCTATCTCGCGTAGCGCAGCTATCGCTTCGCGCGATGTGTCTTTGATTGTATCAGCTACGGCGATTAGGCCGGCAACATCACTGTCCACCGCTACAATCATTACCGTTTTCCCTTCACTCTCTAATTTATTTTTCTGAGTCACTAGATCATCTGCAACATTAATATCAAACTTGCTCATCAATTTATCTGTGCCTATTAAAACTTGCTTATCGTTAATTGTCCCTTTCACCCCGTGACCAGTCACTGCGGCAAAATCTTGTACTTCAGCTAGTTTCATTTTGTCAGCCTTAGCTTTTCGCATAATTGCCTCGGCCAATGGATGTTCAGACTTACTTTCGACTGACGCCGCCAACTTTAGAATTCTTAATTCTTCTGTTATTTGTAATTTGTTTGTATTTTGGTATTTGTTATTTGTAATTTGTACAATGTCTGTCACCTCCGGCTCTCCTTTAGTCAAAGTACCAGTTTTATCTAGTACCACCGTCTGAATCTTGTTAGCAATCTCTAGTGCCTCACCACTTTTTATCAAGATACCATTGGCTGCACCTTTACCGGTACCGACGATGATAGCTGTTGGAGTAGCTAGGCCAAGCGCGCAGGGGCAGGCGATCACAAGCACCGCTGTAAAAGTCATTAGGGCAGTGACGAAAGAAGACGACCCAATAAAATACCAGTAGCCGAAAGTAATAACAGCTATTCCCATCACTGTCGGTACAAAATAACTAGATACTTTATCAGCAAATTTCTGAATTGGAGCTTTAGAAGACTGAGCTTCGTGGACGATCTTAATAATCTGAGCCAGCACGGTATTTTGACCGATTTTCTCGGCGGTAAATTTGAAGCTACCATTTTTGTTCAAAGTTGCGCCAATAACTGAATCGCCAGTTTTTTTACCTACTGGCATACTCTCGCCGGTGATCATTGACTCATCTACGCTGGAGTCGCCGTTGATAATTTTGCCGTCGACCGGGATTTTTTCACCCGGGCGCACAATAACAATGTCGCCGACTATCACTTCAGTAATCGGAATATCTTTTTCTTCCCCGTCTCTGGCTACGCGAGCTGTCTTCGCTTGCAGCCCTAGTAGTTTCTTGATAGCTTCGCCTGTCTTGCCTTTAGCGCGGGCTTCTAGCCATTTACCCAGCATAATAAAGGTAATGAGTAGAGCTGATGTTTCGTAAAATACTTCGCCAGCAATCAAAAAAGTAGTGGCTAAACTGTAAAAATAGGCGGCTGAGGTGCCGAGAGCCACCAGCGTGTCCATATTGGCTGTCTTATTCCGCAGAGCATTGTAAGCCCCCTTATAAAAACGGCTGCCGATATAAAATTGAACAATGCCAGCTAGAATCATCTGGATCACTCGGCCAGCCAGCGACTTTTCCATTAAAATCATCGCTAGTACAAAAACCGGCAAAGATAAAAGCAGACTGACAATAAAGAGATTACGTGTCTTTTTTATCTCTTTGGCTTTGCTGTCGCCGCTAGCACTGTCTTTCTGATTAATAGCTTCATAGCCGGCTTTTTTGATTAGGCTGACGATTTTTTTGTCATCAATCTGATCAGCTTCGTATTCAATATTGGCTTCTTCGGTGGCAAAGTTAACGTTAGCTTTTTTGATGCCTGGCTCCTTCTGCAAAGTCTTTTCAATAGTCAGAGAGCAAGCGGTGCAGTGCATGCCTGATATTTTGTAACTATCTTTTTTGTTATTCATAAAATATATTTATTATTCTGTACTAATTCGACTACCATCACAGCCACAAGAAGTTGAACCACAGCTACCACCACACTCGCCGTCACCGCTACAAGAGCTACTAGGCTGATCACTGACTTCTTCGACTGACAAATCATTAGCCGCTGGCAGCTCTTCTTCTTCATCTACGACAATGAACTTACCCCAGACCATTTGCATCCAGCAGGAAAATTTTATCTCGCCGGCTTCAAGCGGTGTGAATTCAATCACGTTTTCTCCTTTTCGTAGTTTCTTATCTATATTATACTCCGGCATAATGATTTCGTCTGTACAGCCTGACATTTGCTTTACATTTATCACCCAGCGGACAGGAATACCTTTTTTTACATAGAGAACATTAGGAGAATAACCGCTGTATGATAATTCCATATTAGCTGCCTGGTATTCTTTGACGTCGCCGCTGACCAGATATTCTTTTTCACCAAGCTGCTTGCTGGGGATTAGACCGCTAAAGCCGTAGCCAAAGTTAGTTAGTCCGCGATTAAACATTATAATGCCTAGAGCGATTACGATAATGCCAGAAAACTTCATTACTTTCTTGACGTGTTCCTGACTGATGAGAGAAATAAAACTACCGAAGCCAAAGAGGAGAGGGATAGTGCCCAGGGCATAAAAGCCCATCGAGAGCGCCCCACTGACAATGCTGCCGGAGGCCAAAGCATAAAGTTGCATCGCTTGCAGCGGTCCACAGGGCATGAAGCCATTGAGGAGACCAATCACGAAAGGCCCTTTAGGTTTTTTACTATGACGTTGGTTGAATAAAAAGCGGGCGATAAAAGTCGGGGTGCGCAGCTTTATCTTTTCTAGCCACTTGTGCTTAGTGGTTAGAGACAACCCCATTAGCACCATAAAGACTCCGGCTACTAAAGTGATAGTGCCAGTGAAGGTGGGATTGATAGCAAAAAAAGATCCGAAGCCACCTAAAATAGCACCGATAGTAGTGTAGGAAATAAGGCGGCCAAGATTGTATTGCAGGTGGGCTCCGGAAAAGCTGAATTTCTTGTCTGGCTTGGGTTGCTGTTTAGCGGAGTAAGTGACTATGAGTCCGCCGCACATGCCAACACAGTGAAAACTCGCCAGGAGGCCAATCAAAAAGATTAATCCGTAACCGAGTCGCTCTTCATTTAATCGTGACAATATTTCTAGTAGCCCCAACTCTTTAATAATTAGATAGCCAATGGCAAAAAGTGCTACCAAGACGCCAGCGATGATATAATTTTTATATTTGTTTTTGGAGCTATCATTTTTGGTGGCAGCCTTTTGCTTGATTTTATAGCCTAACTTCTCAATAGCTGTAAACATCTTCGCTTGAGATATCTTTTCCTCGTCGTATTCTAGCTGACATTTTCCCGAGGGATAATCAACTTTAATATCTTTTACTCCGGGCAAGACGTCCACTTCAGTTTCAATAATGGTTTTACAGCTTTGACAATGCAGGCCGTCTATTTGAAATTTTATTTTTTTAAGCATTTTTTATAGTGATAATTTTAGAAAAAGTCTGCTATTTGCTCGATGTCTGATTGCTCAATAATTATTTTGCTATCAGCTACTTTGAGATTGGGGTTAATTGGGACAGGATTACAGCCACCTTTTTCGGTAGCGATTTTTTCTAACGGATAACCATTGCCGCAAGTATTGCAGACCATTTGGTCACCTTCTTGATGAAATCCTGCTTTAGAATCAGCGCAAACTTGACAAGCGTTGGCCGCCGCCCGATAGGTGCCATTTTTATCTTTGACCACAAAAAAGTAGACAGTCCGTCCATCGGATAGTTCAGTGTTGTAGTAATTAGCTGTGGTGCCTTGTAGCTTGGTGGTATCTATTGCGATTTGACTATCTTCTATTGTTACCGCCTCACCCTCTGTACCAGAAAAACTGGCTGCCTTAGTGCTTTGATTCACTTCTGTGAGTTGACCTTTTGTATTTTCCGTCGTGTTTTTGCTACAGCCAGCCAGTAGGGCAGTGGTGGCTAGCAGTGCTAGCGAAAGTATTATGGGAAAAGTTTTTTTCATCTATTTTTTTATTTGTTGAATAATCTAGTTACCTGTAATATTTCTTTAGTCATCGCTCTTTTTTTGGCGCCGTCTTTGGTACCCATCGCTTTTTTAAAACAGGTGTTGAGATGATTTTCCATCAGCATTTGGTGAGCTGATTTTAATAGGCCAATGGCCGCCAAGTTTTGCTGCATGATATCAATGCAATACTCATCATCTTCGAGCATCTCCAAGATCTTAGCTATGTGACCCTGGGCTTTTTTGAAATTGGTCAGCGTTTTCTTTTTTTGCTCAGTCATTAATGTAAGTTAATTTATTAATACCTATACCTAGGGTACAGGTTAGCAAGTGACCGCATTTGCTGTCAAGTAAATTTGGTTTTTCTGTGAGGATGCGGTAGAATAATTCCATCTGTTAATTCAATATTCATGACAAAAACTAACGGTAAAATAATCGAGGTCGAAAATTTACGCAAGACATACGGTGACCTCAAGGCCGTCGATAACGTTTCTTTTTCGGTTGAGCGAGGAGAGATCTTTGGCCTGCTTGGTCCCAATGGAGCAGGGAAGACCACCACCTTGGAGATGATCGAGGGACTACGCAAGATTGACAACGGCCAAGTGCAAGTAGCCGGAATTGATGTTGATATGAAGCCGGATGATGTAAAGTCACAAATTGGTGTGCAGCTGCAATCCTCCTCATTTTTTGATTACCTGAATTTAAAGGAGTTGCTTAAGCTTTTCGGTAATTTGTACCAGCGAAAAATTAATCCTGATGAGTTGTTAGAGAAAGTGGAGTTGTCCGAGAAAGGTAAATCGTATGTTAAACATTTGTCAGGTGGGCAAAAGCAGCGTTTTTCGATTGCCTCAGCCTTAGTAAATGATCCGCAAGTGCTATTTCTCGATGAGCCGACCACTGGTTTAGATCCCCAGGCGCGGCGACATCTCTGGGACTTGATTGGGAAAATTCGTGATACGGGCAAAACCGTAGTACTTACTACTCATTATATGGATGAGGCGGAGATATTGTGTGATCGGGTAGCTATTATTGATAAGGGGAAAATAATAGCTCTCGATACGCCGGATAAATTAATTGATAATCTACTGGCCAAAGGATTTAAAAAAGCGCAGGCGGAGAAGTTAGCCAATCTGGAAGATGTCTTTTTGGATTTAACTGGTCGTAATTTAAGGGAGAAATAAAAATATGAATAAATCAATTGTGGCCATAAAAAATATTACTTTTTCTGCTATTAAAATGTTTTTTCGCGACAAGCAGGCAATTTTCTTTAGTCTGTTTTTACCCGTGATGATTATGGTGATATTCGGATTTATGGATTTTGAAAAAATGAGTGCGGTGAAGCTTGGTATTGCCGATGAAGCTAAAAATGAAGCATCTGGTAAGTTTGTTGAGTCTATTGAGCAGGCTGACGTTTTTGAGATATCAACTGGTTCAGTTGAAGATGAAAAGAAATTACTAGAGGCAGGCGATCGGGATCTATTGTTGATATTACCAGAGTCTTTTGGAGCGACTGCTCGACTTGATACATCAGGGCTGCCGGCTGCGTATCAGAAAATTGTGGCTGAGACGGGAATTGAGGTGCCGGCTGCTCCCGGACCACTTAATATTGAGCTCTATTATAATGAGGGAGAAGAAAGCAAGGTTGCCATTGGGACATCTATCCTTAAAGAAATTTTTCATCAATATGAGCAGGGGATAACTAATTCTCAGTCGTTATTTTTTCTCGAATCCAAACCAGTTACTAGTCGTAATCTCACCTTTGTTGATTTTCTTATCCCCGGCATTGTGGCGATGAGTATTATGCAGATGGGGGTTATTGGAGTGGCCGCTTCGATTGTCTCTTGGCGGGAAAAAGGTATCTTGCGGCGACTACTAGCGACTCCAGTGAAGCCATTTACTATTATATTTAGTCAGGTACTCACTCGCTTGATTATCTCAGTGCTTCAAACCACGATTATTGTTACGCTGGGGGTCGTGTTTTTTGATTTGCAGCTAATCGGTAGTCCGTTGTTGGTATTATTGCTGGCTTTCTTGGGCGGTATTATATTTCTAAGTGTTGGCTTTACTATTTCCGGTTTTGGTAAGACGCACAATACCGTTATGGCGCTGTCAAATATCATCATGATGCCGATGATGTTTCTCTCCGGCGTCTTTTTCTCGCGCGATGTTTTGCCGGACTGGCTTAAGACTATTACCGAATACTTACCACTGACTTATTTAGCTGATGCTATCCGGGCCGTGATGATTGACGGTAGCGGCTTGCTGGATGTGGGGGGAGAAATAATCGGCTTGTTGGTATGGATGGTGATCGCTTTTGCGCTAGCGACGAAGTTTTTTAAGTGGGAGTAGGGGCGGGGGAGGTTTGCTATAGTTACCTCGTTCACCATAGCTCCGCCTCCGGCGAAGCCGGGTTCACTCGGCAACTATAGCAAACCTCATGTGAGCTAATAGACAGAATTTTATGCCCGAGCTTCCCGAAGTGGAGACAATTAGACGTGATTTGCAGTAGAAATAAAAAAAAGCACCTCTAGGGTACTTTGAAAAGGTTCTTTTAAAAGAGCTGCTTGAACCAGTCGACCCAGATTTTGAGGGTCTTGCGAAGTGGGCCATGGCGGAACTCGATCACGTCTCGGGCCATTCGGCGCAAGGACGAATGGTACTGTCGACCAGAAGCCACTAGCTTCAATTCTACCCATGCCACCTCGCTGTACTCCTTGTTGTGCTTGATCCGGCTGGCTTCCGCTGCACTGATCTCTGCCACCAGGAGATGGGAGACATCGTGACAGCCGTTATTAACCGGCTCTTCTCGACGCGTTGCCCAAGCCAGTGAGTAGGCTCGGTTGAGGTTTTCGAACCTTGAGGGATCAAGATTGAGTTTCAGCTCCTTTGCGACGTTTTTCACAACCGACGCAACGAAGCTCAGCCCCATCCACATCTTTCCCCCAACTACCCACCAGTTGGGATGGGGGTGCTGTTGTCGCTTGCCCAGGAGGACGTAGACCTTTGCAAAGATCCACCATCCCGTTACTAGTAAGACCATGGCGTCCGCGCACGAGCGAACCATGTTGTCCTTCATTTGAGCGTAATCTTGTGGGGGCACATGCCAGGAATGATCAGAGAAAAGCCTATCTTTGTAATGTCTTTCCATTTCTTTCTTATTCCGATCTTCCCTTTAGGGAAAGTTTGCAATGTTCATGTATCCTTCAAGCTTTACATTATACTATAATAACAGATGCTGTCAATACTTCGTTTTTATTAAAAAGCTCTTACTTTTCGTCTAAAACAAGCTAAAATAGAGGGAAATAAACTGAAAATATGCCAGAGCTCCCCGAAGTTGAGACAATTAGACGTGATTTGCAGCGTAAGATTGTTGGCAAGAAAATCGCTCGTATTCAGGTGTGTAAGCCAAAAATCATCAAAGGCAGTAAAACGGCGCTTAATAAAACTCTCACCGGCAATTTTTTCACCAAAATTAACCGCCGCGGGAAGCTTCTCATTTTAGAATTAAAAAAAGGCGAGAAATTTCTTCTCATCCATCTTAAAATGACGGGCCAATTAATTTATCAGGCTCAAGGTAAAGTAACTGCGGGTGGTCATGGTTGGCCGCAGATTGATAAGCTGCCCAATAAATATTCGCACATTATTTTTACTTTCGTTGACAGGTCGCAGCTTTTTTTCAATGACTTGCGCCAATTTGGTTATATGAAGTTGGTGGATGAAAATGAGCTACAAGAAGTTCTCAAGAAATTTGGCATCGAGCCACTTACCAAAGGTTTTACTTGGACAAATTTCCAGCAGGTGATGGCCGGTAAAAAAACTAGCCTTAAAGCAGTTTTATTAAATCAAAAACTTATCGCCGGAATCGGAAATATTTACGCTGACGAAATTTGCTTCCGGGCGGGAGTGCGGCCGAGTCGAGCAGTGAATAAATTAAGCTCAGCCGAGTTGCGCAAAATATTCAACTCCTGCAATATAATTCTCAAGCAAGCGATTAAATATCGCGGCACCACCTTCAATGACTACGTTGATGCCGATGGCAATAAAGGTAATTTTATCAGCCGACTCAAAGTTTATCAGCGAGCGGGCAAAAAATGCCAGCGGTGTCGACGCAGCGTAATTGAAAAAATAAAAATAGCAGGTCGTGGTACCCATTACTGTCCGCGCTGTCAGGAATAAGGAATCAAATCAAACTAAGCGAAACGCAATAGCATGACTACCTATAAAGCAAACATCCCCAAAATCTACGCTTTCAAATTTTTCTCCAGCTTTGGTTTAATGGCCGGAGTGCTGGTACCTTTCTTTACCGAGTGGGGAAAGATTAGTTTCACCACGTTAATGCTACTTCAAGCTTGGTTTATGCTCTGGAATTTTTTACTGGAGGTGCCAACGGGAGTAGTGGCGGATTACTTTGGTCGCAAACACTCTTTGGCACTGGCCGCGCTAGTGAGTGCCGTGGCGTTTAGTGTTTATACTATTACTCCCAACATTTACCTTTTCCTTTTCTGTGAATTTCTATTGGCGGGATCAATGGCTTTGTTTTCTGGAGCGGAAGACGCTTTTGTCTATGACACTCTTAAGAAAACTAAGGAGAGTAACCAATCAAAAAGAATATTTGGCCGCGCCGATAGTTACAAACTGAGCGGATTAATGGTGGCCGCGCCGATTGGTAGTGTGATAGCTAGTCATTGGGGACTGCAGATGCCGATGGCGCTACAGTTTTTCCCGATGATGATTGCTTTTTTGATTGGGTTAACTCTAAAAGAACCCAGAACGGACAAAAAGGTAGAATCAATGCGCTATCTGAAAATCCTCAGAGAGGGCGTGGGATTTTTCTATCGCAATCGAATACTTAAAATTTTAGCCCTCGATTTTCTAGTGATCGATTCCATTGCTTTTTTCGTCATTTGGCTTTACCAGCCGATGTTAACCCAAGCTGGCGTTAGTATTATTTACTTTGGCATTATTCACGCTGTTATTGTGGCCAGTGAGATATTAGTGATGAATGGCTATAGTTGGATGGAAAAATGGTTGGGTGGCAAGCGGCGATTGATATTTGCCAGCTCGATTATTACGGGCGTAGCCTTTATAATTGGTGGACTGACGAAATTTATTCCACTAGTGATAGTAGTAATAATTTTAGCGGGTGGATTTGGGCTGGGACGTCGACCGTTATTTTCTAGCTATCTTAATAAATATATACCGTCAGAGAAGCGAGCGACTGTCTTATCTTCGGTATCAATGCTGCGCAAATTTACCATGGTGCTTATGTATCCGTTGGTCGGTTTGTTAGTTGATCAGTCGCTTAATTATACGCTGATAATCTTGGGGATCGTGGCGGTCATCTTCTCTCTAGTCTCGCGGGTGCGGGAAGAGCATTTGGTGGATTGAAAAAACCTGAAGGCAGGAGAGTATTTTGCCAATATTATTCTCTTGACACTATTCTTGGGCGTGATATATTAATAGTAATAATTCCTAATAATGCAGCGAGACATTAAAACCGAAATCAACCAAACTGGAGATCGTTTGACCAAACAACGCCAGGTTATTCTTGATTATTTACAGAAAGTAACTTGTCACCCGACAGCGGAGATAGTTTATAATAATGTCCGACGCAAGTTACCCCATATTAGTCTAGGCACAGTCTATCGTAATCTAGATTATTTAGTGGACAGGGAATATGCTCTGGAGCTAAATACGACCGATGCCGAGCGTCATTTTGATGGCTGTATTAGAGAACATTGGCATTATATTTGTGATAAGTGTGGGACAATTTATGATTTGCGCCGAGCCGGCAATATGCCAGTGCGAAAAAAAGTATGTTGGGGGAAGGTGGAGCGGACAGAATGTAACTTGTATGGTATCTGCAAGAAGTGCGCCAGGCGTAAAAAATAATTTTAATAATAAATTAACAAAAAACAAATGACCGAATCAAATCAAGTCTACAAATGTGAAGTTTGTGGCAATATTGTTGAGGTGTTGCATACTGGTGCAGGTGAGCTAGTTTGCTGCGGCCAGCCGATGAAGCTACTAACCGAGAACACCGAGGATGCAGCAGTGGAGAAGCACGTGCCAGTAATAGAGAAGACTGACACTGGCGTGAGAGTAAAAGTCGGCTCAGTCGATCATCCGATGGAAGACGATCATTACATCGAATGGATAGAGATTCTGGTTGATGGGCTGGTTTATCGTCAGAATTTGAAACCAGGTGAGAAGCCGGAGGCGGAGTTTATGGTTCAGGCGAATGATGTGGCGGCGCGAACCTATTGTAACTTGCATGGTTTATGGAAGAGCGAGTAGATAGTAGATTCTTTTAAAAAATTATAATCAAATAAAATATGGCGATTAGTAAAGAAGAATTAATCGAGCTACTGAATAATGATCTAAAACTAGAATATTCAGCTGCTATTCAGTACATCAATCACACAGCGGTGATGACCGGTGCTGAGTATGGCTCAATTATCAAAGAATTGAAAATTCACGCTACCGAGGAAATCCAGCACGCAATGACCCTGGCTGATCAGATTGCTTACCTTGGTGGGAAGCCAAGTGTGGAAGTTGGGGAAATTGGAACAGCTGATGACAATAAAGAAATGTTAAAGCAGGATTTGGCTGGCGAAGAGGACGCTGTAAAAAGATACAAGCTAAGAATTGAACAAGCTGAAGAAATTAAGGAATTTGCGCTCGCTGGACAGCTACGCAATATCCTCGCGATGGAACAAGAGCACGCGATGGATTTGCAGCAGGCATTAGGGGAATAAAGAAAATTATTAAAAAAGCATGACAACCTAGGCACGCTTTTTTGGAGGGAGGATTATTTTTTTTCGAAGTAGTCACAGTGTCCAGTCGGGCTAGCTTCACCGTATTCTTCCAAGGCCTCCGCGAAACTTTTATCAGGGGGGACGCAAGCATTTTTCCCGTCTTCTGTTTGGAAAAGCTTACAGCTCTGGCACTGGCTGTTTTTATCTTCCCAGTTTGGTGAGTAGTTTACTTCAGCAGTCATATTTTTTTGATTATTTATTCTTACTCATCGTTTTAATACACTTGGCGCAAGCTTTTATGCGCTGGCCATCTTTTTGCGTCCACTGCAAATTGACGTATTGATGACGATTGGTAGCAATATTAGAGTGACTGCGAGAGGCGCGCTTGAGTGGACCACGGTTACATATTTCACAAACTCTAGACATGATTGTATAGTTAATAGTGACGAAATTCACTTTTGCAGTATAATACTAGTATCGCAAAGGTGCAAGATTGTTTTCTGTTCCCGTGCCCGTTTGGCCTGCAAACGGTTTTCGGAGGTGTATCGGGGCGGTCAACGCAAATAAAACTAATTAAATGATCGAGCGACTGTTCCAAGACCCAATATATTTTGTTATCACCGCCGTTGGGATTGTAATTGCCATTTCCGTGCATGAGTTTGCGCATGCGGCTATGGCCTATTACCTTGGTGATCCAACCGCTAAAAATGAAGGACGATTGACACTTAATCCTTTGTCCCACTTAGATTTATGGGGGACTTTACTTTTATTATTAGCTGGCTTTGGTTGGGGTAAGCCGGTACCGTTTAATCCTTATAATTTGCGCAATCAGCGTTGGGGGCCAGCCCTGGTTTCACTAGCCGGACCTGGGTCTAATCTAGTAATGGCATTAATGTTCATCGCTTTTCTCAAGTTTGTCTATCCACTTCTGAACCTCGGAGCTGGCAATGCTTTGTTTGATTTTCTTTACTTCCTGATAATCATAAATATGGTTTTAATGACTTTTAACCTGTTGCCAGTACCGCCGTTGGATGGATCCAAATTATTATTCGCGATCCTACCTACTTCAATGGACAACGTGAAAGAATTTCTGCAGCGTTATGGTTTTTTCATCTTGATTGGTCTAGTATTATTCGGTGGCTTTTTCTTCTCTCTAATGTATAGTGTGTTAATTGGTGGAGTCAATTTACTTTTGGGGCTATGAATTAGATAATTCCCCTTGACCACTTTCAGTACCTATGTAACAATGTTTTGCGAGCACTCAGTGCGTCTTTTTTTGCTTAAAATTTTTTGATTCGATGCCGACAATAAATCAGTTAGTAAAAAAGAAGAGAAATAAGATCAAGAAGAAATCAAAATCTCCTGCATTGCAGAAAGGTTTTAATGTCATAAAAAAGAAAGCAGCTAAACCTTCACGCAAAGGCGGCAGTCCTTTTAAAAAGGGAGTTTGTATTAAGGTCACCACCACCACCCCTAAAAAGCCTAACTCTGCTTTACGAAAGATTGCCAAGGTGCGTCTGACTAACGGTATGGAAGTAACTGCTTATATTCCTGGCGAAGGTCACAATTTGCAGGAACATTCGATTGTAATGATTCGAGGTGGTCGAGTTCCGGATTTACCCGGGGTGCGATATCACGTGGTACGCGGTCGTTTTGATACTAGTGGGGTAGATGGTCGCCAGCAAAGTCGGAGTAAATATGCCACCAAGAAAGGTAGCGGTAGTAGTGGAGGGGAAACGCCGGCGACTGTGGCCGAAGAAAAAACTGGTGACGAGGCCAAACCAGCTGAACAACCAGCCGAACCCAAAGAATAAAGTTTAATTATTATGCGAAAAGCCCGGGCGATAAAAAAACCAGTTTTACCCGATCCTAAATTTAGCAACGAGACAGTCGCTAAGTTTATTAATTTTATTATGGAGAGAGGCAAGCGAAACGCTGCCCGCAACATTGTCTACGGAGCTTTTGAAATTATTTACGAAAAGACCAAGAAAGATCCCGTAGAGACGTTTGATCTAGCTTTAAAAAATGTCGGGCCGGTTTTAGAGATTAAGGGTAGGCGGATTGGTGGGGCTAATTATCAAATTCCTTATGAGGTGAAGGGTGATCGCAAAAATACGCTCGCTTTTCGTTGGATTGTGGAAGCAGCTCGTAGTCAGAAAGGTAAATCAATGGCTATTAAATTGGCTAATCAAATCATGGAAGCATCACAGAATCAAGGAGCCGCAATTAAAAAGAAAGAAGATACTCATCGGATGGCGGAAGCTAATAAAGCTTTTGCTCACTACGCTCGGTAATATAAGTTATGACCACCCATATTACTAATTACGTTAAGTTTTTATCGCTAGCCATGCTAGCTACTTTTTGTTTATGCCCACAGCTAGCTCAGGCTAATAGTGGGGAAGTAGCGGCTGGTATAGTCGCATTAATTATGGGTTTGTTTTTCACTGGATTTTTTTCTTTATATTTCTTGTTTATTGCTTTAATAATTGGGATTAATATCGGCGGTATTATTATTTGGGTGCTAATGCTAATTGATTGCGTCAAAAGAGATTTTCCCAATAAAGATGATAAAACAGTTTGGATATTAGTGGTTGCTTTAACTAGTTGGATTGGAGCGCTAATTTATTATTTTATTGTGAAGAGGAAAGAAGATCAGGGTTCTTAGCATTTATAACCTGCCTGAATGCCTAGCGGCATGTAAATTGGCAGCTAGACTTAAAATTTTTAAACATGCCTCGCGAATACTCATTGGAGAAAACTAGAAACATCGGCATTATTGCTCACATCGACGCTGGTAAAACAACTGTTACCGAGCGAGTTTTGTTTTTTACTGGTATTTCTCATAAAATTGGTGAAGTGCATGAGGGTGAAGCGATTATGGACTGGATGGAGCAAGAACAAGAAAGAGGGATTACTATTACCTCAGCCGCTACCACTTGTTTTTGGTCGCCGTTGCATAAAAAAGAAAAAGACCTGCATCGGATCAATATAATTGATACTCCGGGTCACGTTGATTTTACGGTGGAAGTCGAGCGTTCTTTGCGGGTACTTGATGGTGCGGTAGTTGTCTTCGATGGCAAAATGGGAGTTGAGCCCCAATCAGAAACGGTCTGGCGACAAGCCGATAAATATAATGTTCCCCGGATTTGCTTCCTAAACAAAATTAATCTAGTTGGTGGGGATTTTTATCGTTCGCTCGATTCTATTAAGGAGCGTTTAAGTGATAAAGCTTTCCCCATTATGTTACCGATCGGCCTGGGTGAAGATACTAAAGGTCTAGTCGATCTTTTGGAAATGAAAGCTTATTATAATGAAGGAGAGGAAGGGTTAGAATTGTCAGAGCCTAAAGATATTCCGGATGATATGAAAGCAGATTGTGAAAAATACCGGGAGGAAATGTTGGAAATTATTGCCGAAGCTGATGATGAGCTGACGGAGAAATATTTAGAAGGCGAAGAGATTAGTTTGGCGGAGTATCGCGCCGCCATGCGTAAAGGTGTTTTAGAAGGGAAATTTTTCCCAGTTTTAGGTGGAGACGGACGGAAGGCTGTTGTGAAAAAGTTACTTGATACAATTGTTGACCTACTACCTTCACCGCTGGATGTCCCTACTGCCAAGGGGACTGATGTTAAAGACGAAACTAAAGAAATTGAACGCCGGACTGATGACAGTGAACCCTTTTCTGCCCTAGCTTTTAAAGTAGCAACCGATCCTTTTGTTGGTAAATTGATTTTCTTCCGGGTTTATTCTGGTGTGTTGGAGGCAGGGTCTTATGTTTTGAATGCTAATTCGGGCAGCAAGGAAAGGGTGGGACGAATTGTGCGAATGCATGCTAATAAACGGGAAGAGGTAAAAGAAGTTTACTCTGGTGATATCGCGGCAATTGTTGGCTTAAAGGGAACAACTACTGGTGATACTCTTTGTGCTGAAGATAGTCCAATCATCCTAGAAAAAATTACTTTTCCTGAGCCAGTGATTTCAATTGCAATTGAACCAAAAACGAAAGCCGATCAAGAAAAAATGGCTAACGCCTTGAAAGAGCTATCCGAAGAAGATCCGACTTTTCGCCGGGAGACTAATCAAGAAACCGGGCAAACGGTTATCTCGGGGATGGGTGAGCTCCACCTGGAAGTTTTAGTAGACCGAATGAAACGAGAATTTAAAGTCGAAGCCAATATTGGTCAACCGCAGGTAGCTTACAAAGAAGCTATTACTACTACCACGGAAGTTGAGGGTAAATATATTAAACAGTCAGGTGGTCGAGGACAGTATGGTCATGTTTGGTTACGACTGGAACCGCTCGAACGGGGCAAGGGCTTTGAGTTTGAGAACGAGATTAAGGGTGGAGTTATCCCAATTGAGTATATTCCTCCAGTAGAGAAAGGGGCTCGTGAAGCGATGGACAAAGGCGTTTTGGCTGGTTATCCTGTTATTGACGTCAAAGCTACTTTATATGATGGTTCTTACCACGAAGTTGATTCTAATGAATCTGCTTTCAAAATTGCCGCTTCCATGGCTTTGCGAGAAGGTGTTAAGAAAGCCAACCCAGTTATTCTCGAACCAGTGATGAAAGTCGAAGTGACTACCCCCGAAGAATCTATGGGTGATGTAGTGGGGGACTTGAATTCCAAACGAGCGCAAATCCAGCAAATGACTGATCGGGCTAACGTGAAGGTAATTGATGCTTTAGTACCACTGGCGGAAATGTTTGGTTACGCCACTACTTTACGGTCAATCTCGCAGGGAAGAGCTAATTACACGATGGAGTTTAGCAGTTATGAACAAGTTCCAGCAAAAATAAAGGCGGAGATCATGGGAGAAGAGAAGTAGGCCGTAGGTTGTAGGTGTAAGAAACTATTTAAAATAATCTGTCTGTAGTCCTTATCATTCCACCTGAAATTCAACAACTTATCTCCGTTTTTCCTGTTGACAGCCTAAGCTAGAAAAACTATAATACGAGAGAACTTTTATCAATAATTAAAACTATAAAATAGGAGTAAACAAATGGCCGAAGAAAAATTTGATCGAGGTAAACCTCACGTGAACGTTGGTACTATTGGTCACGTCGACCACGGTAAGACCACTCTGACAGCTGCTATCTTGCAAGTTATCAATGCCAGTGGCAAAGGTAAAGCTAATATAAAGACAGTTGATCAGATTGATAACGCCCCTGAGGAAAAGGAGCGTGGTATCACCATTGCTACTTCCCATTGTGAGTATGAAACAGAGAAGCGACATTATGCTCATGTTGACTGTCCCGGACATGCCGACTATATCAAAAACATGATTACGGGTGCTGCCCAGATGGACGGTGCTATTTTGGTTGTCTCCGCCACCGATGGTCCGATGCCCCAGACCAAGGAACATATCTTGTTAGCTCGACAGGTTGGGGTACCTTCAATTGTTGTGTTCTTAAACAAAGTTGATCAAGTTGATGACAAAGAGATGATCGAGTTAGTAGAGGAAGAAGTTCGGGAGGAATTGACTAAGTACGAATTCCCCGGAGATAAGACCCCGATTATCAAAGGTTCTGCTTTGAAAGCCCTTGAAGATCCTAAAGGTGACGCTGGTAAGCCAATTTTGGAGTTGTTAGAAGCTTTGGACACATTCATCCCGGAACCAAAACGTGATGTTGACAAACCATTTTTAATGCCGATTGAAGATATTTTCTCGATTGAGGGTCGGGGTACAGTCGTGACTGGCCGAATCGAGCGCGGTATGGTCAAGCTCAATGAAGAGCTAGAGATCGTTGGTATTCACGATACGGCCAAGACAGTTATTACTGGTATTGAAATGTTTAACAAACAATTAGATGAAGGTCGGGCGGGTGACAATGCTGGTCTTCTTTTGCGTGGTACCAAGAAAGAAGAAGTCGAGCGAGGTCAAGTATTAGCCAAGCCGGGTAGTATTACTCCGCACACTGAATTTGAAGCGGAGGTGTATGTACTGACCAAAGAAGAAGGTGGCCGTCACACAGCGTTTGCTGCTGGCTACAAGCCTCAATTCTACATTCGGACAACGGATGTGACGGGTGAAGTAGTAAGTTTGCCCAAAGGAACGGAAATGGTGATGCCTGGCGATACAGTAAAAGTTAACATCAAGCTTGGTGCTCCGGTTGCTATGGAAGACGGTATGAAGTTCGCCATTCGTGAAGGTAGTCGAACGGTAGGTGCTGGTGTGGTGACTAAGATATCCAAATAGTAGTTAGTTGTTTTTAATAATTTAGCACATTGGATTGATGGCCAAAAAGAAAGAAGAAGCAGTTAGTGGCAGTGTTCCAACCCAAAAAATTCGAATAAAGATCAAAGCTTACGATCATAAAGTGATTGACCAGGCAGCTGTCAAGATTGTGGATACGGTGAAGAGACTAGGGGCAGAAGTTTCTGGCCCAGTTCCCTTGCCGACAGAAAGACATCGCGAGACTGTCATTAAGTCTCCCTTCGTCAATAAAGATTCTCGGGAGCAGTTCGAAATGAGGGTGCATAAGAGGCTGATTGATATCATCAAGCCGTCTAGTAAGATAATCGATTCGCTGACCAACCTTAATTTACCGGCCGGTGTAGACGTGGAAGTGAAGATGTAGTTAGTATATTACTAGTAGTGCTAGTAATCAGATAGTTTTATGTTTTTAAACATTATTTAATTTATCAGGGCGAACCAGATAAAAACCGGGTTTTCTAAGGCCTGCGGTGTCTGGTCTTAAAAAACCCGGTTTTAGGTACTATCATGAAATTTATCTTGGGAAAAAAAATAGGCATGAGCAGAGTTTTCCAGGGGAAAAAAGCTATTCCGGTAACTTTAGTATTAGCCGGTCCTTGCCAAGTTGCTCAAGTTAAAAAGTCTGATAAAGACGGTTATCAAGCAGTCCAGCTAAGCTGGGGTGAAAGGAAAAAGATAACTAAACCCATCGCGGGGCATCTCAAAAAAGCCAAATTAAAAAGTACTCGGTATCTAAGAGAATTTCACGTTGATAGCGAAAGTAGTTATGAGCCAGGTCAGGAAATTACCGTTGCCATATTTAAGCCTGGTGATCAGGCGAGGGTAACAGCTGTTTCCAAAGGTAAGGGGTTCACCGGAGTAGTAAAACGTCATGGCTTTGCTGGTTCACCGAAAACTCATGGCCATCGTCATGATGAACGAGCTCCTGGTTCAATTGGGGCTGGTTTCCCCGAACATGTTTTCAAGGGTGTCAAGATGGCTGGTCGGTCAGGTCATACTCAAATTAGCATCAAGAATCTCACCGTAGTGGAAGTTGATCCCGAAAAAAATTTGTTAGTTCTGAGAGGGTCTTTGCCAGGCCCACGCAATACTTTTATAGAGATCCAGGCAGCTGATACAGCTAGTTCTGAAGATGATAAAGTCAAGGATAAATCATGACTAATATTCCCGTCTACAATCTCAAAGGGGAAAAGAAAAAGGATATCAAGTTAAATCCTGATATTTTTGCGGTAGAAGTCAAGTCGGTAGTACTGCACCGGGTAGTAGAATCAATTTTGGCCAATCGTCGTCAATCTTTGGCAGCCACTAAAGATCGCAGCCAGGTACGGGGAGGGGGTATCAAACCTTGGCGCCAGAAAGGTACTGGTCGAGCGCGAGTCGGTTCCAATCGTTCGCCTCTCTGGAAGGGGGGCGGAGTGACTTTTGGTCCGACCGCTGAGCGTAATTTTATTAAGAAGGTCAACAAAAAGGAAAAGAAAAAAGCTCTACTAATGGCACTTTCCGATAAAGCAGCTGGCAAGAAAATAGCCGTAATAGATGAAATAAAATTTAAAGATATAAAGACACAGAATATAACAGCAGCGTTGGCGGCCATTCCGTCAGTTAAAAATCAGGATGCATTGTTAGTATTGGCGGCTAAGGATAACATTATTACAAAATCAGTTGCTAATTTGCCTCGGGTGCAGGTGTTACCGGCTGCCAATTTAAATATCTATGACGTTATCCGGTTTGAGTATTTATTATTGTCTTTATCAGCTTTAAAAGAGATTGAAAAGACATTTGCTAAGGAATAGAAGACCCCTATGTCAATTATAAAAAACGTTTTCAAAAAAGAAAAGAAGGCCGAGAGTAAAGGCGCAGCTGAAAAGTCTCAGCAATTAGCCAAGCCGACTAAGTCAAGTTTAGCGTCTAAGAAAATTAAGAAAAAAGGCGGCTCCGACAAGAAAAAAACTGCTCGCATTGACAGTGGTGCCTATCGAGCGTTAGTGCAGCCGTTAATTTCCGAGAAAGCTACTTTTTTAAGCGGTGAGAATAAATATGTTTTTGGAGTTAATCGCCAAGCTACTAAAAGAGAGATTAAGCAAGCAATTAAAGATGTCTACGGTGTCGAACCGAGCGGAGTTAATGTTATAAGTGTAAAAGGTAAATCGAGGAGATATGGCCGGACTTTAGGACGTACCAATGATCATAAGAAAGCCATTGTTACTTTGCCGGCTGGACAGTCAATCCAAGTATACGAGGGAGTTTAACAATATTTTAACCGGAGTAGAAATTAATGCCAGTCAAGACCTACAAACCAACTACCCCTTCCCGTCGTTTTATTACCACGACTGATTTTAGTAGTCTGACTAAAAAAAAGCCAGTTAAGTCTTTAACCTCCCCATTGCCAAAGAAAGCTGGTCGCAGTCGGGCCTCCGGTCGGATCACGGTGCGGCACCAAGGGGGTGGCGCCAAACGTCGTTATCGCTTAGTTGATTTCAAGCAGGATAAGTTTGATGCACCGGCTGTGGTTAAAGCGATTGAATACGATCCTAATCGTACGGCTTTCATTGCTTTGCTAGAATTTGAGGATAAAGAAAAAAGATATATATTGGCTCCAGATAAACTCAAAGCAAACGATAAAGTTGTCTTCTCGCAAAAGAAAATTGAGGCCAAGATCGGCAACCGAATGCCGTTGCAGTATATCCCAGCTGGTAGTATAGTGCATAACATTGAGCTTAACCCTAGCCAAGGGGGACGGATCGTTCGGGCAGCTGGTACGAGTGCACAATTGATGGAGCTAGGGGGCAAGTACGCTAATCTAAAGCTGTCTTCTGGTGAAGTACGAAAGATTGGTAAAAAATGTTTAGCAAGTATTGGTCAGATAAGTAACCGTGAGTATGAAAACATAGTAATTGGTAAAGCTGGTCGTCAGCGCCATCGCGGAATTAGACCGACCGTCAGAGGTAAAGCGATGAACCCAGTCGATCATCCCCACGGAGGTGGAGAAGGTCGATCACCAATCGGTATGGTGCATCCCAAGACCCGTTGGGGTAAACCTGCCCTAGGTCGGAAGACCCGTCGCCGAAATAAGAAGTCAAATAAGTTTATTATCAAGAAACGTAAGTAATTATTTAGGATATAATGGCAAGAAGTCTAAAAAAAGGTCCCTGGTGTGATCCGAAGCTACTTAAGAAAATTAAGGCAGCCAGACCTGGGGATAAGAGAGTTATCAAAACTTGGTCACGTCAATCAACGATTTTTCCGGAAATGGTTGGGTTCACTGTTGGTGTACACAATGGTAGGGAGCACGTACCAGTTTTTATGACAGAGGATATGGTCGGTCATAAGTTGGGAGAATTTTCCCCCACACGGAAGTTTGTGGTCCATGGTGGTCGAATTGCCCGTGAAGAGGCTGCCGCCGTGGTTGAAGCAGAAAAAGCTAAAGTAGCGGCAGCAACGGATGAAACTAGTGCCGACCAAGCAGCTGCCAAGCCAGCTGCTGGCGATGAATCATAAAGTAGTTAATTATTATTCCGATGGCTGTTAAAGTTCACTTGAGAAATCTACATATTGCCCCACGCAAAGTTAATCTGGTCGCAGGCTTAGTTAGAGGCTTAGATGTGGTTGAAGCGACCAAACAGCTGCGTTTTGCAACGAAGGGAGCGGCTCGTCCTTTACGGAAATTACTTAATTCGGCAATAGCTACCGCTCTACATGATTTTGACATGGTGGAAGATAATTTACGCGTAGCTGAGATTTTGGTTAACGAAGGCCCTACTATGAAACGTTGGCGACCGCGGGCGCACGGGCGAGCTTTCCCCATAATGAAAAGATCAACCCACGTCACGATAGTCTTGGAGGAGAAAGTAAAAGGTATGAAGAGTAAGGGACAGAAGAAAACTACTAGTTTACAGAAACCTGTTGATCCAGCCACCAAATCTAAACAAGCTAAATCAGATCAGGACAAATCGGATAAAAAGCAGACAGGTAGCAAACCACCGCTCGGCCGAGGACCGCAAGTTTCAGGCCAAGGTCCGAAAAAAGGCAAGGATACTAATCGATCAAGTTTATTAAATAAAATGTTTAGACGCAAAAGCGTCTAGTGATAATACGTTTCTTATGGCACAGAAAGTAAGTCCAATTGGTTTTCGTCTCGGTGGCGTTAAAGGCTGGCACTCACGTTGGTTTTCTGAAAAGAAAAAATATCGTGATAATTTTATCAGTGATCTAAAAATTCGGGAATTAGTTTTAGATAAGCTCAAGACAGCTTCAGTCGCCCGAGTAGATATTGAACGATCGCCACGAGCCGTCACTCTAAATATTTACTCCTCTCGCCCTGGTATTATTATCGGCCGGGGGGGAGCAGGCATAGAAGAATTGAAAAAACATGTTAGTAAAATTGTTACTTATCCCAGCAAGATTAATATTAATATTCACGAAATAAAAGACGCGGAATCAGATGCAGCTGTTATCGCTCAGTCAATGGCGGAGCAACTAGAGAAGAGAGTATCTTTTCGGCGGGTGATGAAGCAAGCTGTCGATCGTGCTCTCAAGTCTTCACAAGCTAAAGGTATTAAAGTGATGGTCGCTGGTCGTTTGGATGGAGCAGACATGTCACGGCGCGAGTGGTTAGCAGAAGGTCGCATGCCCTTGCACACTCTGCGGGCTGATATTGATTTTATTCGGTACGAAGCTAATACTACTTATGGAGTGGTTGGGATTAAAGTTTGGGTTTATAAAGGTGATATTTTTGGTAAAAAAGCTACCGCGCAGTCTGAAGCAGCTAAGAATTAGTACAGATATATGTTAATGCCTAAAAAAGTAAAACACCGTAAATGGCAAAAAGGGAGAAAGCGCGGTCTGGGGATTGCTCATAAAGGTAATCAGCTAGCTTTTGGCTCTTTTGGCCTCAAGGCGATGGAGGCGAAATGGATTACTTCCCGCCAGATTGAGGCTGCCCGCCGAGCCATGACCCGTTTCGTCCAACGCGGAGGTAAAATATGGATTCGAGTTTTTCCCGATAAACCGATTACTAAAAAAGGCTTGGAAGTACCGATGGGTAAAGGAAAAGGAGCGGTAGATCATTTTGTAGTGCCTGTTAAACCGGGTCGGATCATTTTCGAAATGGACGGGGTGGAAGCTGAAATTGCCCGCGAGGCTATGCGTTTGGCAGCCCATAAAATGCCTATTAAGACTAAATTAGTTAGTAGCGAATCATGAAGATAAGTGAAATTAAGAATAAAGATAGCCAGGAGCTGCACCAGTTATTAGCTGAGCGGAGAGATAAACTACGAGAGATTAAGTTTTCCGTTGCTTCTAAGCAGCACAAGAATTTTAAGGATGTGTCCAGGATTAAGAAGGATATTGCTCGGATATTAACGGTTTTAAAAAAGCAGGATTTAGCTAAAGTAGCCTAGTTGGCTCAAAAGTGATTAAATATTTATGACTAAGCAATCAACGACAAAAAAAGCAGTCAAGATCAGAACCCTGGTGGGAGTAGTGGTAAGTGATAAGAATGACAAAACTGTAGCGGTAGAAGTCCAGCGGATAAAAACCCATCCTAAATATGGTAAACAGTACCGTGTTAGTCGTAAATATAAAGCTCATGATGCTAAAAATGAATATCAGGTTAGTGATCGGGTAGAAATAAAAGCTTGCCGGCCGCTTAGTAAGGATAAGCGGTGGCGGGTGACAAAGAAAATTTAAGATATAAATTGTGATCCAGAATAAATCGAAAATTAAAGTTGCTGATAATACCGGAGCCAAGATAATTGAGTGTATTCGGGTGTTGGGTGGTGGCCGACCGAATTACGCCCAGGTCGGTGATATTTTTACTGCTTCAGTCAAAGAAGTTAATCCCGGAGGTATAGTCAAGAAAAAGGAGATCGTCCAGGCAGTTTTAGTCAGACAGAAAAAAAATTTACAGCGACCTAGCGGGGTGATTGTGAGTTTTGATGAAAATGCAGCGGTGATTATAGAAGGTGAAAATCCGCGGGGCTCCCGCATTTTTGGACCAGTAGCTCGTGAGCTTAAGGATAAAGGTTTTAATAAAATAGTTTCTTTAGCATCGGAGGTATTATAGATGAAAGTTAAAAAAGGTGATAACGTATTAGTAATATCAGGCAAGGATCGGGGTAAAAAAGGAAAAATTACTCAGGTTTTATTATCTAACAATAAGGTAATAGTAGAGGGTGTAAATAAGACGTATCGTCACGTTAAGCCAAAACGTGAAGGAGAGAAAGGACAGAAAATAGAGTTTTTTGCCCCCGTATCAGTCTCTAACGTAATTTTAGTTTGTCCCAAGTGTAATCAGCCAGCCCGGATCGGTCGTAAATTAGGCAAAGACAACAAGACCAAGCAAAGAATTTGCCGCAAATGTCAAGAAGCAGTCGATTAAAGTAATATATACAAATGTCCCGTTTATTTAAACTATACAAAGAAAAAATAGTTCCTCAGCTCAAGCAAGAGCTCGAGATTGATAATGACTTGGCAGTACCTCGTGTTGAGAAGGTGACGATTAATGTAGGGGTGGGGTCAATTGTTAAAAATAAGAAAAACATAGATAATGCGATTGATAATGTAAAGCGTATATCGGGTCAAGCTCCGGTAAAAACATACAGTCGGCAAGCCATCTCTGGCTTTGGGGTTAAAGAGAACCAATTAGTAGGATTGAAAGTAACTTTACGTGGGACGAAAATGTATGATTTCTTGGATAGGTTGATCAGTATTACTTTGCCCCGAGTCCGTGATTTTCGAGGACTGTCGATTAAAAGTTTTGATGGACAAGGTAATTATAATATTGGGTTTAAAGAGCAAATTGTTTTTTCGGAAGTGAGAACTGACGAGGTCGAAGAAGTGCACGGGTTAGAAATTTGTATTACTACCAGTGCTAAGGATGATCAGGCGGCTCGCGCCCTGTTGAAATTATTAGGCTTTCCTTTTAAAGAGAAATAATGGCAAAAAAATCACTAATTGCTAAGGCAAAGAGAAAACCGAAATATTCTACACGTATAGTGAGACGTTGTGAGCTTTGTGGTCGCAAGCGGGGATATATGCGTCAGTTCCAGATTTGTCGAATTTGTTTCCGGGAATTGGCTAATAAGGGACAGGTGCCTGGGATTAAAAAATCTAGTTGGTAATAATTTATTGAATTTATTATGACAGATCCTATTGCAGACATGTTAACCAGAATAAGAAATGCTCAAGCTGTAAAGCAGCCTAGTGTTTTAATGCCCTATTCTAAGGTCAAATTGGAAGTGGGGAAAATATTAGAACGCGAGGGCTATGTCAAACAGAGCAAAGAGTTCAAACAGCCGGAAGAAAACAAGCTGATTAAAATCCAGCTCAAGTACGATGAAAATGACCAGCCAATCATTAAGAAAATCAAGAGAATTAGTAAACCAGGTTGTCGGGTTTATTGTCAGAAAGGGAAGTTGCCTCGTATTTTACAAGGAATGGGTATTGTGATTGTTTCTACTTCTAAGGGTTTGATGACCGATCAGGAAGCTCGTCGTGCCGGACTAGGGGGAGAAATATTATGCGAAGTTTATTAATGAATTATCTATGTCACGGATAGGTAAAAAAACAATCAAAATTTCGGAAGGGGTCGAAGTCCAGGTCACTGCCGATAAAATTACTTGTAAAGGTCAAGCGGGACAATTAGAGCAGACGCTTGATCCCCGTCTTGTTGTTAAGGTAGAAGATAAAACTTTGACCATTACTACTAAGGACGAAAATAATGTTGATCAAGAAACTAATGCTATGTGGGGTACCACTAGTGCTCTTATCCGTAACCTGATTGAGGGAGTGAGCAAGGGTTTTACCAAAAAACTGGAAATAAACGGAGTAGGCTATTCTGCTCAAGCTAGTGGTCGTAAGTTGACGCTCAAAATGGGTTATTCTCACCCGGTCGAGATTGAAGCTCCAGAGGGGATAGAGTTCAAAGTAGAGAAAAATATTATTTCAGTGACCGGGATAGACAAAGAATTAGTCGGTCAGATAGCTGCTAATGTCCGGGCAGTACGAACTCCTGAGCCTTATAAAGGTAAGGGTATTAAACATATTGATGAGCACGTGCGGCGCAAAGTTGGCAAGAAAGCAGTTGCCAATGAAGGCGCGGCTTAGTCGAAAATAAGTTAGATTATTTTATGAATATTAAAAAAAGCATCACTCGCCAGCGACGGCATCATCAGATACGTCAGCGCCTACAGGGTACCAAAAAGCGTCCCCGCCTTTGTGTTTTTAAAAGCAATCGTCACGTCTATGCGCAGTTGATTGATGACGAGCAGGGGAAAACGCTAGCAGCAGTTTCTGATGTCGAGTTAAAAAAGCAAGCTAAGTCTGATGTCACCAAGAGTGCCAATCTTAAGGACGCTACAGCTGTGGGCGAGTTGATTGCTGCCAAAGCTGACAAGAATAAGATTAAGCAAGTAGTTTTTGACCGGGGCGGTTTTAAATATCATGGTCTAGTCAAAGCGGTAGCAGATGGTGCCCGTAAAGGTAAATTAAAATTTTAAGTTAACTGGTAATGAGAAAAAGGTTTAATAGAAGAGAAAAACCTGAATTTGAACAAAAATTGGTAGATGTAGCTCGGGTTGTTCGGATCGTAGCTGGTGGGCGGCGTTTTCGCTTTCGCGCCACAGTGGTAATAGGCAACCAAAAGGGAAAGGTCGGAGCGGGCATTGGCAAAGCCGGGGATGTATCCAGTGCCATCACCAAGGCGGTTACCTTAGCCAAGAAGAAAATGATCACAGTCCCCATTGTTGATGATACTATTCCGCACGAGATAAAAGTAAAATATCGAGGCGCGCAAGTCTTCCTTAAGCCAGCGCGTAAGGGTACAGGCATAATTGCGGGAGGAGCGGTGCGAGCAGTAGTCGAATTAGCTGGTATTAGAAACATTCTTAGTAAAATCCAAGGATCAAGTAATAAACCCAATAACGTTCAGGCTACTATTAAAGCTCTCGAGCTGTTGCAAACCAAGGAGCAGATTTATCAGCGACGGGGGAAAATGGTGAAGAAAAAAGATGACAGTAAAAGTGAAGCAGGTCAGGTGGAGAAAAAATTAGCAGAAAAAAGTAAATAAAGCAGGTTTTAGAGTCGAGAATAGCATACAGTTCCTACCACCTAACAACATATGACTGACAAACCGCTCAAAGATAAAAAAATCCTCATCGTCGTAGCCTACAATGACTACCAGGATTTAGAATTGAAAGGGACTAAAAAGGTGTTGCGTTCAGCGGGAGCCAAGCTGGAAACAGCTAGTTCTTCCCTGGGAACAGCGCGCGGTAAATTTGGCGGGGAGACCAGAGTTAGTGTTTTAATAAACGAGGTTGATGTTACTGGCTACCAAGCCGCCATCTTTATCGGTGGTCCGGGAACAGTTGAATATGTTAATAGTAATGATGCTCATCGGGTAATCAAAGAAGCTGCTCAAGCCGGGGTAGTACTCGGAGCAATTTGTATGGCGCCACAAGTATTGGCCAAGGCAGGCGTTTTGTCAGGTAAGAAAGCAACTGTCTGGGCTTCTGCCACTGATCGGAGTGGGGTAGAGATCCTCCAAGCCGGCGGAGCCGAGTTTGTTGATCAGCCAGTGGTAACGGATGGGAAAGTAATTACGGCTGATGGCCCGGAAGCGGCCGCCGATTTTGGTGAGGCTTTAGTTAGGATATTGCAAGTTTAATTTTAGTTAGCCATGAAAATACACGAATTAAAACCAGCTGTGGGAGCGAAGAAAAAGAGAAAAAGAGTTGGTCGGGGCAATGCGGCGCAGGGTGGTACTTACGCTACCCGGGGAATGAAGGGGCAGAAATCTCGTAGCGGCGCCAGCTTCTACCCTGGCTTTGAGGGGGGTCGTACTCCTTTAGTCAAATTAATACCGAAGAAGCGAGGTTTCCGCAGTCTCAAGCCTACTTGGGAGATTGTTAATGTCGGTAAGTTAGAAAGTAAGTTCACTAAAGCTGGTAAAGTTGATAAGAAAAAATTAGCTGTCGCCGGGCTAATTAAGTCTGTCAAAAGCCCAGCCAAATTACTAGGTAACGGCCAAATTACTAAAAAGTTTGAAATTATTATTGATGCTTGTTCAGCGGGAGCAAAAAAGGCGATTGAAAAGGCCGGCGGGAAAGTAATCGTTAAAAAAACAGAACAGCCAACTGCAGCCGAGAATACTCAGCCCTCTAAAGATAAATAGTCGACGATCCCAATATTCATGCTGGAAAAAATAACTCAAATTTTTAAGATCAAGGACTTACGTAAAAAGATATTTTACGTCCTAATGATGTTAGTGATTTTTCGTTTGGCTGCCCATATTCCAGTACCGGGCGTGGATATCACGGTTCTGAAAAAGTTTTTTGAGTCTAATCAGATTCTGGGTTTGTTAAACATGTTTACAGGAGGAGCGATGGATAATTTCTCGGTAGTAGCTCTGGGCGTCGGTCCCTATATCACTTCTTCAATTATTATGCAGTTATTGGTGATGGTCGTGCCGTATCTAGAAAAACTGCAAAAGGAAGAGGGGGAGGCGGGACGAGCCAAAATCAATAAAATCACCCGCTATGCCACTATCCCGTTGGCGGCTTTGCAGTCTTATAGTATGATTGCCCTCCTGCAGCGCTCAGGACAAGGGATTATTGGAGATATTCCTTTGTTTAATTTGATCACCATGGTCACCATTATGACTGCTGGTACAGTATTTTTAATGTGGATCGGCGAGTTAATGACTGAGCATGGTATTGGTAACGGCATTTCACTGATTATCTTTGCGGGTATTGTTAGTGCTGTCCCCCAAGCCATCCAACAAACTGTTGTCAATTTTGACTCTTCTAAACTAGTTGACCTGATTGGTTTTGGCATTATCGCTGTCGTGGTTATCGCGGGGATTGTTTTTATTACGGAAGGACAGCGCAACATTCCTATCTCCTTTGCCCGACGCGTGCGCGGTAACAAGATGTATGGCGGTACTAGCAGCCACTTACCTCTAAAGGTCAACCAGGCGGGTGTTATTCCCATTATCTTTGCCATGTCGGTGATGTTACTACCCGGAATGGTGGCTAATTTTTTCGCTAATTCTCAGAACGAAATGGTTGGACGGATTGCCCAACAAACAGTAGCCCTCTTCGACAATCAGCTATTTTATGGCGTTTTCTATTTTGTTCTCGTAGTTCTCTTCACCTATTTTTATACGGCTGTTACTTTTGATCCTAAACAAATCTCAGAAAATGTCCAACGTCAGGGAGGCTTTGTCCCTGGCATTCGACCGGGTCGCCACACCGCTGAGTATTTACAGAAGACACTGAGTCGCATTACTTTAACTGGGGCGTTATTCCTTGGTTTGGTCGCCACCTTGCCGTTTATTATGCGAGCCATTTTGGATATTCCTTCCTTGGTGATTGGTGGTACCGGTATTCTAATTGTGGTCTCAGTGGTGATCGAGACGGTCAAGCAAATTGAATCGCAGGTAGTAATGAGGGATTACGATAAGTTTTATTAAAAAGAGAATGGCTAATAATATCCAAGCTTTTACTATTATTTTCATGGGTCCTTCCGGTTCTGGCAAGGGTACTCAAGCGGTTCTATTGAGTGAGAAGTTTGGCTTTGAGTTTATCGAAATGGGAGGAATTATTCGAGCAGAAGCTAAAAAGGAGACAGAGCTGGGGAAAAAGGTTCACCAGGTAGTAATGGTTGAGGGCAAGTTGCTTGATGATCAGCTTACTTATCAGTTGCTGGAAAATAAGATCCTGAGTGTGCCTAACGAGAAGAATCTAATTGTTGATGGTTATCCGCGGACAGTTCAGCAAGTACACGATTTTACTAAATTACTGGCTAAGGCCAAGCGTCAACATTTAACTGTTTTTAATGTTGCCCTGTCTGACGAAGCTGTTTTGGAGCGTCTGTCCAAAAGATTAGTCTGTGATAATTGTAAGACAGTGTTTATTGCTAGCAAAACTATCAAGAAAGATGGAAAATGTGTTAAGTGCGGCGGTCAGATAATTCGTCGTTCGGACGATACGCCGGCCAAAATAAAAGCCAGGCTGAAATGGGCGCACGAGCAGGTAGAGCCAGCCATCGCGGAATATCAGAAGCAAGGAGTGTTGGTTAATATCGACGGCAATCGCGATATTGAAGAAATTCATCAGGAATTAGTCACGCGAGTAGAGAAGCTTTTGTCATAGCTTGTTAAAATGTTTGATATTAATAAGACCAGAAGTCATTAGGGGAGGGGATGGCTTTTTTTGTAATCACCTATGATTGATATTAAATCTCCCGATGAAATAGCCAAAATTAGAGCGGGCGGACAACGCTTGGCGGCGATTATGGAGAAACTAAAAACGGCTGCTGTTTCCGGGATTACTACTAAGGAAATTGATGATTTGGCTGGTCAGCTGGCTCGTCAACAGCAAGCCCAACCCTCTTTTTTGGGCTACAATGGCTTTCCCGCCAATATATGCATTTCCGTTAATGAAGAAATAGTTCATGGGTTGCCCGGTGAGAAAAAATTACACACCGGGGACATTGTTGGTTTAGATTTTGGCTTACTTTACCAAGGTTTTTTTACTGATATGGCAGTGACAGTTGGTATCGGCCAGGTGGATTCCGTGGCCAGTAAATTAATGGCTAGCACAGCTGAGTCTTTACAGCTCGGTATTAAACAAATCAAACCCGGAAATCATATTGGTGATATCTCGGCCGCCGTAGGGCGACACGCTGAGTCTGGTGGTTACGGAATAATACGTAATTTGACTGGACACGGAGTGGGGCGGAAGGTACACGAGCCACCTCAGATTCCCAACTTTGGTAATCCTGGCGATGGTCCCGAGTTAAAAGTAGGGATGGTATTAGCGATTGAACCGATGTTGTCGCTTGGCGATCACACCACCGAGCTAGCTACTGATGGCTGGACATTTAAGATGAAGGATGGAAGCTTGTCGGCTCATTTTGAGCATACGGTGGTGGTAACGGAAGAAGGGCATGAGATTTTGACGAAATATCAAGATGGCAAATAAATATTATTTAATATGTCCAAAATTCTCGCCCTCGATTATGGCGATAAGCGTATTGGGGTAGCTATCTCAGATCCTACTGGCACAATCGCCAGTACTTTAGCGACGCTTGAGAATAAGGGAATAAACAGAGTCATTGTTACATTAAAAGATTTGTGTCAGGAGCATTCTGTTGCTAAAATAGTGATCGGAGTACCTTGTGGTTTAAGTGGTCGGGAAACGGAACAAACTGTCAAGACAAGAGATTTTATTAATAAAGTGCAAGAAGTTGTGGTGGCGGAAATAGTGGAAGTAGATGAACGTTTTAGTTCTGTGTTGGCGGAGAAGCAATTAGTTGATCGGGACGGGAAAGTAGACAAGAGCCAAATTGACGCCAACGCGGCTCGTCTAATTTTACAAGATTATTTAGATCGAGAAAATAACTAACAATTATGTCAGATATCAAGCTCTCAGTCATCATCCCGGCTTATAATGAAGAGAAGCGGATTGGTCCGACTCTCGAGTCGGTTAGTCGCTACTTGGAAAAGCAGAATTATAGCTACGAGATTATGGTGGTAGCCAATAACTGTACTGACCGAACTGATGATGTAGTAAGGGAATACCAAGAAAAAATTTCCCATTTAGAGCTAATAGATCTCGGTCCAGGCATCCCCGGAAAGGGCGGGGCGGTGCGAGAAGGTTTACTTAAAACCAAGGGACAATACGCTGTTTTTATGGATGCGGATAACTCGACCCGGCTGGTTGAGTTAGATAAATTTTGGCCATATTTTGCACAAGGCTATGATATTGTTTTTGGCTCTCGGGATATCAAGGGTGCTCAAGTAGAAGTTAGCCAATCAAAATTGCGCGAGACTTTTGGTAAGATGGGTAATCTTCTTATCCAATTTGTTTTGCTACCCGGCATTAAAGATACGCAGTGTGGTTTCAAAGCTTTTAGTCGGAAAGCAGTGCAAGCAATTTTTCTCAAACAGAAAATATCCGGCTGGGGATTTGATATGGAAGTGCTAGCGTTGGGTAAAAAGCTTGGTTTTAAAATGAAAGAAGTACCAATCGCTTGGTACAATGCAGTGGGTAGCAAAGTTTCCTGGACAGGCTATTTAGAATCTTTTCGCGATTTATTTGTTATCCGTTTTAACCTTTGGACAGGCAAATACAAGTAAACCACCCCGTGGCCCAGAGGACTAATCTTGACTTTTTCTACCCACTGTGCTATATTATTAATACAGGTGGGTTTTTTATTTACCTAAATATTTATGACATACACAACCTTGCTTAAAAAATATTGGTACCTGGTAGTGATAGTAGTAGTTTTGGTTACTATTGGTAGTTTTGTTATCAGCATAGTCCAGAAGCCAGAGTATCGATCTTCGGTGCGTGTCTTAGTGATCCAGAAACAGGCTGGCCAACTTGATGCCTATACAGCTGCGCGCTCCGCTGAGACGGTGGCAGGGATTCTTTCTAAGATGATTTATACGAGTACATTTTTTGATCAAGTGATGGATGCTGGTTTTAAAGTTGAGAAGAGCGATTTTAGCAACGACTTAGAAAAGCGAAAGCAGGAGTGGGAAAAAGCAGTTGTTACTCGCGTGGTTGAAGATAGCGGTACTCTTGAAGTTAACGTTTATGATCAGGATCAACGTCAAGCCGAGCAGCTAGCCTACGCCATTGCTTACGTAATGATCAGTAAGGGCGATCAATACCATGGTGGGGCTGGTCAGATAGAGATTAAAATGGTTGATAACCCGGTTACTTCCGACAAACCGGTACGTCCTAACGTCATGCGCAATACTGGTGCTGGGTTTTTACTAGGCTTGTTAGCTTCTTTAAGTATAATGTTCTTGATCAGTGAACGTCTACAACGGCGACCAGCTCCTGCTGGGCTAGAAGCAGTTACTATGCCTAAACCAAAAGAGATCAAGAAATGGCAAAAGGAAGAAAAACAGTCGACTCCTCAACCCCCAAAGCGGCCGCCCCAGAGGATTAAAAAACAACCAGTCCAGCAGAAAAAAGCTGATACCACGGCCGTTAAAAATAGATTTGCCAATTCACTGGCCAGTAATTATCAAGCCGAGCGAGATATTCCTTATGATTTACCCCAGCCCCAACAGTCGCCGCCGACTGAGCAGAAAAATACTGTGCCTACCGCCGGTGCCCAACAGCGGCAGATTAAAAGTAAATTGGCAGATGGGATGAAGAAAATAAGTCCTCCACCCCAGAGAGCTAAGTTGGAACCTGGGGAAGTTGTTTACCAATTGGACCGGGGGAGAAAGCAGGATGATCAAGGCAAAGTAGCGGTGCCACCAGCCGATGATAAGTATTCTCCCGACCGAGTGGATAAGTGGATCAAAACAGGGAAATTTGAGTAAGGTTTAATTTATCTTAGATAATGGAAAACAGCCTTAAACGAGGCTGTTTTTTTAGTCTATTGTTCTGAATGGATAAGTTGTCTATCTTGTCATCCTGAGCGAAGCGAAGGATCCCGACGAACGCAGGGCATCTTTATTCTTCTAGTAAATCTTTAAACCCAGGATTCTTCTCCCTAATCAAATTAATCTTTTTTATTCTTTTCCATCCTTTAATTTTCTTTTCAGCCGCAATAGCTTCTTCCGCAGCCTTAAATTCTTCACAATAAATCAACTTGCAGACGTTATATTTTGCACAAAATCCTTTTGTTATTTTGTTTTTATGTTCGTAAATTCTTCTGATCAGATTATTAGTAATTCCGGTGTATAGGACAGTATTTCTTTTATTAGTAGCTATGTAAACGTAATACTTCTTCATGGGTTGCGTGTTTAGTCGGGATCCTTCGTCGTCGCTTTGCTCCTCCTCGGGATGACAGTTACTGGGTACCCATCTTCAGGGTAGTAATCAGTTTTTGCGCTAACTCATCCCAATTAAATTCTTGTTTGACTCGTTTCCGACCATTTTGCCCTAGCTTAAGGGCTAATTCATTGTCATTTAATAGTTTAATAATGGCCTGGGAAATTTCGGCTGGTTTTTCCGAATTAATTAACAGGCCAGTCTCTTGATCGGTCACGGCTTCTCCCACCCCACCGCCTTGGCCGGCGATAATTGGTTTACCACAGGCGGAGGCCTCGAGGTAAACAATGCCAAATCCTTCCACGTCTTGTTTACTTTTAATGGTGCGTGAAGGCATCAGGAAAATATCACTAGCGTTATAAAAGTTG
>JAHJQX010000028.1 GCA_018818965.1 Patescibacteria group bacterium | reverse complement strand
CGGTGCGAATAGAGACCCAATTCTCCCCCAGGCTGAGGTCGTTTCTGGTCGGATCGAAGTCCGCCAGGAGCACGGCTGCGATCAGGTTATCGTTCATCCTCGCCTCGATGGCCCACTGGGTGGGATCTCTCCCGTCACCTCTCAGTTGACCGCTTACCTGACAGCTAGCCATCTCTTTGTTAAGAGCTTTTCCAAGCTCCACTGGATTTGTAAACGGAATGATCATCTGTCCTCCTCTCCTCCTGGTATTTTACTGGTCTCAATCTTTCAGCGGTTAGCAGATAATATGACTATTGGTAGTGTTTGTCAATGATATTGCCAGGGAACAGGATATTGTCGGGAGTGTATTGTTCTTCCAGTGCGTAAAATATTGCCTAGCTTTTTCTTGCCATTCCCAAAAACTATGCTATACTCGAGCTAGCCACATAAGTGGTCATTTTTAAGCACTAATTAAAACACATACCCTCTGATTGTTTATTCCTGCCCTGCCAAAGCAGGGTTGCTAAGCAAATTGACGAGGGTAGAGGAGTAAAAAGGAAAACTATGAAAGAAGTCTCAATGAGTGATCTATTGAAAGTAGGTGCCCATTTCGGTCACCAGACGGCGCGCTGGAATCCCAAAATGAAGTCCTATATCTTTGGTGATCGGGACGGTATCCACATTATCGATGTGCGCCAGACTGTTTCCAGGTTAAAAGAGGCGCTAGAGTATATCGCCAAAATAACCAAAGATGGCAGCAAAGTGCTTTTCGTCGGCACCAAAAAACAAGCCAAAGACTTAACGAAAAAAGCAGCCGAAGAATGTACCATGCCCTATGTCACCGAACGTTGGTTGGGTGGTACCTTCACCAACTTCGGGGTGATTAAGAAGCAGATCAAAAAATTAGTCGACTACGAAGAAAAGGAAAAATCGGACGAATTTTCGCATTATACTAAAAAAGAGCAAATTGAGTTTCACAAGGAGCAGGAAAGACTAGCCCGGAATGTAGGTGGTTTGCGGAAGTTAGATAAATTGCCCGAGTGTGTTTTTATCACAGACATTGTCAGTGATAAACTAGCAGTCAAAGAAGCGCGCAGCGCTGGTGTTCCGATCGTGGCGCTAGTTGACACCAACGGTGATCCTAGTTTAGTTAATTATCCTATTCCGACCAACGACGATGCTATCAAAGTGATTGAGATGATGACTAAGACAGTATCCGAGACAGTTAAGGCAAATTATTATGAGAAGGCTAAGCCAGCAGAACAACAAATCGTAAAGGCCGGACAAGCCTCGGGCAAGAAAAAATAATATTCAAGGAATTAAACTAATGACCATAAATATTAAAGATATCAAAGAATTGAGGGATAAAACTAAGGCTCCGATGATGACTTGTAAGGAAGCCTTGGAAGAAAACGCCGGGGATTTTGACAAGGCAGTAGAGTGGCTAAAGAAGAAAGGTGCCTTGTTGGCAGCCAAGAAAGCTGATCGCGATGCCAGTGAAGGGGTAATTGCTTCGTATGTGCATTCCAACAATAAAATTGGCGTATTACTTGAACTTAGCTGTGAGACTGACTTTGTGGCTCGCAATACAGAATTCAAGGAGCTAGCTCAGGAGATTGCCATGCAGGTGGCGGCTTCCAATCCTCAGTATGTTAAGCCAGAGGATGTGCCGGATAAAGAGCTAGAGAATGAAAGGGAAGTTATTAAAGAAATGTTTAAAAAAGAAAAGAAACCCCAGAAGATTCTAGACAAGATAGCTGAGGGTAAACTTAATAAATTTAAAGAAGAAATTAGTTTGACAAAACAGCCGCTGGTGAAAAATCCGGAGATGACAGTTGAGGAACTGATTTCGGAAAAAACACTGAAATTGGGAGAAAAGATGGAGATTAAGCAATTTGTGCGCTACGAGATATAAATAATAGATGTTAGGGGCTGTTGTAAAATATTTTTGCTAGTCTTTCATCTATAACCTATCACCTATGTCCAAACCTACCTACAAACGCATCATGCTCAAACTTTCCGGCGAAGCCTTACTAGGCGAGCAAGATTATGGGGTTGATGTCAAAGTGGTACAGGACTTTTGTCAGCAACTGGTTGAGATTAACGAAATGGGAGTGGCCGTGGCGGTAGAAGTTGGTGGCGGTAATATTTATCGCTGGCGTACAGCCCAAGCAGGTGTTTCTCGCGAGGTTGCTGATCTGATGGGCATGATGGGTTCGGTGATGAATGCTCTAAATTTTTCTGATATTGGTGGCGACCAGGTAAAAGCCCTAGGTGCTTTATCGGTACCAACTGCCCTCAATAATTATTCTGTGCGTAAAGCAAATAAATATTTAGCTGAGGGCAAGATTGTTGTAGTCGGCGGCGGGACAGGCAACCAGTTTTTTACCACTGATACTAGTGCTGCTCTCCATGCTCTTCAGTTAGGCTGCGAAGTTTTACTCAAGGGTACAGGTGTTGAGGGTGTCTACGATAGTGATCCTAAGGAGAATCCTCAAGCCCAAAAGTATGACCGCATCACTTATAATGAAGTATTAGAGAAAAAATTAAACGTGATGGACATGACTGCTTTTGCTCTCTGCCGAGAAAATAATCTTCCCGTGCTTGTGTTTAATGCCTTGATAAAAGGGAATATTAAGCAAGCAGTATTGGGAGAGCAGATAGGTACCAGGGTTAGTAAGTAAATTGTTAATTGGCTATTTTTCATGAAGATAACCGGCATTCGTTTTCACGAACAAGATAGAGTCTATGATTTTGACCAGGGAGATTTTGCATTACAGAAGGGTGATAAAGTAATTGTAGAGACTGAACAAGGAGTGGAAGCAGGAACGGTTAAGTACTGTGATCGGGAGGTCGAAGATAAATCCGCGTCTGGACACAAACCGATTATCCGTAAAGCTACTACTACCGATTTAGAAAAGATTACTAGTTATCAGGAGAAAGGTCAGGAGGCGCTCACTGCTTGCCGGGAGTATTTAAGGGAACTAGATTTACCGATGAAGTTGGCCGATGTTCATTTCGCCTTTGATGGTTCTAAGGTGACAGTGTATTTCACAGCCGAAGAGAGAGTGGACTTTCGCGAGCTGGTAAAAAAATTAACCCGTCATTTTCAAAAATCAGTTCGTCTGCAACAGGTAGGAGCTCGGGATGCAGCTGGAGTGGTTGGCGGCTATGGCGTTTGTGGGCGACAGATTTGTTGCCATAATTTTCTCGATGAATTTCAAAGCATTACTGCTGAAACAGTTAAATTACAGCAGGTGGCTCAGGGAAATGAAAAAATATCAGGAGCTTGTGGACGTTTGATGTGTTGTATGGCCTACGAATCTAATTATTATCAGGAAGTAGCCAAGGAGATGCCTCCCTTGGGTCAGGAAGTAAAAACCAGTAGGGGCCAGGGTAAAGTAGTATCAAGAAATTTATTGAGTAAGACAGTAAATGTTAGTTTATCTCAAGAAGACAGTGTGACTTTTGCTCTAAATGAAATTAAGTGGTAAACCATGTTTAATTTTATCCCTCAACTAATTGTGGTCGTATCATTGATTATTATTATTATTATTGTGGCGCGCAAGGCAGCCAAGACAACTGAGATTAAAGAGAGCGATCTGGAAAAAAAGAAAAACAAAGAATGGCACTTGCTGAAAAAGGGTCTTAGGCTATTTGCCCATAAAGTGAAACAATTGAGCGTACGTTTTTTACAGCTAGTTACCTTTCGGGCCAAAGAAGTTAGGCGGGAAGTGAAGCAAAAGGCCAAAGCTTTACCAACGGAGCAGGATGAAGAAGAATTAGCGCAATTGGCGGAAGAGAAACCAACGGCAGCAGAATCAGCCCCAACAGTTGAGGCAGATGAGGTTATTGATATGCTAGAAAAGGCATCCAGTTGTTTTGGCAAAGGAGATTTTGATCAAGCAGAGAAAATATATATTGAGATTATTGCCGAGGACCCGAAAAGTTTTCGTGCTTATAAAGGATTGGGTCGGATTTACAAGAGGCAACGTAATTATTCTGATGCGAAAAAGTCGTTTGAGCAAGTTTTAAAAATAGAACCAACCGAAGAGGAGACAAAAAAAGAACTGGCTGAGATCAAGGAAATGGAATAATCGATAACGGGCCGTTGTAGCTCAATTGGCAGAGCGACTCCATGGTAAGGAGTAGGTACGCGGTTCGAATCCGCGCAACGGCTCCAATAGTTATTGGCGAAATGGTTTATATAGATGCCGGACAAGCCCCGAGTTTAATTCTCGGTCTTGGCTATTGATTAAATGGGTCGGTACCAAAGCGGTCAACTGGGTCAGACTGTAAATCTGATGGCTTCGGCCTACGCAGGTTCGAGTCCTGCCCGGCCCAAATAAATTGCTAATATAAAGAATTTTTTAAGCTTTCGGTTGTATCGAGCCGCCCTTGTTTGTCTATCAGCAAACAAGCTCAGTGGCTACCCGCCCGCAACACTTCGCTTGCGAAGCGGACGAAGGAGCAACTGTTTCACCCGCCCGCCATCGCCTTAGCCGATGTAGCTCAGTGGCTAGAGCAACTGTTTTGTAAACAGTAGGTCGTGGGTTCGAATCCCACCGTCGGCTTGGGCGTAGGCAGGCGGGTAAACAGTAAGCTCGCTCGCTCTGTTTTGTATTGCAAAGTGGATAGGTCGTGCCTGTCTACTGGTAGGCAGTAGTTCTCAGCCTGCGGCTGACCACCCGCTAGGGTGGGAATTCCACGGACGGCTTGTTTCTAATCACAAATCACGTGTTTCGAAAAGGTGTTGACTTTGTCTGTCGTTAATGGTATAATGGAGGCAATCAATTAATGAAAAAAAATGGCTTATCAATCTGCAGATGTTAAAAGTGAACAAGAGGCTGTAGCTGCCCAGGAGGGCATATTAAAGATGGACGAAATGATATCAGACCATAGCGCCGAGCTGGGTGCATATTTAAGAAAAAGAAACTGGGACGATTTGGCCGAAAAATTATTAGATCCAAATGCAGTTCTTGATGATGCCGAGAAAGGTGCACTTGAAGATGCTAGAAAGGAAGTAGAGAGAGTTGTCATAGAGACGGAAAAATTAAAGGGCATGCTAGACGAAAAGATGTTGGCTCGTATCGCTCAGGCCAATCCTGAGTTTCAAAAAATTCTTAATCGGGCTAGTAGCGATAGAGTAAGAGAGGCAGTTGTTAGTCAGTTAAGTGTGTTGGCCATTGAAGACGGACCAAAATTTAAACAGATTGCGTCAAGTTTGGAACAAGTCAGCCAGAGGAGAGAAGGATTTAAAGAGAAAGATCAACAATTAGAAGAGCTTTGTGACAGATATGGGATTGAATTCAGTGATATAGATAAGGCTCTAGAAATTGAAAATGACCGTGAAAGAGAGAGCGAGATAAAGCGTATAATTCAAGAACAGCGAGGTTTCTGGCGCAAACATCTTGTAGATTATAGTAGTCGGGAGTATAGAATGCGAATCAAATCTTTAGACCAAAGGGCAGATATTCAGAGGGAACTCGGAGCTCTCAGTGGAGATTTTGCCATGTTGGGTAGAGCTATCCGTAATTCCTTGGGCAGTGATGAAGCGCAAAGAGCCCAGACAGCAGCAATTCGTGGTCAGGATATTGAAGCCAATGCTATAGAAAAAAGTGCTAGCTTTAGTGAAGCTGGCACGATGATTGCTTCTGATGATGATATCAATACAGCTTGGGAAAAGCATAAAAAAGGGATACCAGATTATGCTGCTAAATCTGACGCTGATAAGAAAGCTATCACTGATAGTTTTATTGATAGCTATGATCGAGAGAAGACGAAAGGGAAACATGGTATGTGGGCGAGAATAGTCAGGTTATGGATGAACGCTAAAATGGATATCAAGCGAGAAGCCAATGGTGCTTTCGCCTAGTTAATATTTACCTAACACAAAAATATGAGTGATGTCGCTGCCGCAGCTTTGTATGATGAGTTTTGTCAAGTTATGCAAGCTGGCGACGAAGCCAAAGCTAAGGATTTTCTAGTAGAAAATTATGATAAGCTGCCCGAGAAAGTACAGGGCGAAGTAGCCCTACTCTTATTCGAGGAAGGGCTAGGTAAGTTAATTAACGATAAAGATCAGAAAGTAGCCGAATTCCAAGAACGGGGTCTTAAAGTAGCTCAGGAGCTGGAAAATGCTAAAAAACAACTGGAAGATAAACTCAAAGCGATGGATGTGGAAGAGTCGATTAATGCCAGTGATAAATAATAATAACTTTTGTGCGCATAAAAACCACCGCCCTTTGTTATCCGCGGTGGTTTTTGTATAAGTAGTAGTAGCTATATTGATGATAACTACTCAACCCACTTCCAACCAGGAGCCAAGAGAAGGAGAGTCATCAGAATCTCTGACTGGTTTTGATATTGAAAGTCAACCCAAGCAGAAGAAATTGTTTGGGTTGTTTTTAGAACGTCATGGGCAAACTAATCTGCGTGACCGCTTGCGGGAGAGTAAATTGCAAGAGGGGGATTTGCGTGTATTGCATAAATATAGAGAACAGTATAGGGGGATTCATTCCGAGGTTGAATGGGCCAACACTGTTATGTCGCCTGAGGTAATTGACGCCGCTGTCGAAAAATCAGAAGGCTTTAGAATAGTTGCTGATACGCTAGGAAAAGATAGAGCTAGAGATGTGATTGGCTATCAACTAGGAGAAGTAGCGGTGACCAACCCAGGTCGTTTTACTGCTATCAAAAAGAGATTGAAAGAAGTAGCCTGGCGGGTGAACCGGCGCGAAACGATCCAATCTCATATCAACACTAAGTGTAGTGAATATAAAATTGACTTATCAGAGTTAGAAGCTGCCAAAGGTATAGCAGATTCTAAGAAAAGACAAAAAGCCATCAGCAAGCTAGTCAAAAGTAAATTTGGCTGGATGAGGCGCGCTTTTAATTTTATTACTGGTAAAGATAAAGTATATACTCAGCGGGCGTTAGTTCTAGACCAAAGTATGGTTGAAATCAGAGGGTTAAAAGAGGAAGTAGCGCAGATGAGTCTTCACGTTGGTAGAACCTTAGCTCTGACGGCTGACCAAGATCCCTATGTGCGTGAGGCTATCGCCGAAGAGCTGGCTAAAGCAGAAGAGAAAGCCAGTAAAAAAGATCAGGGGGGCGATCAGAAAAAAACTGACAAGAATAAGCAGGCTCAGGCAGGACAAGATAGGGACGAGCGAAAAGAGCAAGATAAAAAAGGTAAAGAGGGAAGAGAAGAAAAAGAAGACGGCAAAAAAGAGCAGGCTGATAAACCAGCGGCAGAAAAAAAGCCAGAATTAGTAGAAGTTGGTCAGGCTGGCAGTACATACTTCCGGTTAGGTGGTGGTAAGGGAAAAGACGCCCGTTGGGTATCGGTAGTTGATAAAGAGGGAGGAAGAGTAAAATATATTGTCGATAATCGTAGTCGTCAGCCTTCTTCCGCTCGGCTGGAATATCAATACAAAGTATTAGTTGTGAAAAAGCCTGAGAGGGGTGGCGATATGACTATCGCCTACGTCAGTATCGAAGCGCCTTATCCGGAGGACAAATTACCTGAGTTACGCGCTAGTTTCCAAGAAGATTTTACTAAGATTGTTGACGGCCTTAATTTACCCGAAGACCAAGCTGATGATATCCAGGCTGCTATTGGTAAAGGCCACTATGAGTATGTTACAAATTGGCTAGCGAGCAGAAGTTATGATCTGCAAATTTTAGGTTTGCAGACTGTCGGCGAGAAACTACGTTCTACTTTGGGAGAAATGAATTTGCTTGATACTCGGGAAAAAGAAGTAGTCGAAGTAGGTCAGGCGGGTAATGGTCAATTTATTGAAGAAGACGCTCCGATAAAAAGAGATGATAGGGATAAGAAAGGAAGCAAAGTGGAAAAACAATGGGTTCTGCGCCGCCAAATAGAAAACGTGAAAGTAAAATTTATTATCCGCTGGAAAAGTCGCCAGCCAACCTCTGATAGTTTGGGGTACAATTACAAAGTTGATGAAGTTAGACCAAAAAGTAAAGATGGTGTAGTGATTGCTTTCGTTGAATTGCAGCCACCATTTCCCGATGATCCCGCTACTCCTTCTGCTGGAGATGCAGATATTAAGAAAGGAAGTGACTCCAGTCCGAAGGACGGTGATCCAGTCCCTAAAGCCGAAGTGGTGGCGAGGGAAAGAATCGAGCAACTACTCTCTGGCGGGAAAGCCTTGGGAGAATTATTGGCTGACCTGATAGAGAATAAGACTGTTGTTTTCACGGAAGATGATTTAGATCGAGTTGCTGGATCAATGCAAGCCGGTGATTTTGCGGAAGCAACTGCAATCCTTGATCGTGCATTGCCAGTAGATGCAACTGAACGGACGATAATTGAACCGGAACTAGTAGCACCTAGACAGGCCATCGTGGGACTGGAAATAATAGCGCAAAATTACGATGGCAACCGAGTGCCAACATTTATAAATTTCAGAGATATCTTTCGTAAAGAGCTAAAGGCGTTGCGAAAAACGCGCGCAAAAGCTGCTCTGGGGGAAGGAGCGGTTGAGGGGATCAGTGCTGCTGGCAAAACTGGTGGCGGTGTTGCTAAGGAGGCTGGTTCCGATGCTGCTGCTGGTGATGGTAAAAAAGCAGAAGCTGCTACTCCCGCCGAGCTCAAAAGTCGCCTACGGGGTATTTTCGGGGCAATGGAAAAGCAAGGTTTTATCACTAGCGCCGATATATTTAATAGACACTATGTTAGATATGAAAAATGGCAGGAGATATGGGATAAGTTAGTGGAAGCGAAAAAGGATTATAAGGGTACTAGCCAAGATGATTTCGCTGCTGTCATGGGAGAAATCCAGCAGGCCTTGGGGCAGTTAGATAAAGCGGTAGATTTCTCGGCACGCGCTGTGAGCGCAGATGCTGGTACACCAGACAAAGATAGTGGCGGAGAGTCACTACTAGAAACAACTGCGCGAACGCGAGCAACCGAAATTGCTAGCAGAAGTGAGACCACAGAAGATCTGATCGCCACCTTAACTAATGAATTTTATGATTCAGCCGGCGAACCGTTGGTAGCTGAAAGTGAAGTAGAGGAATTACGAGCCTTCTTGTACCGCGGTGATTATAAAAATGCCCGCCAGGCGACAGAAACGCTCCTAGATACCTACCAAAGTGACGCCAGTTTGTCAGAAAGGTTGCATTTAGTGTTGGCTCTTTGCCAGGAAGTGACTCAGACTGAGTTAGGAATGGCGAGAAAGGATGTATATGCTTTAATTACGGCTGCGAGTGGAGAAGATTGGGCTAGCAATTTGGATGTTGCTACAGCCATTGCAAATTTTGGCGAAGGTAATTTTAGTGATGTGATGTCGAGCATAAGTAGACTGTCTAACACCAGGGAAACTGCCAAATTTGCTGGTGATGTTAGAACTCACCTTTTAGATATTGCCCAAAGGGAAATTGGCGAACACTGGCGGGAATTAGAAGACTTGACTGACTATCTGCAGCACAAAAAAATCATCGAGGCAAATGTGGCTGATGATTTTTGGCGGTGTTTAAGAGATGAGAGTAAGGGTGTGAGTAGATATGCCGAGGCAGCTAGTATTCTACAGACAGCTTTGGCTGATTACCGGGGCGATCAGGTAGATATCTTCCGCGCGCAGATGGGTACTGTCAACACAGTTATTGAGAATATTAAAATATCAGCGGATTTTGTCGAAGAACACAGAGGAAAATAATTTACAGCCCAACCTTATTTTTAATATCTTTAATATTTTTGACAGCTATCTCCCTAGCTTTCTTTGTTCCCTGCGCCAACAAATCACGTAGTCCCTCTGGGTTAGCCAGCAGCTTCTGCTTTTGCTCCCGAAAATCAGCAAAATAATCACTAATCGCCTGACCCAATTCTTCTTTCAGCTCGGCGTATTTAATTTTTCCAGCCTGGTGTTCAGCCGTAAACTTCTTGTACACCTCCGCCCTCCCAAAGATTTCTAGTAAGGTAAATAAATTCTGCACGCCCGGGCTCACCTCAGCTGAGTTCTCACCGGTGTCCGTCACCGCCTTTTTTATTTTATCCTGAATAATTTCTGGTTTATCAGTAAGCGCAATATAATGAGCTGGCCCCAAACTTTTACTCATTTTCTTACTGGGGTCTTTGAGGCTCATCACTCGGGGAGTTTTGGTCAGCAGCACCTCCGGCTCAACAAAAGTCTCACCGAACTTTTGATTGAATTTGCGCGCAATCAGACGAGTCAGCTCCAAGTGTTGGATTTGATCTTCACCCACTGGTACTTTGTCAGTACTGTAAAGTAAGATATCCGCCGCTTGCAATACTGGATAGTCAAAAAGTCCCATGTTAACGTTTTCAGGAAATTGCTTTGATTTATCCTTAAACTGAGTCATCCGCTTCAGCTCACTCAAAGGTGTGACGGTATTTAACATCCAAGCTAGCTCAGTATGTTCGGGTACGTGTGATTGGATAAATAAGATACTTTTTTGGGGATCAATTCCGGCAGCAATCAGATCGGCGGCGGCTTCCAGGATATTTTTTTGCATCTGATCCGGCTGATAGGGGATGGTCATCGCGTGGTAGTCGACGATACAGTAAATACAATCGTACGTGTCTTGTAGCTCCACCCAATTTTTAATGGCACCTAAGTAATTGCCTAGGTGCAATTGACCTGTTGGTTGAATCCCAGAAAATATTTTAGCCATATTTTCTAATTATTATAAATGTAACTTTGACAATTGGTCATGCTACCGAGTGAACCCGACCCGATCTGATCGGGCTAAGGTGAACGAGATAGTGTGACCAATTGTCACCCAAGTCCCTATACTTCAATAACTACTGGCAATACCATTGGTCGCCGCTCAGTTTTACTATACAAGAATTGACCAATATCATCACGGATTTTATTTTTCAGATAAGTATAATTAGCGGCCGAGTCATCTTTTTTACTCTCCACAATCTTGCGAACTTTCTTTCGAGTTTGCTCTACTAGACGCTTAGACTCTTTCATATAGATGAAGCCACGCGAGATTAAGTCAGGATTACCGACCAGCTTGCCTGTTTTGCTGTCGATAGTAGCTATCACTACAAACATGCCATCTTTGGCTAACATTTGACGATCACGAATGACCACGTTGCTGGAATCATGAATACCGAGACCGTCAACCATAACGTGATTGGAAGGAACTTTTTTCTTGGTGATTTCGCCCGTGGTTTTAGTAAATTCCATAACGTGACCGTTGTCAGGCACGAAGATATTTTGGCGAGGAGTACCGACTTCAGCGGCTAAATCGCCGTGGATTTTAAGCATGTAGTGGTTGCCATGAATAGGGACAAAATATTCTGGCTTGGTCATCTGGATCATGCGCTTAAGATCATCGCGGAGAGCGTGGCCACCAGTATGTACATCCATCATTTTATAATGGAAGAGCTCGGCTCCCTGGCGCGTGAGTGAATCTTTGAGGCGCTGGACAGTACGTTCATTACCGGGTACTACCGAAGAAGAGAAAATTACGGTGTCGTCCTTAATTAATTTAATTTCCCGGTGTTCTTTATTGGCAATACGCATTAAGACGGCTCTTTCTTCACCCTGAGCGCCGGTACAAGCCACAATTATCTTTTCCTTGGGCAGATCTTTCATTTCTTTGGGGGAGATAAGAGTGCCTTTTTGTGCCTTAAGATAGCCAAGTTTCTTAGCAATTTCGACATTACTCTTCATGCTATAGCCTTGGATAGCTACTTTACGGCCGTATTTTTCCGCCAGCATTATTATCTGCTGGATACGGGTTAGCAGAGAAGAAAAGGTCGCAATAATGATCCGATTTTTATTACCTTTAATAATCTGGTCAAGAGTTTCCATGATGGATTGTTCAGAAATGGAATCACCCTCAATCTCTGATCCCGTACTGTCTGACATCAATACTTTGATTCCGCGTTGGCCGAATTTCTTGATTTTTTCTATATCAGTTGGCTTTTCTCCCACTGGAGCTGGATCAAATTTAAAATCGCCGGTATGCATTACTGAACCGACCGGGGAGTGAAGCACCAAACCAAACCCATCTGGAATATTGTGGTTAACGCGGAAAAATTCCACCTTGAAACTACCCAATTGCAAATTATCCTTATCAGGATCAACGGTATAGATATTTAGTTTCCCCTGTTCCTTGTAGTCCTCCTGTCGTTTTTGAATAATAGCTTGAGTAAGTTTGGCAGTGAAAATTGTCGGATTGCCTATCTTGCTCATAATATGGGGGATAGCTCCAATGTGGTCGTAATGGCCGTGAGTAACGATAACTCCCCGGATATAATTTTCTTTTCCCTTAAGGTAGCTGACATCCGGAATGACATAGTCAATTCCGGGCATGTCTTCTTCGGGAAATTGGAGACCCATATCGACAATGACGATGTCGCGATCGTATTCAAAGACAGTCATATTACGACCAACTTCCTCTAAACCACCCAGAGGAATGATTTTTAGACGCGGTTCTTGTTTTATCTGTGGCATTTTGTTTTTTGCAGTTAGTTATTTAAATAGAGATACTAATGTCATGATAATATGCCCCGGGGGAGGGTCGAACTCCCATGACAATGAAGTCACACGGTCCTGAACCGTGCCTGTCTACCAGTTCCAGCACCGGGGCGATAAGAGAATCAAGAAATAAAACGAAATTAAGTCGCCCCTTAATTCCGCGTTCTATCACCTAAAAACCTATCTTCCCTACCATTCCCACCGACGACTGACATCTATGTACCAATTAGACGCGTTAGTGAAACGATCGCTGGGAACAGTGATATATTCTAGTTCAATGCCTTGGACTGATTTATCGACAGCGTAGGTATAAGTAGGGCTGCAGAGGAACAAAGCTGGTAGTTTCTCTGCCATAATATTTTGCCAGTGTAAATATTTTTTGGTTCGTTCATCCTCTTGACTGGTTTTACGAGCTGTTTCCAATAGATCATCAGCAGTGGGGTCTTTGAAGGAAGTTAAATTAAGTCCGGGATCTTGTCTTTGAGTGGAGTGCCAGAAGGAATAAGGATCAGGATCGTGGCCGATTAGCTGACCGTAAAGCAGGATTTCATAATTACGCGGTTTGATAAATTCTGTTTGTAGCTCAGTTGGGTCTATTAATTCAATATTAACCTTAACTCCCATTTCTTTCCATTGCTTTTGTAATAAGTTCGCTAAATTAGCAATCTCTAATTGGTCGGTAGTAGTAATAGTTAATTCAAGCTGGGTGTCTTTTTTGTTGCGGTAGCCTTCTTCGTTGATCTCATTCCAGCCATCTTCATGCAGAATGTTGTTAGCTTGGTCTTTATCATATTCATATCTTTTGATCTCCGGATTGTGACCGAGAAAACTTTCTAAGATAGGTGAGTCGATCTTAACTCCTTCACCGTTAAAGATCTTGGTGATAATTTCTTCACGATTGGTTCCGTACGCTAGCGCTTTTCTAACCTCCTGACTTTTGAGGATACTATTTTTCGGCTGGTTGAAAAATAGCGCGTAATAACGAGGTAATTTGAGATTGTGAGAAACCAAATCATCTTTTACTTTCTGACTGATATTTTCTCTCTCTTCGGGGGGGAGATAGCTGATACCAGTTATCTCTTTAGAATTATAAGCATTTACAACTGAGGTGTCGTCGGTGAAAAATTTGAAAGTGATTTTATCGATATATGCAGTGGCTTGGTGATAGTTGTTATTTTTAACGAGGGTGTAGGAGTCAACGATGCCAGTTTTTTTATCTTTTTTGTATTCGGCAAAAAGATAGGGGCCAGAGCCGACGGGGCTCAAATTGTATTCAGTCAGTAGAGCATTAGCTGGGACAATTTCTTGCCAGATATGTTCGGGGATAATACCGAAAGTAGTATTTTCCTTTAAAAAAGGGGAAAGTGACTCGCCCGTAAGAGTAAATTTGATGGTGAAATCGTCTACCTTCTCCACGGCAACGTCTTGAAAATTAGCTGACAAAACGCTTTGATAACTAGAGTTTTTGATAGTTTGGACGGTGAAAACTACATCATCGGCTGTTAATTGTTCGCCATCGTGCCAATAAGCATTCTGACGTAAATGGAAGGTGTAATTTTTTTCGTCTTCTGATACCTCGTAACTTTCTGCCAAATCAGGAACGAGTTCTTGATGGTTATTATATTTCATCAAACTAGAAAATATCAGACTGGTAATATTCATATCAACGTCACTGCCTTGAGCGAAAAGGGGATTAATGTATTGTGGTTCACCCACTATCCCCTCGATATAGTGACCACCGCCTTTCGGTTCAGACTTGATGTGTTGCCAGCTAAATTCCCAGCCGAGCCAACCGGTAGCTCCTAAGAGAGCGAGGATAGCTAAGTATATTATCAATCTTTCGGGTTTAGAAAAAACTCGAAACAAATATTTCCATTTAATTTTTCCTTTAGGTTTTCTGGGGTCAGAATTTTTTTTATTCAATAACCTAAAAGAACGGGAATTGTCCCTAATGAGTTTAATCATTTAATTTTACGCTGATAAATTTAGATGAAGAGATGAGCGAACGCTAGTCCCAAGAAAATAATAGATAAGATGATGGTAATGACAAAAATTATTTTTTCCGCCCCACGTTTAGTACTGTAAGTATTACCTTCCCCGCCACCCCCGCCACCCCCGAAGGTCTGGGAGAGTCCGACACCTTTATTTTGGATAATAACGGCTACTACCAGGAGAACAGAGACGATAATTTGAACTACAGCGAAAACCCTGCTCATTTATATGAGTTAGACTAATAAATTACTTTACCTTGAGGATATCATGAGTAAAAGCAGTTGTCAATTGTCTTTATTTGGGCTATAATAAAGGAAATTAACTAATTGTTATGGGAGAAAGAAAACCATTTCCAGAAATTGCTAGGTACCCAGAGGAGGTAGGGGACTTTAGTGCACCTCAGGAACCACCGTTAGAGGGAGCACCACAACCTTCTGTTGAAGATCCTACTAAGTCCGCAGACTCCATTTTTGCTGTTGTGCCTGGTTTGGCCGAGGTAGCTAATTGTGCTACTGGCTATGATGAACAAAACAAGCGGGGCAGAGAAGTCATTGCAGCTAATTTTGCCCAACAAATAACTCGCGATCCAGATAATTTAGAGAGATTATTTGACAACCTAGCTTTATTGCAGGAAGGCTCTGAGAATCTTGGAGATGTTACGGAGGGGGTAGAAAGGAAAAGAGCCTATCCAGCTATTGAGGCTTTGAAGTCAGATATTGAGGAAGCAATTGATAAAATTGACTGGAAGAAGGCTGGCTGGCCTCCTAGCCCTGAGAATTTAGGCAAATGGCTTAATCTATCCGCTGAGAGTGAAATATATGGTGGGACAGCAGACAAGATCATGACGAAGATGGTGGAGAGATGTAAGAATCCTAGAATGATCACAGAGTTTCTCTATAACTTATCTCTGGCTGGCCTCCGGAGCAGTAATGAGCAAATTGTGCAAAAAACCTTAGGAATATTATGCTTCCAATCTGACATAATGCCGGTGGATTCTGACCAAGCTCTTGATAGTGTTCTAGCTCTTTTTGATGAGAAAGACGATGTTTTGACAAAAGCGATTGAGATTGATGGCGCCATTAATTTTACTTCTACTCGTCGGTTTCCTTCATTCTGGAGTGATAAAGAGACAGCATTAAATAGAATTATGGCTGGGGATAAGGCTGTTCGAGCGATTCAGAGTAAAAATAAGGGTCCAGAAGAAGCTCAGAGACTAAGAGATTTGTTCGATTTTTATGACAATCCGGTTGATGATCTTGGAATAATGATAACGCCAGCTAGCAGGACGCGGCAAAGAAATTTTCCTTATAATCTGGTCACTCGGGACAATCCTCTGCGAGAATGGCTTAACGGCGAAATGGCTAGGGAATTAGATCCCTCCATCACTGGCGGGTTCATGGTTAATCTGAGTTTACCTGGCGAAAGTGTGATTACTTCTTTTTCTTCGCCAGCTGAATTACGCAATTATTTAACTGAGAAAATGCAGGATCAGGATCCTGACACCGTGGTAGAAAGTGCTAGATGTTTTTCTACTTTGGCTTATTTGGAGCCGGGAATGTCTGCTGAAGAGTTAATATCAACTAGTAGATTAAACAGACAGATAATTGAAGAAATGAAGTGGGAGTCTCAGTACCTACTGAGTCCGAGAGGGGATGAAGTGGAAATCACTGATCCTGAAGCAAGAGAGTTGGGTTTCAAAAGTATCTTATATAAAATGAATCCGGGTGGAAAATCTGAAACCATTGTTGAAATTAATGTAGGGAATTGCATTTATCGTTGTCTTCTGGATGAGCATTTGTCTATGCGAGAGGTGACCGGAATAAAAGGTCCGATCTTAATGCCCATGCAGGGAGCTTACTTGGATTATTTGGTATTATCACATTTACGGGAAATACGTTGTACCGACAGAACCGTTGTTTCCACTGGCAGTGGAAACAAATCTGGAGGGATTAGGCAGAAGTCTCCCCGTCGTCCTCATCGACGACGTTTACCAGCTGGACATAAGCCTCAACCCGAGCAGATTAGATTTGTTTTGGAAGATTATGGTATTGATTTGGTGCGGATGAATAGAGAAAGAGAGGCTGCAGGTAAAGGTAGGATAACTTTTGTCAGAGAAGTAGAAGATATACAAACAGCTGGGCCGCCCGTAAAATGTAAGGCACCATTGGCGATGGATAATTTACAAAGGATTTTACAAGATAGGTAGAAGGGGAGAGGTCGCATAGTGGCCTAGTGCGCGCGCTTGGAAAGCGCGTATCCCGTAAGGGATCGAGGGTTCAAATCCCTCCCTCTCCGCCAGCTTGATAGCGGTTTTTTAATTTATAAAAAGTAGTAAATACGACTTGGTAGTAATTGGTGGTGGATCAGCCGAAATGATGGTAGCCGGACACGACGGAGAACTTGGTACGTGAGTTATTTTGTTGAAAAAAACGAACAGCTTAGAACAAAGCTTTTAGTAACTAGTAAGGAAGCGCTCTAAATTATGGATCAGAAGAAGCTCTGGGAAACAAAATGGGATAAAAAATCTCTATTGCCGCGCAACGGTTTTGCCAGTCGAGCATATAAACTAATCAAGCAAGGTAAGTATAATAGTTTGCTGGATCTAGGTTGTGGTAACGGACGTGATTCGCTTTATTTTGCCCGTCAAGGCTTACAAGTAACGGCCGCTGATTGGTCAGAGAGTGGTCTCAGTCAACTTCGCCAGTTGGCCGCGCAAAAGAAAATTACTAACCTAAAGATAATTCAACAGAATATCTCACGGTTGAAATTTAAGCCAAATTCATTTGACGTGATTTATGCCCATCTTAGTTTGCATTATTTCAATGACAAAATCACCCAAAGAATATTCGATCAATTGTATAAGGTACTGAAAAAAGATGGCTTACTTTTTGTGAAATGTAAATCAACTGATGATATACTCTGTGGTCGAGGTCGTGAGCTTGAGGAAAATATATATGCCTTTCGTGATCACGTTCGTCACTTTTTTGATCGAGAGTATATGACTACTGTGCTGGCCAAGTTTAAAATTATTAAAATTCGTCGGTCGTCAGCTGTTTATCATAGTTATAAGAGCTCGTTTGTTGAAGCCGTTGCGAAAAAATAAAAATATAGATGAAAAAACAAAGAACAACTTTGTATGCTGATGATACTAGTGAATCAATAATTACGTTACTTAAATTAAGAGCGCCAACTTTAATTTTAGGTTTATTGCTTGGCTTTGGGATTTCCATAGTAACTTCGCGTTTTGAAGAAGTACTATCGCAAAATGTCGAAGTAGCTTTTTTCCTTCCCTTTGTGGTCTATATTTCAGATGCTATTGGAACACAAACGGAGGCGATCTACGCTCGAAATTTAAAAACCAGTAAGGCGAAATTTGGCGGTTATTTTCGCAAAGAATCAATCTTGGGGATATTTTTTGGCCTTATTTTTGGTGCTTTGGCTGGCTTAATTGCTTTTTTCTGGCTTGATAATAATCTTTTGGCTCTAAGTGTTTCAGTGGCAACTTTTTTGGCAGTAGCAGTTGCTCCTCTAGTAGCCTTAACAGTTACGCAAATATTTCAATCAATGCACAAAGATCCAGCAGCCGGCACGGGTCCGATTGCGACGGTAATTCAAGATATGACAAGTGTTGTTATCTACGGCGTTGTTTGTAGTATAATTATTCTGTAATTAATTTTCGGGTAATCAAAATTTATTGCCCAGATATCCCGCTTTCGTAACTTATCTGTTTGGCCGATAGGCATAGAGGGTTCTCACGAAATTAAATAAATTAAATAAAATGATAAAAAAAGTAAAAATTAGCTTTGTTTTATTGGTTGGGGTGTTGGTTTTCAGCGGTTGTAGTATTGGTAAGTATCTGCCAAAGGATGAAAATAATGTCTCTCAGGGAAAGCAGAATCAAGATAATAGTTATGTAACTGATCGTACAGATTATACAATTTATTATACAGCTTCCTCGCCAGCTGTTTTAGGGGGAGCGACAATTCAACAGAATGTGGTTGGTCACCCGATCCCCGAGGCAGAAACGATCAAATATAATGCTTATCTTGTGCCGTGGCGAATTGATTTTAGCCAGGTTCAGCGAACATCTCTGTCAAGTCTGGCGGGGGCGTGTGATAATTTGACTGAACAGGTGATATATATTGATGGCTGGATTGATCTTGATTTATCTGAGCTAGAGGTAGGGTCGGGTGATTTACCAAATTCTGGCCCAGTAAATCTTAAAGGGACAGTCCACGAAAAGGTTACTGGCACACCAGGCGTTTGGCAGTGTGGTGATAGTAATGTTGCTACTCTGTCAGCCAATGGTGGTTCTGCTCAATATGTGCAATCAGTGTCGGGTGATCATTCAGCTAGTTTTAGTGGCGCTTCCAACCTAACCGATCTAACTGTTGAGGGAGCAAATATCTATTTGGATCTTTCCTATGAAAGCAATATTCAATTTATCTGGCCAGCGGGCACTAAAATCGAATATGCTCCAGCGGGTACACCAATTCCAGTAGAACCGCTGCCTTCTAGTTCACTATAAAGTAACTGCTTAAGCTTTTGTAGAAGGTTTCCCCGGTCTACGGTTCCGAGCTTTTATTTTCAGCTTTCCTGTTGGTTTCCTAGTCGCTTTCATAATGACACCAATTGTAAAGAGAGTAGCGGAGAGTATTACCGAAAAGTCTTGATTTATTAGGGTTTAATATGTACACTGCCCCTGTAAGTTTCTCGATAAGTTTTCTTGCCTAAGGTAGTCGTTGATGTGCGCTGACTATCCATAGGTCACATAATAAGAGAAAACCGGGATGGGAAGAGGTCACCTTACATTATTATTTAAGTGTTAAAAGGATCAATATGGAAAAGAAACTATACGTTGGTGGAATTCCTTACAGCACCACTGAAGAGTCTCTCAAAGAGGCTTTTACCCAAGCTGGCGCCGTTGAGTCTGTGAAAATTATCATGGACAAAATGACTGGCCGTTCCCGAGGTTTTGGCTTTGTGGAAATGGTTAGCGAAGACGACGCTAAAAAAGCGATGGAAATGTGGGATGGTAAAGAATTCGAAGGTCGTACTCTAGTTGTTAACGAAGCGCGACCAATGGAATCACGCGATGGCGACGGCGGCAACGCAGTCTAATCGAGTTTAGATAAGCTTTATAAACAGGGCTCGCACAGCCCTGTTTTTGGTTGGCTTGAAGAGGATTTTAGGGAGAGGGTTGTTCTGGGTAGCAGCTTTTCGTTGACCGGCGCTGATTTATCTGGTATCATTTTTTCATCTGTATCCAAAGCTATTATGGTCCCATCGTCTAGTGGTTAGGACATCAGGTTTTCATCCTGAAAACAGGGGTTCAATTCCCCTTGGGACTATGGATTTAAATTTCCTTTCAAAGCGCGGCGCTAAGCCGTGTTTTTTGGTATAAAAAAACTGTTCACCGTGTGTGGGCAGTTGAAGGTTCATGTTGGGGGGATATCAGGAAAGTGCGTTTTAGGCCGCTGACCTAGTTGCCGTCGTCCTGCCCACCCATCACATCGCGAAACATCTCGGCGAAGTCGGGGCAGGTGCTGGAGACGACGCTGCCGCTAATAAACGCGTACAGCCGACTGATCCGAGGACAGCTTGGTGACCTGACGCCCGCAGACACAGTGGTGATCTCGGCGTCGGGGTGCTCGATTGCCATCTCAGTCATGGCTCCCAGGAGCCGCGACATGCCTCCCAGGAATTTGATGGCGAAGTCGGGGTGGTACAGACAGAAGGTGTGCAGCTCGCCAGCCATCTCCATCGGGATCTCACCTGCATCCGCCATGGCGTAGAACATGGAGGAAGCGGAGCCAGCCTTGGGTCTGGGTCCCTGCTGCTCCTCGGGCTTTTCGCCGAAAAGCACCCCGGGAAGTCCCCCGCGAGCCTCGGTTTTCACGCCCTGCTCCAGGATGACGCCCTCGATGACACCGCTGAAGTCCTTGTCAGTGATGCCGGTGGACTTGTTCTCGGCCGCCCAGTTGAGGAGTGCCGTCATCATCGGCCAGCCGTGTTCACAGTGAGGTCTGTGAATACCGTTGGGAAAGATGCGCGTGGCCTGGGCATCCTTAAGCACCAGGAAAAAGGCCAGCCTCTCGCCATCGTCAGTCCTGGCCTCGCACAACACTCTGTGCGTTTCTTGGACCGTTTCAGCGTCGATACCGAAGGGCATGTTCTCCGGGGTAAGGATCAGGTTGTTCGGTCCCACACCGATCTGCCTGAGTAGACCCATCAACAGCGTTGCTTGCGTTCTCTCATTTGGTTGCATTTGTCTCTCTTCCGTTCATTGAGGTACAACTAAAATCCCCAGAAGGGGGATATATAGACCACTGATGATGATCTCGATATCTCCACTCTGGGGTAAATGGTAAAGAGCGATATCCATAAACACCTAGTCTGAGGATTATAATGTTTATAAAATATTATGCAATATGTAATACGAAAGTTGTTATTATCGGTTTAATCAGGCTAAACGAAGTAATAAAGTTTCTCCCAACCCCTCCCACTCCCTCAATTCTGCCACAAAGCGGTTCCAACTGAGTCCCCTTAGTTCTATGGATCTAATTAAACCCCTTGAGCTAGGGGTTTTGTTGTAATGAAGGGCTTTGTAAATAAAAAACTGCTCACCGTGGGGGGGGGGCTTAGACAAGTCCCTTTACTTATCAAAGTCTTTATTATATACTCTTGTGCTCACGTCTTAGGACTTCCAATTCGAACCTACAAATACTCCGTTCCGAAGATACATACTGCAAGCCAAGGAGAACTGCACCATGAGCAAGAAAAAGTTGATTTTCAAGGGGCCTGGCGAAGGGCATTTCGCTAAGGATTTCGGAGAAGGAACCAAATCCGACCGCGTGATTTTACCAGGGGCTGATGAATGTGGCGTCAAGGTTACGATCTTCCGTCCGAAGGAAGGTTTCTCCATCCCCGAGGGCATCGTCTATGAGTACGACGAGACGGTGTACATCGTGAGTGGGCAAGTCAAGCTTCATCTCACCGACGGGGGATCGGATATCGAGCTGTACACAGGGAGCAGCTATCACGTCCCTGCTGGTGTTTCGTATGGGCTCACTGCCATCACCGACTGCGTGGTGTTCTGTACATTCTCGCCAGTCCAAGACGGTCCGATGCCCGACGACGAGTAGCTGTCGAAGTCTGCATCCCATTCCCCGTACCTTCATCTTCGGTTACCAGGCCCTCAAACATTTACGAGGGCTTTTTTTATTTTATCTTCTTAGCTATTTTAAGCTTCTATGTTATATCACAACCCAACACATTCACCCAACCCCTCCCACTCCCTCAATTCTGCCACAAAACGGTTCCAACTGAGTCCCCTTGGCTCCATGGATATAATTTTCCTTTTAAAGCGCGGCACTGAGCCGTGTTTTTTGGTATAAAAAAACCACATCGCTTTGATATGGCTTAGAATGCTACTTCTTCCGCCTTCTTGGCTGGCGCTTCCTAGCTCTTCTTTGAGATCTCCTAGCTTCTGCCTGTCGCTCGACCATTTCCATCGCTTCGTCAACGAGGATGGGTTTGATCATCAGGCTGAATCCGATCATCCCCACCGTCACTGACAGGGGGACTGCGATCAGGACGCGGGCTCCTTCGGATACGCCAGGGACAAAAGCTCCCAGGAAGAAGAGGGTACCCATCATCACTGCACCCACGATGAAGCCGATGAGAGCTACTCGCGACCAGCGATCTCGCAGCCACTCAGTTGTAGGACGCAGCGGCTTGATGCTGTAGCGTTGGTTGATGATGAAGCGTACCAGGATCTCGTGCAGGAGCGCCAGTAGCCCGTAGACGATTCCTGTTGCGTTGATGATGACGAAGCGGTCAGCCCAGGGCATAATTTCCATCATCAAAAGCAGAACCGAGGGCATTACCAGCCAGCCGATAATACCCAGTAGCCCGTAGTAGAAGAGGTACCAGCCGAAGAAACCTCGGTTGAATACCATCCTGACTGCCCGTTCATCGCTGATGTGGATTACTATCTTTTTCACAATGTCATCTCCAGTCCGTGGTGGTGTGGGAAGAAGTTATATGTTCTAAAAAACTACCTATTTCCTTAGACATAGTAATGTATTACAAAAAGGCTGAGATGTCAAGGGAAGTTTGGGAGTAAGAATTGAGTAATAAAAAACTGCCATCTCAACACGAGTGGCAGTTTTTGTTTTGATAGCAAGTCAAGTTATGGATTTAGAACACTAAGAACTGAAAGTTACAATCAATATAAGTTTCAGTCTCAGCATTAAATGTGTTAACCATTATAAAATTATTATATGCGTCACCAAATAGCGTTCCAATTGGTGCACCAGAAACACCACAGTTTGCTAGGTTATTTGCGTAAAAATAACTTTCGCTAACATCAAACCCCATATCAATTAAGTACGCACCCACTGGTTGTCCTTCTTGTCTAGTAATCTCCATCTCCCCACCTAGCGGGTTAAAATAGTTATCATTCATAAATGTAAGATCATTCCCATTCACCCAACCTCCAGCCTTAACCAAACCATTTGAGCTAAAGTCTAATTTATCAGTCGTGATTGAATCAGTAGCAATCTTGGCCGTCGTCACCGCCCCATCAGCAATATCAGCTGTAGCTACTGAACTATCAGCAATTTTAGCACTAGTCACTGCATTATCAGCAATATCAGCTGTGGCTATGGTACCATCTAGTAAGTTAGCAGAACTGACAATACCTGTCCCTGAAAGTCCAGCTACTGTCAAAGTTCCTGTCACCTGAGCATTATCATTGATAATAAAAGGCATATCGTCACTTGTACCAGCAGTAGCTCCTCTATAGATCCTACCATCAACTCTCAAGTCATCGCCAACAGTAACAGGAACACTATTACCGTCATCGTCAGTAGTGTTGTTGATCACAGTACCATTAAAAGCAGTAACTCCACCTTCTCCTTGACTCCCTACATAGATAGAGTTAAATCTAGCTACATTGTTAACTACTAGCTCATCATCGATAGTTTGTACTGAAGCAGGCTGAAGAGTCTCAGCAGTTGAGGCTAGAGCCACACTAGACAGAGTCATTACCCCGACAAGCGTCAAGCTTCCGATTAATACCTTGTTTCTCATTTTGTTTCTTGTTAATTTAGCAACGTGCTTTATCAATATAGCATAATAGGCAATAGTTGGTATATCTACTGGGATTGGGGGAGAGGGTGGAGTAACCCTCGCTGTGGCGAATTTTAATGCTGATAATCATCAGGACTTAGTCACTGCCCCCGAGAGTCGTGGTAGTTCTAAGTTAAAACTTCTCAACGCTTTCTGGGCCTATGATGAAAACTATCGCGGGGGAGTCAATGTGGCCTTGGGAGAAAGATAGAGTTATTTCTATAAATTGAACATCTAAGACGTGGTTTCAAAACACGCTTTTTGTTTTACAGCCAGTCGATTGTGTATTAATATTAACCGTATTGAATTAACTAAAAAACATGGCTGACAAACAAACAAACAAAAGACCGGAAACTCTCTACGCAGACTCCGAAACGGGCTGTTGCCTACGGTTTGACCCCGAGCCGTGGCAGGAGAAAAAAATAACTTGGGAGAATAAGCTGTTTATTAAGGATCAAGTGAGAAATTTTATGCACATCCCGATAAATTTTGGCAAAGTGATGCTTAAAAACATTACTAAGATTAAAAACGCGGACGCTTTGCCAGCCAAACCCTTAATGCTTTCGGATGAATGTTCTCTTTGGCGCAGCGATCTTTATATCCATGTCAGTAAGGACGTTCCAGAGTCAGAGATGGTAAAAATATCGGGTACCTTTATTACTAAGGTTTTCGAAGGATCTTATAAGGATATAAAGAAATGGATAGCGGAAATGGAAGAGTTCGTCCAAAAGCAAGGGGAAAAGACAAAAAAACTTTATTTTTTCTATACAACCTGTCCGCGTTGTGCTAAACATTATGGGAAGAATTACACGGTGTTGTTAGCCCAAGTTTAACGCCAAGATAAATTATATGACGAGAAACGAAGGATATCACAGAGAACCCCAGGGAGAATCTATGCTACTTTCGCCGGGGTGGAAGCAAGCCTTAGTGAGGGCTTCCTTTTATACAATGATTGTGGGCATGGGGATGTCGGGGGTGAGAGGAGATTTGCCAGAACTGCGGCCTCGTTCGAAAGATGCCGCTGCCTCCTCCGCTGTCGATGGTCGAAGTGTTTTAACTCCAGCGGAGAAAATAGCTGCCTTGGAAGAAATAGTGCGAGGAGTATTGAAAGGTCAGCATGATGATGTTTTCCGACGAGTGCATAGAAAAGATAATAAAAATGAGCGGGGACAAGCTAAAGATGGTTTTGACACCGGCGTAGAAGACTTCGAAACCTTAGATGAGAATATTAATTCGGCCAAATTAAAAAAGCTGTTGTTTGCTATTCTCCCTCGTAACTGGGTGGGAGAAACTGAGCGTTTATTCTATATGGATGAACAACCAGATATGCCCGCTCAATATGGCATGAGCGGCGATAAAATGGGAGCGGCTACACACACTGATTCAGAGGGAGTTTCCACCATAGATTATTATAGACCGAACACGCCTGCTGGTAAGCTTAATAAGCGAGTCGATAAGCTTGTTCAATATTTGTTACATGAATTTGGTCATGCTAACGATCCGGAGAATGATGATACCGCTTCTCCTGAAGATCGGCAGGAACTACTAAACCGGTTAATAGATAGATACCTGAATGGGGATAATAAATACCGGTCAGCTTATGTAGAAAAGATTCGTCAGAAAAATCAAGGGCAGAAGAAATATTTAGAAACCAAGGAATATTGGGCAGAAATTTGTTACGAATATTTCTGGCGACCCGATTGGCTCAAAAAAAACCACGCCGAAGATTTCGAATTAGTTAATTGGTGGGTCAAAAAACATAATAAAGATTTTCGGCCGATGAACCAGAGAGCCTATCAGCGTTTGCGCGACCAACTTTTCCCTGAGCCAGCCGCGCTACCTGCCTCTCAGGCACAGCCGCGCCCGGTTGATCCTGGCAGTGAAAATAGGGCAGCCCCACCGAAAGTACAAGTAGAGAAGAAAGGAGCTGATCTAGGTAGGTTTGTGATTCCACGTGGCCATCGTAAATCTGAGGCAGTCAAGAGAGTAGGTATACCACCAAGAATAGGTAAAAGAAAAATATGAACCAAGAAATAATAAAAATAGAAAGCGATGATTATCAGGCGCAGATAACTGTTTCCGCTACCGGCTATCAAGTGGAGAGTGATCAGGTGGAGCTGAAGCGGAAAATAGAGGAAGTACTAGCCGATGCCTTTACTGTTGGCATTGAGTGTTTTGATTCGCCTAGTGAGCAAGCTGAGAACGAGATTGCTGTCAGGCGCCGAGTGGTACAGAAAGGTGATCCCGATTTTATCCTTGCCTTGATCGATGAGTTGAAAATGAGTTTTCCGAAAGCAGCCGTCTATAGCAAAGTTGATAAAAAGGAGATAGCTGTCTTACGCAATCGGCTAGCTGAGAAATTAAAGCAACTGCCAGCCGACCAGTCATTACAGCCGGACGTTAAAAGAATAATTGACAATCTAGATAAGTTAAATCTTGCCCAGATAGAAAGTGTCTTGAACGATCTCGAGGGCGATCCAATCTAAACAAAAACGGGAACAAAGATAACAAAATAGTCAGGCTATGCTTTGGGCACACACTAGTTTTTGGAGAACCGCCATATGTGTGTGGACATTACCGCTACATCTTGACTGTTTTTTTATTGTGTGGTACTATGTGATGAAAATTTTGCACCTTGGAGGATGCGATGAGAACCATTTTTTTGGCAGTTTTGGTGACATTATTGAGTGGCGGTTGTGCTGGCTGGGGGCAGAATGTCCAGTGCCGGCGCTCGACCTGGGGGGACTGTTGGGAGTGTGTCGATGACGCTGGGCTTTTCTCCCAGCGGTGCTCGTCTCACTACCGGGGAGAGACGCGCGAGCATCGCAGGGAGATGGACGATCTCCAGAGAATTGTCGACGACAGTGAATGGCGGATCGGGCAGGAAGACCGGATTCGCCGCGACGGGTACCGCCAGCAGGGGGAAGCCTGCCGAGCGGGACGTTACGGGGAGCTGTCCCCCCGCGATGCCGAGCTTTGCCGCCTGGGCCAAGCACGCATGCGCCACCTTCGTCAACAGGAACACTGACTGCCGAGCCTGACTAGACCAACCTGGTCTACTTGCGCTCGGCCTTTTTTATTACAAAAGCCGCCTTTGACAGCGGCTCTTGTATTCTAATATCGGAAATAGAAATATTATTCCTATTTATTCTTAACGGCGTCCTTAAGTGTTTTGCCGGAAGTAAACTTAGGTACGTCCATAGCCGGAATAGTAATCTTCTGGCTTGGGTTTTGTGGGTTAACACCTTGACGTTGCTTACGGTGAGAAACAGAGTAGGTACCGAAGCCAGTGATGGTAACATCTTCGTCAATCAAAAGCTTGGCAGTGATAACCTCGATCATAGAGTTAAGGACTCGTTCGGCCTCACTCTTAGAAACACCAGCTTTCTCAGCCAATGCCTCAATTAATTCCATTTTATTCATTGCTATCACCCCCTTTCATTAGTTATTATTTTTTGTTTTTTTCTGTTCTCATCTATTATAAGGGCTCGGGAGGGTCATTGTAAAGGTAGGGAAGGACCAAAATGGGCTATTTATCCACAGTTGTTCCCTATTATTAGCGAAAAAGTGGCCAAATTGGCTATTTTGAGTATTTTTTAAGCGCGTCAGCTAGTAAATTCATCGCTTGCTTGAGATCATTGCAGTTGAGAACATAGGCGATTCTAATTTCGTTTTTACCCAAACCAGGAGTGGCATAAAAACCAGGAGCGGGAGCGATCATCACTGTCTCGCCATTATTTTCATACTTTTCTAAGATCCACTTGGCGAAATCTTCGGAGTCATCAATCGGCAAACGAGGGAAAGCATAAAAGGCGCCCTCGGGCTTAAGGCAAGTGACCCCGTCCATTTTCTGTAGAGCTTCGTAGACAACGTCACGGCGTTTTTTGTATTCTTCTACTACTGGCGGGACGAGCTTAGCAGAATTTTCCAGGGCGGGGATGGCCGCTACCTGGTCGATAGTCGCGACTGATAAGCGAGCCTGACCAAATTTCAAAGCACAGGCGATAACGTCTTTGTTTTTGCTAGCCAGACAGCCAATACGCAGACCGCAGGAACTGAAACGCTTAGAGATACTATCCTGGACAATCACCCGATCGGCCACTTCGGGAAAATCCATCATGCTAACAGTTCGTCCATCACCATCGAGATTAAATTCGCGGTAGGTTTCGTCAGACAAAATAAAAAGATCCCTTTCTTTGGCAATATCTACTAAGCGCTGCATTTCCTCTTTAGTGTAAACAGTGCCAGTTGGATTATTGGGATTACAAATAATAATTGCTTTGGTTTTGTCGGTGATTTTTGCCTCGATGTCTTCTCTGCTCGGTAAACGAAATCCATCCTCGACATTGGTTCTCACTGGTACTACCTTAGAGCCTACCAGGGAGGCAAAACCATTGTAATTAGTGTAGAAAGGTTCGAAGGCCAGCACTTCTTCTTCTGGATCGGTTACTATACTAATAGCAAAAGCAATCGCTTCACTACCACCACTTGTAACGATAATCTCGTCTGCTTTGAGGTCGATACCGTTATCCTGGTAATATTTCTCCCAGGCTTGATTGCAGATTAAGATGCCGGTTGACGGGGCGTATTCGACAGTTTGCTTGTCGAAATTTTTAATAGCAGTGAGGATTTCAGCTGGGGTTTCGAGGTCAGGTTGACCGATATTAAGATGATAAACTTTGGTGCCACGAGCTTTGGTAGCATCGGCGAAGGGGATGAGTTTGCGCAGTGGTGAAGCTTGGGCAGAAGAGGCGCGGGTAGATATTTGGGGCATAGGTTTTATTAATTATGATTTATTCAACATTATACTTTATTGAGCCAGAAAGGGGAATGGGATAAAAGGGTTTTGCGGTAGCAAAATATTTGTTACAGTGAATCTTCTTTTGTACTTTCTGGAGCGTCTGAATTGTGGGCGCTTTGACAATTTTGCTAGGCGAAAGCCGAGGAGGAGAGTATGAGCAAAAGTAAGCAGCCGGTTGTAGGAATTATCATTGGGACTGGCGCAGGTGCCGGAGAGGAGTTCAATGCGCAAAATATTCGCCGGACTCTCGAGTCGCTCGATTTGACCGTTGACAGAGTCTGGTGCACCGGTTTCTATCCGCCTCTCGCGGCCATCTGGGAAGCGAATGGTCTGAGTCTGGTCGGTTTGCTGTGGGTGATCCGTCACTTGCTGCTGGGCGCGCCACTGGAGTTCGTGGTGGCTGATCTGACCAACGGTGGACGGGTTGTGGTCGGATCACGCCATGGCAAGGGCCACACTGTTCCGCCGCTGGGCATTGATTGGGAACTGATCATGTTGGTCCTGACCTACTTTGGAGTGAGTCATGTCTGGGCTGCTAGTGCCTGTGGAGTGATCGAGCATGGTCAGGCCAAAGTGGGAGTACCTTCTTTGGTCAAGCAGTCAGGTCCGTCTTACCAAGGAACAACCTTCTTCAGATATGGGCCGGCTACTCATGTCTCGATGGCTGATCCCACCTGTACCTGTCAGGACGATTTCCTGATCAGGATGGCGGAGAAGGCTAGTGTCGTGCTTGGCCCTCGGGTTAGCTGTGTGACTATCCCTGGGCCACAGTTTGGAAGCCGTCTGACCTCGGAGGGCTGGCAGGCGAGTCGTTTCGATGTGGTGGGGCAATCGTTTGACCCGGAATCGCGATTGGCACGAGAGGCTCAGGTGCACTACTCCTGTGTGGCGATGGGGGTTGACGATGATGCCAAGGAAGGCAAGGAGGTCAGCCAGACAGTAGTCGATGATGCTGTGCCGGCGCTGGTCGAGGCAGCAGTGAAGATTTTCAAGGCCGGATTACGGGAAATTTTCACCACCGATGGCCACCACGCCTGGGACTGTAAATGCCGGTCGTCGCTTCACAAGGCAACTATCACTGGCGGGAGGGCTTTGACCAGGCGGCACAAGCTGCTTCTCAGATTTCTCGGCCAGTAACACGCACCTAGACAACATCTATGAGGGGATAGTTGTCTTTTTTTATTAGCTAACTATCCGCACCTTACCCACTAAATATCGCCACTTTCCCGTATTGTCTCATTGTCCATTTTGCGCTATTCTGAATATACTGTAATTGCACAGCTGGGTTTTTGTAACCTGATATCAATATCTCCAATAATGGCCAAAAGAAAAAAAACTTATAAAAAAAAGACAACTAAGCGGCATTCACCGATCAATACCAAACGTGGCTACAGTCGTAAAACTACCCGGCGACAGAAGTCTGGCAGTCTTTTTAGTTTAGAGAAGTTAAGTCCAGAAACAGCCCGTGGGGTTTTTGTAGTGATTTTATTTCTAGTTGGAATTATAAGTATTCTCTCATTTCTAGACCTAACAGGTATTTTTGGAATTTATTTCGAGAAAATTCTGAAAAATATTTTCGGCTGGCAAGCTTATATTTTCCCGCTACTACTGATGGTAATTGGGGGTGGAATTATAATTGCCCAAAAGCGCTCAGAAGATTTTGAAATTAAAAACTCAAATTATTTTGGTGCTTTTCTCTTTGTTTTATGTTTGTCAGGTTTTTTTCATCTTTTCTTTACCTCTGATCAAGCTCTGGAAATCGTTGATGATTATAAAGGTGGAGGTTACATTGGTTTTGCTGTTTCTTATCCGTTGCGGGCTCTGATGGGGACGGTTGGCACCGGCATCATTTTTCTCTTTCTCCTCTTGGTCAGTTTAATTTTGCTCTTTAACATTTCTTTTCGGGCCATTGTTGAATTTCTGGCTAGCGTTAAAATGGCTGTTATGAGTATTCTAGGGAAAGTTAAAGAAAAAGCTCTTCCTGAAGAAAACTTGAAGATAAGTGGCATCAAAGAGGGGCGTAGTAGTCGTGAAGCGGCTAAGGACGGGGATCAGGAAGAAAACAAAGACGATGGAGAAAAGAGCGATGATGATATTATGTCTCAGCTGAAGGTCAAGAATTTAGACGATCAAATCAACAATAAAAAGAAGACGAATTCGCCGCCCCTTTATGCCTCAGCTGTGAGCGGCGATTGGCAACCTTATCCGTTGGATCTTTTAGAAAGTAAATCGGGAGTGCCCACTAGCGGTGATATTCGCAATAATGCCAAAATAGTCCGGCGCACGTTGCAGAATTTTGGCATTGAAGTGGAGATGGGGGAAGTTAATGTCGGCCCGACAGTGACGCAATATACTTTTAAGCCAGCGGAGGGGGTCAAACTAAGTCGGATTACTGGCTTAAACAACGATCTGTCCTTGTCCTTGGCTGCTCATCCCCTGCGCATCGAAGCTCCTATCCCCGGTCGGGCTTTGGTAGGAATAGAAATTCCTAACCAGGCAGTAGCTATTGTCCGTCTACGGGAGGCAATGGAAAGTGAAGAATTTGTCCAACGATCTTCTAATCTAAGTATATTGCTTGGTCGCAATGTAGCTGGTACTCCGGTAGTAGCCGATCTTACTAAAATGCCCCATTTGTTGGTAGCAGGCGCGACCGGCAGTGGCAAATCTGTTTGTCTCAATACCATGTTACTTACTTTGCTCTGGCAGAATTCACCAGAGGATTTACGCTTAATTATGGTCGACCCCAAGAAGGTGGAAATGACCTGTTACAATAGTATGCCCCAT
>JAHJQX010000027.1 GCA_018818965.1 Patescibacteria group bacterium | reverse complement strand
GAGATTACCTTCTTTGGTAAAGATTCTAATGTGCGGGCCACCACCAGAGCCAGTACCAGTGATTATCTCATCGATACCGTCCCCATTGAGGTCGCCAGTGGTTACTTTGACGCCAGAGCGGATATGGGAGTCGTAGGCAAAAAAACCATTATTAGTAACTGCGCCCGATTCACTAAAAATACGTACTTGGGGACCGCCGTCATAGCCAGCCCCGGTCACAATCTTACCCGTTCCGACCACCCCAGCCGTAGTGGCATAAGATTCTTCCCAGTTACCAGCACTATTTTTGGCTCGAACCTCAATGGTGTGTGTGCCACGACTCAAATTGTCAGCGGTAAAAGTGAATTCTTCCGTGGGTTCATTAAACGCTCCATCGGAAGCAGTTGTTCCTTGCCACTGGCCTCCATCAACACGATACTGCACCGCCGAAATAACATTGATCGTGATATTGTTGGGTGTTGACCCGGAACGTAGCGTACCGGTATAAGGATTTTGGTTGGCTATTTTATTAACGTGAGTACTACCGGAAAAACTGATAGCACTACTAGAAGCAGCTACTGAAGATGTAATTGAAGAATCAGGCTGGGTATCAATAATATCATAAATGCTATCGCCATCACTATCCCATAAACCAACTTGACCTTTAGCATAATAATCGATGCTGCGATTGATATAAGGAGTTACCCCTCCTCGCATGATACTGACTTCATTGGTAGCGCAAGATCCACCGGCTGGATTGTACTGACTATTTTGATTAGCAGTATTCAGATAGCCCAATGTCTTGGCGCAAGGCTGATAAGCCGAGTAATATTCGTCGAGAGCATAAAAAATATGGCCAGTTTCGTGAGCCACCACTGAATCCATATTGGAAATGTTGTAACCGTTATTATCATAAGTGGTTACCATGAAAGGGCCGCCATAGTAGGCGTAAGCGAACTTGCCGTCAGTAAACTGGCCGTTGGTATCATTTTTACTATCAACCACGAAAATAGCAAAAGCCCAATCCGAACTATCTTGGCTACGAATATCGTTGAGATAAGCTCGTACTTGGTCGAAGTAACTGCTTTGCCCATAGCCCAGATTACCCATCATTTCATTTATCCACAAATCTTGGCCACCGCTACTGGTCCAGGAGGTTCTTTGAATAGGCTCATAGCCAGTTTGCGCCCGGCTGTCGGTACGGCCATTAATAAAATGATAATTGAAGGACAGATTAGCGGCACTCCCAGCCGTATCCAGCCAAAAATCCATCGCCGACTGAACCTCACCGTGAACCTCATTCTCCCGATCAGCATCCCAGTTTTCTGACTGCGAATCAATCGCTCCGTTGCTCTCCACTAAAAACACTGCTACTGAAACCTTGCCCAACATAAATTCCGTGGTGTCATCGCTACTGCCACCAGACACATCGGCTGGTGCAGTTTTCTGGTCATTGCTAACTCCTGGCACAGACAAGGAGTCATCTTCAATCGGGCCGGGTTCGACAGCGGGAACTTCATTAACCTGTGTCTGGGTATAATTCCAGGTGGCGGCGGCTTCTACTACTACTTCGCCAAATGATTCAACTTCGGCTGGTTGAAGAGTATTACTGGATATTAAATTTACTTCGCCTTTGACGCGCAAATCATCGGCCACTTCTGGCTTCATGGTCGCTATCCCGGCTTTATTAGCAAATTCATGTTTGATTTGGCCACCAGTGTTTTCTATTTTACTCTCCAGGCTAGCTAGATCCGAACTGCCGCTTACCAGAAAATATTCCTGAGATTCGCTTGGCTGAGCCTCAGAACTGTCGGCTAGAATATCAACGGCACAGAGACTAAGTACCAACAAAAACGCTGAAGAAAAAATAACTCCCCGGAATGTGATTTTCATTTTTGTTTTTTAAAGATATTTGCTGAAATGACACAATTTATTATGAACACAACGTTTTTACCTTCTGCCAAATCATTTCATGAATACTTTGTCGATCAAGTAATTCACCCTTAACTACACAGTCAACTAAATGCCAGTACCGATATTGGCGGCACAGATATTTACTGACCTCCACCACCTTCCTTTGATAGGCTACGTTACTTTCGTGTTTATCAATTCGACGAATCTTCCCCCGCCGCTTGATTAGCTGCTGCGAAATATTAGTCGGCACGTGAAGATATAATACCATATTGGGCTTAGGGACGTCTAACTGTTGAAATTCAAATTTATCAAGCCAGTTTAAATACTCGTCAAGCTTTTGGCGATTGGTAAACTTTGCTCCCTGGTGTATCTTATTAGATTCCATGTAGCGATTAGCGAGCACAATTTTACCAGTGGCTAAGGCTTGTTCGATTTTGTCCTTATAAAAAAAACGATCGAGAGCATAGGCAAACGAGGCGTGGTAGGGGTCTATTTTTACCGGATCACCAAAATCGCCGTGTAAATAGCGCTTGATAAACTTACCAAAAAAGCTCTGGTAGATCGGAAAATCAACGGGGAAATAAGGAATATTTTCCTGCCGCAAACGCTGCTGCAGCAAACCCCACTGCGTTTTTTTACCTGACCCATCAGAGCCATCAATAACAATAAATTTACCTCTTTTGTTTTTAGTAGGCATTTTGCTAGCCTATAAAACTATTTCTTAACTTTTACTCCCGGTCCCATGGAAGTACACATAGTTATCCCTTTGATGTACTCCCCTTTCATCTTAGCCGGCTTTACTTTACTGATCGCTTCCAGAAAAGAATTGCAATTCTCGACTAGTTTCTCATCGTCGAAAGACTTCTTGCCAATAATCTGGTGAATAATACCAGCCGGGTCATTTTTAAAATTGACTTTACCAGCTTGTAACTCTACTACCACTTTGGCCGGGTCATCAGTTACCGTACCTGTTTTCGGATTAGGCATTAAGCCTTTTGGTCCCAGAATTTTAGCAACTTGAGCTAGAAAGCGCATCATCTCGGGAGTAGCGACAGCTACCTCAAAATCACACTTATTGGTTTTCTTTATTTTGGCGATTAGATCTTCTCCACCGACCAAAGCTGCACCAGCTGCTTTGGCTGCTTTGGCTTTGCTTTCATCGGCGAAAACAGCTATTTTAATCTTTTTGCCCGTGCCATGCGGTAAAGTAACTGTTCCTTTGACTGTTTGGTCAGACTTAGAGACATCAATGCCGAGACGAATATGCACTTCCAACGAAGCGTCAAATTTTTCTGGCGCTACTTCCTTGGCCAATTTTACGGCCTCCACGACAGAGTATTCTTGATCCTCGATTTTTTTCTTAGCGTCGAGAAAACGCTGACTGCGTTGTTTCATGGTTTTACTGGTGTGGTGATAACGCTTCGGGGACTAGTCCGCAGCTCCCACAGTTACAAAATGACAATTTACAAATTACAATTACCAAACAATAAACAAATCACAATATGCAAACTCTCATTTTTGGAATTTGGTAATTGGGATTTATTTGGAATTTGGAATTTGGTAATTGGGATTTGCTTTATTATTTCTATTCATCAACAGCGTTGTTGTGACTTGTAGCACCAGCAACAAGCTTCCTAGAACCAGCTTAATATAAATAAATACGGGTATTTGATTAATAAGCGCTCCGGCGGTAAGAAGATCAACGTTATTGGGCAACCAGCTGGGATGTTTAAGCTTCTTCAATTCAATAAAATGGCTAAGCAGAAAAAGCAAGGCATCCAAAAGTAGAGCGATGATGGCCAACTGGAAAGAAATTACTGAGCCGAAAGCGAGCGCTACTAACCAAATCAATCGCATCCGATCAGAAAAAAAGTCAAAGAAAGCTCCTAGCTTTGAATCTTGTTGGTGCAATCGAGCTACCCGACCGTCAAATAGGTCAAAAAGCCAATCGAGCAAAGCCACTACCCCACCCCACATTACTTCACCTTGCCAGAAAAGATAAGCCGCACCAAAAGTGCAGACCAGTGAAAGCAGAGTGAGTCGGTTAGCTGTCAGACCTACTCGAGGCAACAATTTTAAAAAACTATCAGGAAAAATCTTGGCGGTCAGTTTTTTAAATTGTCCCACAAACATATTATTGACGTAATTCGTGTCAGAATTCGTGCCGGATTAGTAATTTTAGCCCTCCACGGTAATTCCCATATGCTTAGCCGTTCCCTCGATGATTTTCATAGCGGCCTCGATATCATTGGCGTTAAGATCGGGCATTTTTTTCTCGGCAATCTCTTGGACTTGCTGTTTGGTGACTTTGCCTACTTTAGTCTTATTAGGCTCTCCGGACCCTTTTTCCAAACCAGCTGCTTTCTTTAAAAGCTCGGCCGCAGGAGGAGTTTTGCAGATAAAATCAAACGAACGGTCTTCGTAGATCGTAATTTCAACCGGGACAATGTCACCACCCATATCTTTGGTCTTTTCGTTGAAAGTACCACAGAAATCCTGGATGTTTAAACCATGTTGGCCTAAAGCGGGACCAATTGGAGGGGCAGGATTAGCTTTTCCCGCGGGAATCTGTAATTTTACTATTGTCTTTACTTTTTTAGCCATATTTTTAATTAGGTTGTAGGTTATAGGTCTTGGGGAAGATGCAATCAACTTAACCCCATAACCTAACACCTATCACTTATAACTCACTCTTCTACCACTTATTATCTTTAATCTTTAAATAATAACCCAAGAAGTTAGTTCCGATATGGAAGAAAGGAATAACTAGTAGCAGACAAATAACAACCGACCAATCGGGCTGATAAATTAAACTGATCAAAAGCAGTGAGCCGATAACGAAGTCTAACTGGTCCCAGGGAATGAACTTTTCTCCCGGTCCAATATTTATCCGCCGTTTGACAAAGCTCTCCACCAAATCACCAACTAGGGCGCCAAAACCCAACAAGAAACCGATAACAACAAAGCCATACTGATCGAAAGGAGCGAGTGTAATGTTGCGGAAAGAGTCGAATTCGTTTGCCAAAATATCTTGGATCAAAGCTGTTAGGATGGCTGCCAATATTCCGAAAACTAGCCCGCGGTACGTTTTATTCTTGCCGAATAAAGGCTTGCCGCGAAACTTCTTGCCTAAATCTATTGGGATGTTAAGAACATTAATTTTTCTCACTAAAACAGGTGCCATATTAGCCAAACCCACCGGCAGAAAAAACCATAAACTTTTGAGTAATAGCAGCCCAATCACCGACTCTTAGTTTAATTATTAAAACTATATCTTTCTAACTTGTAAGAAATCCAGCTCTACCGGCGTTTCCCGACCAAACATATTAACCAGTACCTTGATTTTACCTTTTTCTTCATCAATCTGATTAACTTTGCCATCAAAATCTTTGAAGGGCCCATCGACAATTTTGACTGCTTCCCCCACCGATACGTCAATTTTATATTTAGGCTCTTCAACACCCATCCGCTTTTCCAATGATTTCATTTCGCCTAGCGTAACCGGCGTCGGGATTGTCCCCGAACCGACAAAACCTGTTACATTAGGAGTATTACGTACCACATACCAAGATTCATCCGTTACGATCATTTCCACTAAAACATAACCAGGGTATATTTTTTCTTCTACTGTCTGTCGGCGGCCATTTTTAATTTTGATCTTTTTTTCCTTCGGTACCAACACATCAAAAATCTTATCCTGCATTTTCATTGCTTCAATCCGTTGCTTCAAATTCTCGGCTACATTTTCCTCATAGCCAGAGTAAGTATGTAAAACATACCAAGCCCGTTCTTTTTTTCCTAACTGTTTAGGCATAATAAAACGCTAATAATAGAAAAAATTTAGACTAGTCTTTCTAACACATTATTGAACACAAAATCAAACACCCCGAGAAATAAAGCGACAGTCAAGCTAACTCCAACTACAATTAGGGTGTGGCGAACTAACTCAGCTCGAGAAGGCCAGACTACTTTACCCAACTCTTCACGCGCTTCTTTAATGTAATTAACAACTCGGTTGTCAGTTAAACTAAACTTCATGGATTTGATTATTTAAAAACAGTGGCGGAACCACTATTTGACTTTATTATTACCAACAAAGTCAAAATGGTCAAGGCAAAATACTCTAAATATCAAGATTCTTTACATTCTGAGCGTGGGTCTGGATAAACTTCCGACGGGGAGCTACTTCTGCGCCCATCAAGGTATCAAAGACGCGATCAGCCTTAGCGGCGTCATCCACTTTTACTTGATACATCATCCTATTTTCTGGATCCATTGTCGTCTCCCAGAGCTGCCCCGGATTCATCTCACCGAGACCCTTGTAACGTTGGAGACTAACTTTGGCACCCTGTTTGATTTCTTTTTTATAATTATCAAGCACTTCGTTCTTATCCTGATCAGTAAAAGCATATTCTGACTTTTTATTGACTTGCACCTTATAAAGCGGTGGCTGAGCGATATATAAATACCCGTCTTCAACCAGTTTTTCAAAGTGACGATAGAAAAGTGTCAGTAGTAATGTGCGGATATGAGCACCGTCAACGTCAGCGTCGGTCATGATAATAATGCGGTGATAACGCAGTTTGCTTAGATCCATTTCCTCCCCTACACCAGTGCCCAGAGCAATGATCAGCGACTTAATTTCTTTTGAGGAAAGAACTTTGTCTAAACGTGCTCGCTCAATATTTAAAATCTTACCCCGCAAAGGAAAAATTGCTTGGAAACCCCGGTCACGGCCTTGTTTTGCACTATTATGTACAAAAACTCCCGAAGCTAGAGCGAAATTGTGAGTCTCACTAACTTCTAGATCATAAACATCTATTTTCTTCTTCAGCTTGACTATTTTTTTGATTTTGTGGTTATGATTTTTCACCGCTTCAAACATCCCCCATGAATCACCAGCGAAATACCTGTCTACAAAAGTTTGCCGGGACAATAGACTTTTATCTTTTGACTTAATTCTAACCATCTCATAATCGTCTAATTTACCTTCGCTGTGCAACTTATTCATCAGCCCGATCGATTTACGATAATATGTTTTATCGAGAGCTACCTTTCTCTTTTTTCTAAACTCCGATGTCCATTGCTGTTTAGTTTTTTCTTTTCTCCAATTCAATAGATCTTCGTCTTCCCACTGCTTAGCGGCTCTCAAAGATAGTTCTTCCTTCGCCTGAGGATTATCCTTATAATAATCTGTTACTTCTCTTGATCTTCTTTGTCTATTTTCTCCCTTTGCCCAATAATCTTTTTGCGCTTGATTTAACCTTTGATTGCTTTCTTTTCTATACTCTTCATTAGAATTATAAAAATCTAAAAATTTACTTTTCATATATTCTTTATATCCCTCATTTTCCCATTGCCGCTTGGCTCTTTTGCTCAGTATCTTCTTCATCGCCGGAGTACTCATGATTCTTCTTATTTTCTCTCTATACTCCTCAGATTGATGAGCTTGTCTCGATTTTTCCTTACCTTCCTCGCTTAACATAGTTTTGAAAGCCCAATCCTGATGACATTTTAAATGTTCTTCTGGATTCATCCGACAAATATTCTCCGGGCTATTATTCAATTTGTTAAAATCAATGTGGTGTCTGTGTAAACCATCTTTTTTAGAATACTCCTCATTTTTCAGATTATGCTTGTCAGCTAACAAATGAGTGAACACCCATCTTTTACTGGCAGCGTCAAAGACCATCTCATAACCATCAATAGTTATTCTCCCTTCTATTTTAGAACGTTTCCTATACAAAGGAGCTAAACTAACAGAAGTGGTAAGATTTTTCGCTTGGATATATCTCCCGGCCGCTGTTCTAAACTTATGATCAGGTGTGCAAGTTATTCCCTCGCCATTATCCAAAATCACTTTAATTACCTCAGCGTCTCTTTTAGTAAGCCGTGGCTCTTTTATTAGGGTAATCCTAGTATGTCCTTGGCTGTCTAAAGTATAACAATAATTTTTCTTTCCCTGCTGGTGTTCTTTAACTAATTTCCTAAATGATAAATCTCGACCGTCCACTAGAGCTACTTTAGTATCTCCGGAAAAACAACCTCCGGCCGAATCACCCTCAACTATATAAAGCTCACACTCTTCTGGCTTACGACTAGAGCAATCAGCTAACTTACCTGGTAGAGTTAAGCCATCCATTGCTCCCTTGCGGATAACTGTATCTTTGGCGGCTTTGGCGGCTTTGCGCGCTTTTTGCGCTAACATACATTTACCCATGATTTGACGAGCTTCCTGGGGGTGTTCTTCTAAATACGCGGAAAAAGCTGCGAGCATCACTGATTGCACCGCCGTCCGCATCTCGGCGTTACCTAATTTAGCTTTGGTCTGCCCTTCAAACTGTGGATCTCTTAACTTGACCGAAATAACAGCTGACAACCCTTCGCGCACATCATCGCCCGAAAGATTTTCTTCTTTAGCTTTGATATGGTCATTTTTGCGGGCGTAATCATTTATAGTTCGTGTTAGGGCGGAACGGAAACCCATCACGTGTGTACCGCCCTCACCAGTATGAATATTATTAGCGAAACTGAGCTCTAGCCCCTTGATCTCGTCAGTGTATTGCAAAGCAATTTCGACTGTTATATCTTCAATCTCTTTTTCAACGTAAAAAGGAGTCTCGTGAACGACCTTTTCGCCTTCGTTCAAGTGATCTAAATATGATTTAATACCCCCCTCAAAATAGAAAGTTAGATTACGTACTAGTTCTTTGGATTTGCCATTAAGCTCACGTTCGTCGATTATTTTAACGCGAACATTTTTAGTCAAATAGGCTTGTTGACGCAAGTGCTCAACAATCTTTTTCCAAGAAAATTCAATTTGCTTGAATATTTCTGGGTCGGGATCGAAAGTGATGGCCGTGCCAGTTTCCTTAGTGTGCTTACCCTTTTTAACCTTACCTTTAGCCTTTCCCCGCTCGTACTCTTGGGTATAGACAAAACCGTCGCGCTTGATCTCGGCGGTGACTTTACTCGACAAGGCATTAACTACCGAAACACCTACTCCGTGCAGACCACCAGAAACTTTATATCCCTCACCACCAAATTTACCCCCCGCGTGCAGAGTACACATCACTGTTTCCAAAGCTGACTTCTTAGTAACTTTGTGCATTTCCACTGGAATACCACGGCCGTTGTCAGTGACTGTCACCTGATGACCCTTATGCAAAATAACTACAATCTCCGTACAAAATCCAGCCATCGCTTCATCGATAGAGTTGTCAACTACCTCCCAAACCAGATGATGGAGACCGTCTAATCCAGTACCACCAATATACATACCGGGACGCTTACGTACCGGATCTAGCCCCTCTAGGACAGTGATGTCTTTGGCGGAATACGAGCTCTTTTTAGCTGGCTGAGCTTTAGTATCGGCGACCTTGATTGCCTCTTTGGAAGCTACTTTTTTAGCTCTGGTTTTTGGCTTGGTTGTTTTCTTTTTCTGACGTGGCATATACTCAGATATCCCTTAAATTAAAGAAAAAACTGATGTTTTATTTATCAACATCCAAATAAAATATAGCATAAATTCAGACAATCGACAACTAAAAACAACCTATTTTTAGGCTGTTTTAAAGCTTGGGGGGTATTTTACCTGCGCACCTTAGCTCCCAGTTCATTTTCCAACGCTCCGATCAATTTGTGTTGTACCTGTTCCACTTCTTTATCCTGGAGTGTTCTGTCCTGCGCTCGGTAGGTTAGATGAAAAGCTAAATTCTTTTGCCCACCCTCTAGCTGCTTACCACTATAAACGTCAAACAGCTCCACTTTTTCTAGGAGCGGCTTGCCCCACTCCTGAATAAACTGCATGATCTTCCCCGCTGGCATAGATTGTTTGACCACCAACGCTAGGTCCAGTGTCACCGGCGGGAACTTTGGCAACGACTGGTACTTAGTCAGACTCGAAGCTTTTTGGGTTAACTGACCAACGGAGAAACCGAAGAAGGCTAATTTTTTTCCTTTAATATTGAAACTGCTGGCTACGCGCTGATCCAGAAGTGAAAGCGTGCCCAGCATATCCTTCCCACTCATATACTGCAGAGATCGTCCAACCGCATACATATTCCAATACTCGCAGTCGGCTGTCCTGGCTAGCTCGCGGGTTTGATATTCGATGTTTAGTTTATCCAGCAGCAGTTCAACTACTCCTTTGAGATCATAAAAGACTTTTTCTTTGTCGCCCAACATTACACCTGATAAGGCCTTACTTTCACAGTCAGGGAAATAAACATGACCGATCTCAAAAAGATTGAGGTGATTAAATTCGCGGATGTTCTTGGCCACATCATAAAATAACCAAGGCAGTAAAGATGTGCGTAAATATTGTAAATCCTCCGAAAGCGGGTTAGCGAGCTCGATATGATCTTTGGTCGTAAGCAGGCACCGCCGGAGCAACTTTTCGCCATAGAAAGAATAATTTTGCATTTCCGTAAAACCAGCTCCCACCAAAACTTCCGCCAGCTTATCCCCCCAGTGCATATCCGGTAGCTCCTCTACTGGCTTGAGCACACCGGTAATTTCTTGCGGGGTGATATTATCATAGCCGTATACTCGTGCCACCTCTTCAATTAGATCCTCCGGAATTTTAATATCTGTCCGGAAAATTGGCACTTCTACCTCCAGCGTCTTCCCTTGTCCTTTTATTTTAAATTCCAGACTCTGGAGAATACTACTTACTTTGGCTTTAGGAATATCAACACCGACCAGCTTATTTAAATATTCCAGATCTAATTTAATGGTGACCGGCTTTAGTTTTTTGGCTAAAGTGTCAGTGACTTTGCTGGCTATCTTAGCGCCAGCGTGTTTTTGCAGTAAATCAACCGCCCGCAGCAAACCTTGTTCCGAAATATCTAGACCGATCCCTTTTTCGTGCCGGATGCTGCCTTCGGTGCGCAAACCTAATTCCTGTGCCGCTTTCCTAATAAACGTCTCATTGAAGTTAGCTGATTCGATCACAATGGCAGTGGTTTTCTCGCTGACCTCGGTGTTAACCCCGCCCATAATACCGGCAATGGCGACTGGCTCTTTCTCGTCCGCAATCACAATAACTTTCTCACTCAGCTTCCGCTGTTCGCCGTCAAGAGTGGTGATTGTCTCTCCCGGCTTAGCCGCTCGGACAATAAGGCTCTTCTCCTTTTCTTTTTTGCTCTTGAGCTTAGCGACATCAAAGGCGTGCAGCGGTTGACCATACTCGAGCATGACATAATTAGTAATATCAACTACGTTATTGATCGGCCGCATCCCGGCTGCGCTGAGATGAGCTTGCATCCAGTCAGGCGAAGGGCTAATTTTAATGTCATCGAGAATAATCCCGGCATAGCGCTGACAAAGCTTTTTATCTTTAATCGTGATGTTTAGTTTGTACTGGCTGCCGGCCTTGGGCTTGGCTAATTTCGGTAAAGTGAGCTTTTTACCTAGTAGGGCGGCCAACTCTCGGGCGATACCGACGTGACAAAATAGATCAGCTCGATGAGTTAATGACTTATTATCGATCTCTAAAATGGCATCGTCAAGTCCGAGCGCTTTAGCAATTTTGGTGCCGTTCTTGATCGACTTCGGGAAAAAGTTAACGTCATCGGCTTGGTCTAAAATGCCTAGCTCAGAATTAAGACAACACATCCCGGCTGAATCCACCCCACGCAGTTTTGTTTTTTTAATTTTCATGCCCCCCGGTAACTTGGTTGGCGCCAGCGCAATCGGCAGCTTATCGCCAACTTTGAGCGCTACTACCTGACCGAAAATAACCTGGCGCAGCTTAGCTTCACCAACATCTACCTGAGAGACAAACAATTTATCAGCGTTGGGATGTTTCTTGATCTCCTTCATTTCCCCGACTACCACGTCATTTAAACCAGCGCCCAGCTCTTGCACGCCTTCTACTTCGGCAATGCCCATCGTCAAAACCTCACCAATTTTGGTTGGTTTGGTACTTTTGATGCTGACATATTGGTTAAGCCAGTTGCGTGAGATTTTCATGTCTATAATAATTTAAAATTGCTGTAAAAATCGTAGGTCACCCCCCATAAACAACCTAATATCATCAATCTCATACTTCATCATCGCCAAGCGCGACCAACCCATCCCAAAAGCAAAACCAGTATACTTACCCTGAGGATAACCAGCTGACTCTAATACTTTGGGGTGGATCATGCCGCAAGGAATAAGCTCGACCCAACCGGTGCGCTTGCAAACACTACAACCTTGGCCGCCACAAATAATGCAACTGCAATCTAACTCAAAGCCCGGCTCGACGAATGGGAAATAGCCCGGACGCAGACGCACCTTTACTTCTTGACCAAATATTTTACTTAGCAGTACTTTTTGGGTATAAACCAAATTAGCAATCGAAATATTCTCATCTACCACAAAGCCTTCTATTTGATGGAAGGTATGATCATGACTAGCGTCAGTCGCTTCATTGCGAAAACAACGACCAGGCACAATTACTTTCAGCGGCGGCTTATTTTTCTCCATGATGCGTACTTGCATGTTCGAAGTGTGCGCTCGCATTACCTGTCGTTTCTCTAGTTCAATTTTCTGCTTCGGATCTTCTTTAATAAAAAAGGTGTCGTAACTATCCATCGCGGGGTGGTTTTCGGGAAAATTCAAAGACAGAAAATTGTAGTACAGATCAGTTAATTCATTGCCCTCTTGCACCATAAAACCCATTGATTTAAATATTTCTTGCACCTCCAGGCGAATGCGGGTCAAAGGATGCAGGTGGCCAGTAGCTGGCTTGGTCCCCGGCACAGTAATATCAAAATAACCAGCCTGAGTCGCTCCAGCGTTTACTATCCCGGCTTTTTTCTTCTGCCAAGCCTGCTCTACCTCGGCTCGCGTCCTGTTGGCTAGACTACCGGTTGCTTGACGTTGATCTTCGGGTAATCTACTCACTTGCCGCAAAATAGCGGTGAGTTGGCCATCCTGGCGCCCCAGATATTTGTGACGAACATTTTCCAATTCCTTTTCACTGCGACAACGACCGATGTCACTTAAAGCTTGTTGTCTAATTTTCTCGATTTGTTCCGGCATAATATTATATTTAACGCTTGGTGACACTTTGCCGACTAATAAAGTAAAATTCTAACAAAGCGACGGCGGCGACAAATAAAGCCCCGTCCCACCAAGTCAGTAAACGGAATGACTGCAAGGTTAACGACCCCACCAGCACTAGCGACAAAAATATTGCCTGACGAAAAGCCGGTCCGACGTGAGCGAAAAGAATCTCATTGTGGGAGAACCAAACCCGTAAATAGAAACCTAACAAAGTAAGCGTACCAATTAGAGCGAAAAACAGACTGGCATAAAAAGCACTGAGACCAACTACTCCCGTTGAATCAGGATCAACGTAAATTAAAATCATTACCCAAGACGCCCAGCAGAAAACCGTGCTGATCATCATCCCAATTAGGTATTTGCGTAATGTCATGACTAAAAATAAAACGCAAGGAAAAACGTCCAGTAGCTGTATTTTACTCCCTTGGGTAATAATATAACATTCTCTTAACAAAGAAGCTAGGTTTCACACACTTAGCGAGGAGGGACGCCAAGGTGATCGACCTAGCTTCACGCCATTGTAGCGAAATTTGATATATTGTCAAGGATGGACGGGGATTTTTCGTACCTAAAAACAGGACTTAGCCTGTTTTTGGTTTGTTTTAAGGATTTATCTGCCTTAGGCTGTTTTGAGATGAAGTTTGATATCTTTGATGGCAGTTGTATTAGCTTGAATGTGTCTTTTATTGTTCTGAGCTATTTTCTCTACTCGCTGCAAGCCACTTTCGCGGGCGGCACTTTCTAATCTGAAGTCTTTAATTTCTCCAATGACACCATCAAATCTAGTAAACACGCTATCCTTGAACTCATTAAAAGTTTCATTGGTCACATAATTACGTTCCATACTATCAATTCTACAAGATAGAGCACCAATATCATCCTTGGTAGCCATGTTTTTCTCGATATTTTTAACCTTCTTCTCTAAACCGCCAACTTTTCCTTCTAGTCCACTAAACTCCTTCTTCGTCACCATATTCTTTCGCAAGAACTGGTAGAGCTCGCTAATTGTTTGCACAGATTTTTGCGCCATAATTTTTCCTCCTAGTTATTTTATAGCGTTGTTAATTCTAGACGGCCTAGTGATTTTGGTCAATGATAATAAATAGTGGATAAGTAACAAAAAAAGACTCTCGGGCCAAAGGACCGGAGAGCCGAAGTCGTCGAAGGTGCTGCTAGCGATGTCGACGGAGCCGTCAGGGCGCGAGGAGAATGGCGTGGCGGCCGCTGTCCTCCTTGATGACCTGCCCGTCCGCCGTCTCGGACGTGATCAACGCCCACTTGCCGTCGGCGGTGCGCAGCGAGAAGCGATCGCAGCCCTGGGTCTTGAGACTCGCCGGGATCTGCACCTGGCCACCGCTGGGGATGAGCTCGGTGATCGGGCAGTCGCTGCCCGGGCCGCCGAAGAGCACCAGGCGCGGGTAGCAGGGGTCGCTCCAGGAGACACAGTTGCCGCTGACACTCAGCCCCTTGACCGCCGGCCCGACGTCGTAGACCGACCCCTCACAAACGAGGGGCGCCGCAGTCGCCGGAGGCGGGCAGTTCTTGGCACAGCCGGCCAGCGCGAGCAGGCCAGCAACAGCAGACAAAAAAACGGTGATCCTCAGAATGTGTGCCTTGGTCATAGTAGACCCTCCTTTTCTCGGTGTTGGCACGTTATTCCCCCATTTCAGCGATCCGGCCATTGTAGCCTAGGTAAGTGGTTTGTCAAGGAAAGAAAAAAGAGAGATTTTTGCAAAAAGCTTCCTATAAAGAAAAAGACCCTCAAGTCTTGGTAGAAATGAGGGTCAGGGTTTTTTGAACGAAGGTTCAGGGGACTCACCAGGCAGTAGAACACCACCTGTTCTGGCCGATCCCCGAAGGGTGGCACAGTGAGTTGAGAGGTAAGACTAGCGGAGGTTCGCCGCGACCTCGCTGGCGCTGCTGCGGCCGGTGCTGCAGGGCCTCAGGGCGTAGCCGCGGAACACCTTGTCGGCCAGGGCGCCGTCGTCCCGGGCGGTGCAGACGTTGCCGCTGCGCTTCTGGGACATGGCGGTGACCGTCAGCCAGCTCCCGCCGCGGACCAAGTTCATGAGGTAGCAGCCGTTGGCGTAGCTCCGGGTGTTGAGCCGGAAGGTGCCGCTGGTGCTGATCCTGATGTTCTGGATCGGGCAGGGCGTGCCGTAGTAGCCAAACTGCTTGGCGATGTAGCCGGTGCAGCCGCAGGTCTTCACCAGGCCGGAGGCGCTGATGCTGATCACGGTGCAGCCGCTGGTGCCGTCGCAGGGGTCGGACACGGTGTCGGCGGCGGGCGGCGGGGCGGTCTCGGCGAGGCAGGGGCGGCGGGTGCGCTTGGTCGTCTTCTTGGCCACCTTCTTGTTGCACAGCCCCTCCAGGCACTTCTCGTACTGCCGGCGGAAGCCCTCGAGCGACTGCAGGCGGGTCTCGATCGAGCTCGCCGCGGTGACGGGGGGGACGGGCGTGACCTTGGAGTCGTCGGGGGCGCCGTCCTTCTTGGGGGGCGCGGCCTTCCCCCCGTCCTTGAGCTTGGAGCCGGGGATCTCGGGGATGGTGACCTGCTTTTTGCTGCCCGGGTAGGGGCTGCCGCTGTCGCAGGCACCGATGAGAAGGGAAATGCTAAGGGTAAGAGCCATGATCATGCCGTTGCGGGCCATTTTCTTCTCCTGTCTTGTCAGTCTCGTGCAACCGGTTTCACAGGTCGCTCATTTTCGTCTTTCACAGCAGAACATTTTTCTCACGCTGCACATTTAGGCGGAAGAGGGAGCAATCGCTTGCTCAGTTACTTCCTACAATATTGTTGTGCGTACGTGATGGGGTTTTGTCCCGCACCGTATACCTGGGCTCACAGTTCAACTGCTGCCCTAGGACTCTCGCTGTGAGAGTCGGTGCTTCTACTGCTTCCGATTTACTTGAGCGCTCGCTACGTCGGTCGCGTGTTCCAGAATCAGGTTAGATTAGTACTTCACCATAACACCGGCGGCGATCTGGACGGTCGGCATCCAGCCGGAGCCCGTCTTGGACGCAGTCCAGTCGTACCGGTACTGCGCGCCCACGAGGGGCTGGGCCCAGAGCGTCAAGGTGTTCTTCCTCAGGGGCAGGTTGAACTTCCCCCCGACGAGCAGGTTGCCGATGTCGCTGGTGCTCGCCAGGGTTCCGTCCTCCCCCACCCCCCAGACCCTGGTGTAGTCGGGCACGAAGGCCACTCCGATGTACTCCCGCCAGAGCCAGACCGTGAGGTCGAACTGCACCGTGAACTGGTGCGAGTCCGACTCCCACTCGAAGTCATGGTTCCAGAAGTAGTGGACGGGGAGGGCGATCTGTACCCGCTTGCCGAAGGTCATCACGGGGATGAGGGACGTCTCGACACGGCCCGGGGCGAACTCCTCGGTCGGGTTGAACATGGGCGTGCACCGCAGGGTGACGTCCAGGTTGACCGTGTTGTTCAGCCACCAGCCGGCCTTCACCTGCACCCGGGGGCCGAGGAGCACGTTGTCTCGCTCGGACCAGCCGGGGAACTGGAAGAAGGCCTTGCCGCCGATGCTCAGCGGCCCCCAGATGTTGTAGACCCCCTCGATCCCGAACTCCGCGGTCTCGTCCGTGTAGGTCGAGCCGAAGAGCGCGAGGTCGGAGTGGGCCGTCATCCAGGGGCTGCTGCGGTCTCCGTCGAGGACCAGGCGGCCCTCGGCGTACCCCAGGTAGAAGCCGGGGTTCTCGCCGGTGATGTCCTGCGCCCGGACGGGCGACGAGGACAGGAGGGAAAAGCTAAGGGTAATCAGTGCGATCAGTCCGGTGCGGGTCATTTGCTCGTCTCCTTGTCGAATCGGTTTATCCGTTATTTGATCTTTCCAGGAAAGCTACCGCCGACTTTAGTCCACGGCAATTTTCCTGGAAAGATATCTCACCTCAATTGTTAATGTTCTGTCATATCGTGCGGCGACACAAGGTCACCGGAGGAACTAATTTGCTCCTCAATCGACAACTATTCATTTCAACCAAACACCACATAGTATCACATAACCATATTTATGTCAAGACATTTTGGGCTATTTTTGTCAAATTTTTACCCCTCAGCCCTAAACCCTATATTTAAGCCAAAAGCCCCAATCAGATCGGGGCTTTTAAAAAATTAATCTAGCCGGCTAGTCTAAGTAGTAAAATCGAGAAAATTATTCTGATCAACCACAATAAACCTAGCCCCTGGATAGTTTACTCGCCAATCCTTGGGCACGGTAACCCTTTTCCGACCCCACTTCAGCTCATAGGCAAACAATTTACCCTTTCGCTCCTCTATCAAATCTATCTCTCTTTTTTGTTGTGTCCGCCAGAAATAGAGATTGGGATTTTGTTGTTGATTGTGATGGTATTTTATTCTTTCGCTGATGAGATAATTTTCCCACAAAGCGCCTCCATCCGAGCGCAAGCGCAATGGATTATTATTATTTATCAATACGTTACGTACCCCATTATCATAAAAATAAATTTTGCGCAATTTCTTCAACTCATTTCTTAGATTACGACTAAAGGGGTTTAGACGAAAAATGATAAAAGCCTTTTCCAGAATCTGGATGTAGCTAGCTACTGTCTTCTTGTCTACGCCTACCAATCCGGAGAGCTTATTATAGGAGACTTCTTGACCAATCTGCAAAGCCAGTGCCTGCAACAATCTCTCTAATATTTCTGGATTCTTAATATTTTGCCAACGCAGCACGTCTTTATACAAGTAGCTGCGAGTAATATTTTGCAAGTTTTCCCAAGCAGCGCGCTCATTTTTTACAATTTCTGGATATGATCCCAAGATCAACCTCTTTTCCAAAAGCCTAGTAATTTCCGTCGGGGAATAAATTTGCCTGATCTCCGCTAGAGAAAAAGGATAAAGATATAATTCATACTTGCGACCCGTTAGAGGCTCAGCTATTTCATTAGATAATTCGAAAGAAGATGATCCAGTGGCAATTATTTGAATTTTGGGGAAATTATCAGCAATCAACTTTAAACTTAAACCAATATTTTTTACCCTCTGCGCCTCGTCTAAAATAACAAGTCGACTGTTTCCCAAAAAAGACTTCAATTCTGTTGAGGTTCTGTCCGTAAAAGCATCTCTGATATCGGGCTCATCACAATTTAAATAGACAGATTCTTTTTTATACTTATTTTGTATTTCTTTGACTAAAGTAGTCTTTCCTACTTGTCGAGCACCATAAATAATAACTATTTTCCCCTGAAACAGTTTTTTTTCTAGACATGCCTGAATTGTTCTTTTTATTGTCATCTATTTATTATTTTTTATAACTATGGGATTACACTACCCTAATTATATATTATTTAGGGGAATTGTTCAGGGTATTTAGTCAAATATTTTGTTACTGTCTGAGTGGGCTTAAAATAAGGTTATGCCAATTGCTAATATACTATCGCATAAAAAAAATCCCCACAGACGACGAGGCGAAAAACGCTTCGTTATCTGTGGGGGAGGTGCGAACACCGTTGAGCTCGATCCCTACTTGGCCCAGGGCAGCCGAACCGCGTAGGCACCGCTCTCGAACTGGTACAGCAGGGCGCCGCTCAGAACCTTGGGGCCGATGGGGGCCCACTTGTCCGTGCGGCTGGAGTGCCAGTTCAGCGCGGTGCAGCCGGGGAAGTCCGCCTTGTTCAGGACGACCCGGCCGCTGACCTGGCCCTTGCGCTGACCGTCGCTGCAGAAGATGACGACCTCGTTGTAGTAGTCGCCGCTCCAGGTGATCTGCAGCCGCTCCATCGTGTCCGACACCACCAGCTCCTCTATCGGCGGACCCACGTAGTCAGGCTTGCTGTCGCCGGTGAAGCCGAGCCAGTAGATGCCACCGGCGAGAACCGCCAGGATCAGCACCCACAGCGGCGCGCGGATGCGGCCGAGGGGGGCGGCGGCGCGGAGCAGGCGGTTCGGGCGGGGCTCGGGCGGGGCGACGTCGACGGGGATGGGCGGCGGCGTGACGGGCGGGGCAGCCGGGGCGGGGTCGGAGTGAACCAACGCCAGCGTCGGCCGGCTACCGTTGCCGCGGGCCGTCGTCACCTGCGGCTGCGGTCCCGTAGGGGG
>JAHJQX010000026.1 GCA_018818965.1 Patescibacteria group bacterium | reverse complement strand
TAGCATTTGCTATCAATCTAGTTGAGCTGGTTTGTTCAGCGGGCTTGCCAGCTATTTACACTAATATTCTTAGCTCATCTGAGTTATCAACCTGGCAATATTATTCCTATCTCTTGCTCTATATTTTTATCTTCATGCTGGATGATTTGATCGTCTTCTTTATTGCTATGATCACCTTGCGGGCGGTTGGAATCAGTAAGAAATACAGTCGCTTTTCCAGTTTAGTGGGCGGAATTGTAATTTTGATTCTGGGAATATTATTGCTGCTCCGGCCGGATCTATTGATGTTTGGGTGACATAAATTGTTATGCATTATTTAATATAGCGTTATGCCAAAAGAGCTCTCAAAAGCAGAAATTAAAGCAAAGGCTCGAAAAATCCAACAAATTTATAATTCATATTTGGTGAAGTTAAAGGAGCTTAAAGTAGAGCAAGCCAGGATCATTGATGATTTTATCAAAGAGTTAGAGCAGAGAAAGATCACGGATATTAAAAAGACGTTAGAGTAATTTTGCGTGAAGGAAAAATGGACCGGCCGGACGCATGATACCAGAGTAAATTTTAGCTATAGATTTATAAAATTAACCTCCATAAAATGAGTCCCGAAAGAAACCCAGCACCAATTGAAGAAATACAAAGAGTAATAGTGGAGGAAGCAGACGAAGAGCCAAAATCTTTTTGGCAACAAAAGGCGGATAAAGTAGGTGAAGGTGGGAATGTGACCTATGACGAGATGAATAGAATAATCTACGAGTCTCTGGACGCGATGGGCGAGGTAAGTTCGGAGTCTAGCTATCAAGAAGCGATGGAAGATTGGCAGGAGATGTTGGAAGAAGGATTGGCAGTAGCTAGGAAGTATAGAGAGGAGGCACATACTGATCAAGAAATTGAGGCCGGTAAGAAGTTGGATTATGATGCCAAGGCAGTGGAAGACAACATCAAAGATATTAAAAGGCGAATAGGTCAAGAGGTTGATGATTATGTGAAGGATGGTCTATTCGAACAAGCTCTAGGAAATTTTCGCGGGCAAGATTTTTCCTTAGTAAATGATCAAGACTTTACTGCTGCCGCGACTGGTATAGTTGAACAGACGGGACTTCCTGGCGATTATACTCGCAGTAGGCTAGAAGAATTGAGGCGTCAAGAATTAAAGAAATTTGAGGAAACTCAGACACTAGAACAATCCATGGATGCCTTTATCCAAGGTTTACGAGTGGATAACATTACTGAAAGACGCATGAGATATCATGTTCAGGAGAATAGAACCATTGCTGGTCTAGTGCAAAGAGATGAAAGTGGAAGGATCCAGGAGGCTGAATTGCCAGTAACTTTAGGTGAGGTTTTTTATGTTTTGGAAAAGGCCAAAAAGGATTATTTGGATAATGTTGATAACTCGCAGGCAGTGATGGCTTTTAATAATATTATCCGTCATCGTTTTACGGGTGAGATGTTAAGAAGAGATACCGAGATTGGGGAAAGAGGTGCAACCAGGAGCGTAGCAGATTATCAAAAACATTATGGCGTGGAGGCATTGCCGGAGAGGACTGAGGATGGTGATTTTATTGGGCTTCCACATGAAATGCCGCAAGATTTTAATGCGTTTCTGGAGGATATGGAAAGATTAGGTACTCATCCTGACCATGTAATGCGAGCTTGCCTGGATTATTTCAAGACTGAAAAGCCACCGCGAGGAGATACCGAAACCTGGCGGGGGCGTGCGCAGGTTGATTATATAAAAATAGCTAGCCATTTGAATGATTTGATCGATTATCTCGATGATCTCACAAATGAAGAAGTTCTGGACTGGAAAGTGAAAGATGCTTCTAGGGGTAGGGCTGAAATTTCTGATGTGGAAGGAACAGAATTAGGTCCAGAAAGAATCGAACATCTTACTGAAGCCGGGCTCGCTGATTTATTTGAAATTCACCTGATAATGAATAGTGGCGCTTGGAAAAAAGGAGGATTCCCCGAATGGACAGTTGATAACTCTAACGGCGCTTTGCGTATGACCTTGAGAGATAAAATCAAGTGGGATATGGAAGATAGCGATGATCCCGAACTAGTTATATCTGATGTCATCGGGCAGGTGCTGGAGAGAGATCATCAGAGCTTTGGGATAAGCCTAAAAGACAAACTGGATTATTTTGACTCGATGATGCTTGGCAGGGCGAAAGAGCCATGGAAAAAATATCGGGCGAGATATGAAAGTAGCCAAGAGGGGCGAAGCACCAATTAATGTTTAATATAATAATCAGTTACATTCTTTTATTTCTCGCTCTTGCGTTCCTTCTCGGCAGCGCTGTTTTCATGTTTTATCGTACCTACGCGATGATATCAGGTGCGCCTTATGCGGGAACTAAGAAAGTCCGAGTCAATAAAATGATCGAGCTGGCTAATCTCCAAGATGGGCAAAGGGTAGTTGATCTCGGTTCAGGCGACGGTCGTATCTTAATTGCTGCTGCTCGGGCGGCTGATATTGAAGGTATCGGTTACGAACTTGATCTTTTCTTGTATCTCTGGTCAAAAATTAAGGTGAAAAAAGCTGGTCTAGGTGATAAAATAAAGATATACCGTCAGAGTTACTGGTCAGTTAATATGCGAGATTTTGACACCGTTTTTATTTTCCTCATTCCCTACAAAATGAAGCGCATGGAAAAGAAACTACAACGAGAACTGCGTCCCGGTGTCAAAGTTGTCTCACATGGTTTTTCTTTCCCTAATTGGCAACCGGTTATAAAAGAAGCTAGAATATTAGTCTACCAAAAATAGCAATGTCCAAAAATTTATTCGTTAAAGAATTAGCTGCTTTCCAGTCAAAATTTAATAGCCAATTGAGTAAATATTTTATTCAGAAATTAGTCAAAGCCAGATCGGTCAGTAGCGAGTATACTCAGTTGGTAAAGTTTTTATCTGCTTATCTGCAGGCGGGTGGCAAGCGACTGCGACCGTTTTTGTTAAAACAAGGTTTCCAAATTGCTGGGGGAAAGAATAATGCCCAAGCTAATCAGGTGGGTATCGCTTTGGAATTGTTTCATAATTTCGCTTTGATCCACGATGATCTCATGGACGGAGCTGATTTACGACGACAACGACCCACTCTGCACCGACAGTTGGCGAAGTGGCATCAGCAACGGAAGTGGCGAGGGGACAGCCAAGAATTTGGGATAGGAATGGCTATTTTGGCTGGTGACATACTATTGGCTTGGGCCGATGAACTTATCAATAATCTTAAACGACCCTTAATTCTCGATATCTATCAAGAGATGAAAAGTGAGTTAATGATTGGCCAAGCGGAGGATATCTTTTTAAGCAAAATCAACAAAATTCCAACGCGTCAGCGCATTATCAAAGCCGCCTTGCTGAAATCAGCTCATTACTCGGTGGCCAAGCCGATGTTAATGGGGGCAGCTCTGGAAAACCAAAAGCAGAAGTACCAAGGACTTTTTGATACTCTAGCTGAACCTTTGGGGCTGACTTTTCAGCTACGAGATGATATTCTAGGAGTGTTTGGCAAACAAGGCGCGGTTGGTAAATCAGTCAGTGGGGATATCGAAGAGGGGAAGATGACGCTTTTAATGTATTATGCCCTACGGTCAGGACACTTGCCGCCACTACTTTTAAAGAAAACTTGGGGCAATAATGTTGCCACTCGTCGGGAAGTAACTGAACTGAAAACCAGCCTGAAAAATAGTGGCGCCTTAGATAAAGTTTCTCAGGATGTTGACCGACAACTTACTCAAGCAGAAAAAGTTATCAACCGGTCAAAGTTGATGAATAATAAGACCAAGGCCATTTTTCTTGATCTACTCATTTTTTTTCAGACTCGTGATTACTAACTAAGCCTCAACTATGAAAAAATATATTTGTCTAATATTGGTCTGGTTGATTGTTACCAGCTTAACTGGTTGTTCTTTTAATCAAAACCAACCCAGTGATCAAGTGGCCGTTGATTATAGTGATGGAGAAGTAGCTGTCAGCGTGAAGGAAATCAAAACCGACAAACAAATATATCATTCCCAAGAAGACTTAACGATTTCTCTAGCTTTGGAAAGTTCAGGAGAAGGCAAAAATCTATTGTTGGCAATAGCGGGGTTAGAGAGTAGTAACGGTGATAATTATATTGATAAAAGAGAAAAAATTAAAATCCCCTTTACTGAATCTTTTACTAATACCTTTTCGCTACCTGAATGTTCAACTTGTAGTGGTTTTCCCGAAGGAGATTATGATATAAAGGCGACTGTTTATCAGGGCAACGAGGTATTGGCTGAGGAAAAGACTTTTTTCACTTTACAACCTTAATCTTCTCCCGACCGTCTTATCATTTTGCAAATTTGCTTTATAATAAAAGAGCAGGTTATTGTTAAGAGTATGTGGAAAATATTATATACCACGGTGGTTTTGCTGTTAGTATTTTTACCGGTAGTAAATGCGTTCGCGGCCACCACGCCAACCAAAGATCAAGTCGGCCTTAATGTTCACTGGACGCTCGGCGGTTTTGATAAAGATGAATTATACGGCCAACGGCTAACGGAAAGTCGTACCCGCTGGGTGCGTGAGCATTTTTATACGCAAGTTTTTTACGGTGGCAACGACTCTTGGGGTGATCGTTACGAAGACATTCTCAAAGAATATCAAGCACGTAACATCAAAGTGGTCGGTATGCTCGCTTACGGACCGGAAGCAGGCAATTATACTAGTCCAGATCTAGAAGCCTGGGAAATGTTTATTGATTATATGGTGCGGCGGTATCGGAATTACGTTAGTGTCTGGGAAGTATGGAACGAACCAGATTCACCAGATTATCTTCAGCCTAACACCGCCGACAATTATATTCCTATTTTAGAGCGGGCATACGATAAAATAAAAAGCATTGATCCCAGTGCAACTGTGCTCGCGGCGGGTCTAGCTAGTCCCAACGCTAGTTTTGCTGAGGGAATATATAGCCGCACTAACAAATTCGATGCTCTTTCTTTTCACGCCTACTATTGTGGTTGGAGAATGGACGATGGTAATTATGACAGACTAACTAATGATCTGAATGGTTTAAAAGCAGTAGTTAATAAATATCAGGGGAACAAAGCTTGGGTAACGGAGATGGGTTGCTCTACTGGTCCGGCAAATATTTCGGAAGATTTCCAGAGGCAATATTTATCAGAAGCAGTGCCGTTAGTATTGGATTCTGGTTTTGTTGAACGCGTTATGGTTTATAACATCAGAAATTATGATTACGAGGATCAGTATGAAGCCAATTTTGGTTTAGTGGATACTAATTTAAATCCTCGGGCGGCCTGGAGTTGGTATAATGACATGCCGATTGGCCCCTACAACAAGTGGCGGCAGACAGTAGCAGCGGAGCAAGCGGCTGCCACCGAACTCAGAACAGAATTGGAAAGGTATTTCGGTACGGGATTAATTCCGATCTCGGCCGAAAACTGGCCGACAGTAGTCAACGCTTATTTGTACGGAGACTACTCGGTGCAGGCGATCGTGCAAGCGATTCGCTATGGTGGCAAAACTACCCATCCCTCAATCCCGTATCGCCTCTGGAGCCGGACAACTGATTACCAAAACTATATTAATAAAGACTGGACGGGGGGGATGATTGTTTATGTTTACGGCAAGCCACGGGTTTTATTAACCACCGAGCAGGCCAAAGCCAATGAACTGAAAACAGCCCTGCAGCAAGGTTATGACTATGCTAACTTGGGTATCACTCAGCAGAATTGGAACAATTTGGTGAAAGCTTATGTCTATGGTGAATACTCAGTGGCGGATATTGCCAAAACCTATAAATGCAACGGCGCAGTTAATTTTGAGATAGCTAAAAGTTTATGGCAACTACGCAGCGAATACCAAGCGTGCCAATAATTAGCTAATTTTATATTTGATGAAATACGAAACTATTATCGGGCTGGAGATACATGTCCAGCTCAAAACAAAATCAAAGATGTTCTGCAGTTGTCCTAATGAAGCCGAACCGAGCGAGCCAAATAAAAATGTTTGCCCAGTTTGTCTTGGTCATCCCGGGGTGTTGCCTACTATTAATAAGCAAGCGGTAGAGTTGACGATTATGACCGGTCAGGCTCTTCATTGCCAGATCCCAACCGAGTCAAAGTTTGATCGCAAGAATTATTTTTATCCTGATCTACCTAAGGGTTATCAGATTTCTCAATATGATCAGCCTTTATGTGGTGAGGGTTATTTAGAAGTCGAAATAGGAGGGGAGATGAAGAAGGTCAGATTAGAACGAATTCACTTAGAAGAGGACGCGGGGAAATTACTACATCCCACCGGAGCAAATTACAGCTTGGTAGATTACAATCGAGCTAGTACGCCTTTGATGGAAATAGTCACCAAGCCTGATTTGCGTTCGCCGGAAGAAGCACGAATATTTTTGCAACAACTGCGACAAATTTTACGCTACATCGGAGTTTCTAACGCTGATATGGAAAAAGGTCAACTACGATGTGATGCTAATATTTCCCTGCGTCCCGTGGGCGTAGAAGAATTGTTGCCAAAAACAGAATTAAAGAATATGAATTCATTTAAGGCTGTCGAGCAGGCGCTGAAATATGAAGTTAGTCGCCAGGCAGAAGTTTTGGACGCTGGCCAAAAGTTGCACCAAGCTACCCGAGGCTGGAATGAGAGTCTAGGGGAGTCAGTTGAACAGCGCACCAAAGAAGGAGAAGCCGATTACCGCTATTTCCCCGATCCGGATTTACCGCCCTTATCGTTTACTAAAGAACAACTTAAAAAAATTAAGACAAAGTTGCCTGAATTGCCGGAAGCTCGTCAGCGTAGATTGGTTGAACAATTTGGTCTCAGTTCTGATGAAGCTAGCCTGCTAGTGAGTGAGCGTACAGTTGGGGAGTTCTTCGAGCAAGTGATCTCAGAGGCGCGGGAATGGATTAAAAGCTTTGAGGGGAAAGACGAAGTTTTAACTTCAGAGGCGCAAAAAGTTATTAAACAGACCTACAACTGGATAACTTCCCCCTTGTTTAAATTATTGAATAAAGAAGGCATTACGCTAGATGAGTGCAAAATAACGCCAGAGAATTTTGCGGAGCTGATGGCGATGATTGAGCAGGGTAAGGTAAATTCATCAGCCGCCGAAAAAGTGCTGGCAGTGATGTTTGCTAAAGGCTCCGATCCTTTGCAGGTGGTTGATGAAATGGATCTGGGACAAATTGGCAACAAGGGTGAACTGAATGAAATAATTAAGAAAGTTATTGAGGATAATCCTAATCCAGTAAGTGATATTAAGGCTGGTAAAGAAAGTGCTCTGCAATTTTTGGTTGGCCAAGCGATGAAAGAGACTAAGGGCAAAGCCGATCCCCAAATAGTTCAGGAATTATTCAAAGAGAAAATTAAATAATTAAATATAAAAAATATGCCGACAAGAATTGCGATTAACGGTTTCGGCCGGATTGGTCGAGCTGCTTTCAAAATAGCCCATGAAATTCCCGAGATCGAGATTGTAGCCGTTAACGATCTAATGGCCAATGATAATATGGTCTATTTACTGAAGTACGATACTATTTATGGTCACTACGGTCAGGAGGTTAATATCGCTAACGATCAGTTGACAGTTGACGGGCAAAAATATCAAGTTTTGAGCGAGAAAGATCCCACGCAATTACCCTGGAAAGAGTTAGAAGTAGATGTGGTGCTGGAGTGTACCGGATTTTTTACTGATAAAGAAGGAGCAAGTAAACACATTGAGGCTGGAGCGAAGACCGTTATTATTTCAGCACCGGCCAAGGGAGACATCAAGACTTTTGTGCGGGGAGTAAATGAGCAAGAATTTGACCCTGATCAAGACAAAGTGATATCTAATGCTTCTTGTACCACTAATTGCCTGGCGCCGGTGGCTAAAGTGTTGGAGGATACTTTTGGCGTACAAAGAGGTTTGATGACCACTATCCACAGCTATACCAGCACTCAGAGTGTAGTGGACGGACCGAGCGCCAAAGATATGCGGCGAGGAAGAGCTGCTGCCGAAAATCTGGTCTTAACTAGCACCGGCGCGGCTGAGGCGACCTGTAAAGTTATTCCGAGCTTAAATAATGAATTTGATGGGCGATCGGTGCGGGTGCCAACAGCAACGGTCTCGCTGGTAGACTTAGTAGCTATTTTAGACAAAGAGGTGATAGTTGAGGATATCAACGCTGCTTTTACCAAAGCAGCAGCTGGTGAATTGAAAGATATTTTGTGTGTTACCAAAGAACCGCTAGTCTCCAATGACTTTAAGCAAAGCAGTTGTTTGGCAACAGTTGATTTACTAGCCACCATGGCTATAAAAAATTTGGTTAAAGTTTACGCTTGGTATGACAACGAATGGGGTTATGCTTATGGATTGGCTAAAATGGCAGAATATGTGGGTGGGAAGGCGAAGTAGATTTTGTCCAGCTAAATATTGACTAAATAGCTTTTATATACTATTTTGAAGTGCTCAGGTTTGTGAGCAGGATCTTTTTTATGTAAAAAGTAGTTTAGAAAAAGGAAACAGAAACAAGGGATCAAACAGGAGGAGTGCGATGTTGATGCAGAAGCTGATGTCCGGTGATGAGCTGAAGTGGAAGGTCTTGCGGGGGGTATTGTTGATAGCCGTGGTGTTTGTGCTGGCGACGGTCATCGCCCTGCTGGAGGGCTGCGGGGTGGAGACGCTGGATGCGACTGGCAAGAACCGGTCGGAGCAGGCCAAGCCGATCGATCCCAGTAAGTGGATCGACCCGCTGATCAAAGGTGGCTCGTTCCAGACGTTGGCCAGTGAGGCGGGCATGGTACCGGATGCGGGTGTGCCGGACAGCGCGGTTCCGGATGCGGTTGCCCCGGACATTGCCGTGCCCGATGGATCCACCCCTGACCTGGCTGTACCGGACACTGCCACGCCCGATGGACCCACCCCTGACCTGGTTGCACCGGACACTGCCACGCCCGACGCTCTGGTTCTGCCCGATCTGCCGGACTTCCTGGCGCCGACGCAGGACACCGTGGCAGTCACCTCCGACGCGGCCGGCTCAAGCTGTCTCAAGGTGGCCAAGGTGGGCAACCAGATTGTCACCTCCCAAGGTGGCTTTGCCTGGTACCAGCAAGCCGTTTTCTTCCATCAGGTGCCGGGAGTGCAGGCGGGCAATGTGGCGGTGACCGGAGTCTGCGGGAGCACGGAGTGCACGTTTGGTATCCCATCGGACGTGGTCACCACCTACTGGGACACGACCACCAACTCCTGGCAGCCCGTAACCGTCCGCTACGGGTTCGTGCAATTTTTCATTTTTCCCTTCGAACTCTTCCCCCTGCCGATCCCCAGTTGCAAGATGGATCTGGTGGGGACGAACATGTGCCAGGACGGAGCCGGCAAGCACTGCTTCGCCTGGTATGGTTGCAGCTGGATGACCAAGGTCTACTAGCTGCCGACGTCCAGAGCGATCTGATCTTTGCTAGCACTCTCGTGTACTCTACACGTAGAGTGTTTTTTTATCCCGTAAGGAACGAATATCGAGACTAGTCACGACTCCTATTTATGATATAATTAGCGAGAAATAGTCCTGTAGGGATACAGGGTGGTTTGTTTTAAGTAATAAAAGCAAATGAATCTAAAAACTCTCAAAGATCTCGATGTGAAAAATAAGCGTGTGTTAGTTCGCGTTGATTTCAATGTACCCTTAGAAGATGGCAAAGTAGTAGATGATACTCGTATTACTGAAGCTTTACCAACTATTAATTACTTACGGGAGCAGGAAGCTAAGGTTATCTTGATGTCTCACTTGGGACGGCCAGAGGGCAAGGTAGTTGAAGAATTGCGGCTGGAGCCAGTTGGGCATCGTTTGGCAGAATTAATTGATGATCACGTTTTGACTTTGACCGACTGTGTTGGCGAAGAGGTCCAGCGAGCAGTGGAGGGAATGGAGGAGGGTGATGTGGTTTTGCTAGAAAATTTACGGTTTTACGCCGCCGAAGAAGAAAATAAGAAAGAATTTGCCCATCAGCTAGCAGAGTTGGCTGATGTTTATATTAATGATGCCTTCGGGGCGGCGCACCGAGCCCATGCTTCTACTGAAGGAGTAGCTCATCTTATTCCGGCCGCCGCTGGTCTATTACTAGAAAAAGAAATAAAAACTCTTAGTGAAGTGATGTCTGATCCAGCCAAGCCTTTTGTAGCTGTTATTGGTGGCGCCAAGATTTCCACTAAAATGGGTGTGATCAATAAGCTACTCGAAAAAACTGATAATTTACTGCTGGGAGGGGGTTTAGCCAACACTATCGTTAAAGCGGCTGGGGTGGAGGTTGGTAAGTCCTTGGTAGAAGAAGAGATGCTTGCTGAGGCCAAACAACTGAGCGAGAAAAAGGACAGTAAACTAAAGATTCCGGTGGACGTTGTCGTGGCTCAAGAGGCTAATAATACAGCTAGAACTAGAATTTCTAACATTAATGATATTAAACCAGAAGAAGCTATTTTTGACATTGGCGCTGAGACGATTAAGGAGTATACCGAAATTATTAAGAAGGCCAAAACAGTTATCTGGAATGGACCGATGGGTATGTTTGAACAATCTAACTTTGCTAACGGTACTAATAGTGTGGCCAAAGCAGTGGCGGAGGGTGATAATAAGTCGGTAATTGGCGGTGGTGAGACGCTAGAAGCTGTTTCTAAGTTGGCCTTAACTGATCGAGTTTCTTTTGTTTCTACTGGTGGAGGGGCAATGTTGGAATTTATGGAAAAGGGTGATTTACCGGCGCTGGAACCACTGAAAAAGCAAGATAAATAACAATTTTATGTTTAAAATCAAAAAAACTCGTGCCCAGGAGATAATAGATTCTCGAGGCAACCCTACAGTCTTTGCCGAAATGTGGCTGGAAGATGGATCTTATGGTAAATCGGCTGTTCCTTCTGGTGCTTCGACTGGTATTCACGAAGCGCTCGAACTTCGTGATGGTGATGAAAAACGTCGGGGTGGTCGGGGAGTGTTGAAGGCTTGTGAAAACGTAAACACTACCATTAATGATGCGATAGTGGGGAAAGGCTTGAAAGACCAACGCGAGTTGGATGAAATGATGATTGAGCTTGACGGTACCGATAACAAATCCAAATTAGGTGCTAACGCGATCTTGAGTGTTTCGCTGGCTTTTGCGCGAGCAGCAGCAGCAGCGCAGGAGGTTGAATTGTATCAATATTTAGCTGATGTTTATGGTACTAAAGAGTTGGTAATGCCCCGGCCAATGATGAATATTTTAAACGGTGGCGAACATGCCGACAATAAAGTAGATGTGCAGGAGTTTATGATTATTCCCGAAGTGGACGGAATGGCCGAGCGGATTCGGGTCGGCTGTCAGATTTTTCATACTTTGAAAAAAATCCTCAAGGAAGAAAATTACTCAACGGGAGTAGGGGATGAAGGTGGCTTTGCCCCTGAGCTGAAAAGTAATGAGGAGGCTCTCCAGTTGATTATAGAAGCGATTAACCGGGAGGGATTTCGGCCTGGCCAGGACGTTAATTTAGCTCTTGATGTGGCTGCTTCTTCTTTTTATAAAAAGGAAAATGACGTTTATTTTTTAGAATCAGGGGAAAAGACATTGTCAGCTAAGGAATTAATGAATATTTATAAAGAATGGATGGATAAATACCCGCTAGTAAGCATTGAAGATCCCTTGGCCGAAGATGACTGGGAGAATTGGCAGGTTTTTACGGAAGAATGTGGTGATAAAATCCAGATTGTGGGTGATGATTTGTTGGTGACAAATATCAAGCGGCTAGAAAAAAGTATCGAGGAAAAAGCGGCCAATGCTATTCTGATCAAGCTTAATCAGATCGGTTCATTAACGGAAACATTAGACTGTATGCAAAAAGCGACGAAGGCTGGTTATAATAATGTAGTTTCTCATCGCTCAGGCGAGACGAGCGATGCTTTTATTGCTGACTTAGCGATTGGAACAGCGGCGGGGCAAATTAAAACGGGCTCGGTTTCCCGCGGCGAGCGGACGGTCAAGTATAATCGTCTGATGCGGATAGAAAGAATGATAGGGGAGTAGTTGTTACAATGGGGAATAATTTAAGAAATGAAAGCCACTAAACCAGTGACACTTGTTATCCTCGATGGCTATGGGATAACCTTGCCTTCAAGGGGCAATGCTGTCTCGTTGGCGCAAAAGCCAGTTATCGATGATTTAGTTAAGCACTACCCTCATACCTTACTAGAAGCTTCTGGTGAAGTAGTTGGTCTACCCTGGGGTGAGTTTGGTAATTCTGAGGTAGGTCATATGAACATTGGAGCGGGGCGGGTAGTATATCAGAATCTGCCGCGCATCGACAAAGCGATTCAGGACGGTTCGTTTTTTTCTAATGAAGTCTTACAGGAGGCAGTTAAACGAGTTAAGGAAAAAGGCTCCCGACTACATTTGATGGGACTAGTAAGTCCGGGGGGAGTACATAGTCACCTCCGTCATTTGTATGCTCTGTTAGAGTTGGCGTATAAGGAAGGATTACCAGAAATATACATTCATGCTTTTTTGGATGGTCGGGATATGCCGCCACAATCAGGGCTGGAGATTATCCAAGAGCTGGAGGCTAAAATGAAAGAGCTAGGAGTGGGCAAAATTGCTTCTGTCTCTGGCCGCTACTATGGTATGGATCGAGATGAGAATTGGAACCGGGTTAAAAAGGCCTACGATGTTATAGTTACTGGGCGGGGTCCAACAGCCGATTCAGCCGTCGCCGCGATTGAAAAGTCTTACGGACAGAAAGTCTACGACGAGGAATTTGAGCCGGTGATGATTGCCGGTGGTCAAACAATTGGTGACGACGACGCCATTATTCACTTTAACTATCGTTCCGATCGGGGGCGGCAGCTGACGCAAATATTTGTCGATCCAGAATTTTCCGGGTTCGAGCGCGGGCAAGATTTTTCTAATTTGTATTTTGTTACTTTCACTGATTTTGGTTTACCAACTTTATTACCAGTTCATATCGCCTTTCCGCTGGAGAAAATAAAAAATTCTCTCGGCGAAGTGCTATCGCAGCAGAGGTTAAAGCAACTGCGGATTGCGGAAACAGAAAAATATGCCCACGTGACGATATTTTTCAACTGCGGACAGATGGATCCCTTTGCGGGCGAGGATCGACAACTGATTCCTTCACCGGGTGTGAAGTCGTATGCAGAAAAACCAGAGATGAGCGCCTACGAAGTGACGGACAAGTTTTTAGAAAAAATCAGCGGCTATGATTTTGCCCTACTTAATTTTGCCAACGCCGACATGGTAGGTCACACTGGCGACATTCCCGCTGCCACTAAGGCAATCGAGGCTGTGGATAAGTGTCTAGGGAAAATTGTTAACAAAGTGCAGTCTTTGGGAGGAGCATTAATTGTAACGGCTGACCACGGCAATGCTGATGTTATGCTTAATTTACAAACAGGCGAAGTGATGAAAGAGCATACTGTTAATCCGGTTCCGTGTATTATAGTAGACGAAAGTAAGCGGAGCGAACATCTAGCTGCTGACAATAGAGTGGATTTAAGTACGAATACACCTACAGGTGTATTGTCTGATGTGGCTCCAACAGTGTTAGACCTGATGGGAGTTGACAGACCGGAAGAGATGACGGGGATGAGTTTGCGAGAGGTAATATAAGTTTTCTTCTCGGTACACCAGAGAAGAAATTTAAGCCTATTTATCATGAAAAATAAAGTCTTAATTGAAATCTCGGCTCGCCACATCCATCTTTGCCAAGCGGACTTAGAGAAGCTGTTTGGCATTGGCTATGAGTTGAAAGAATTTAAAAGTCTTTCACAGAAAGGTCAATATGCGGCGAAGGAAACAGTAAAAATTATTGGTCCCAAAGCGGAGATTGATGGTGTGCGGGTGGTGGGGCCGCTGCGGGAGCATACTCAGATCGAGATTTCAAAAACTGATGGTTATATGATTGGTATTGTGCCACCGGTACGAACTTCAGGGGATATAGAGGGGTCACCGGGAATAAAAGTAGTCGGACCAGCGGGCGAGATTGAGCTGGAGCAGGGTTTGATTTGTGCCCGACGTCACATTCATATTTCACCTGATGAAGCGAAGGATTTTGGCGTGGTGAACAAGCAAAAAGTGTCTGTGAAAATATTTGGTGAACGCGATTTAACCTTTAATGATGTAGTCGTGCGAGTTGATCCGGATTTTCGGCTGTCATTCCAGGTGGATACGGATGAGGGAAATGCTGCCAGTGTGCAGAGTGGAGATTTTGGAGAATTAATTATATGAAAAAAACAATCTTAGTAATCAATTCTGGTTCAACCTCATTGAAATATAAGCTTTTTGCGGCGGGCAAAAATTTGCGTGAATTGCAATCTGGCTATATCGAGAATATTGGGGTGGGCAAAGTGAAAAATCATAATCAGGCTTTAAAGATTGCCTTGCAAGGAATTGGCGACTTAAACTCTATTGTGGCCGTTGGCCATCGCGTAGTGCATGGTGGTGAGAGCCTAACTGATCCGATTAAAATTAATCAAAGAGTATTAAGTGTAATAGAGCAGTGTAGCAAACTAGCGCCCCTCCACAACCCCGCCAATATCCAGGGCATCAAGGCTTGCTTGAAGTTATTGCCTGGCGTACCCAATATCGCTGTCTTCGACACTGGTTTTCATCAGAGCATACCAGCCAAAGCTTTTCGCTATGCTTTATCGGAGAAATATTATCGACAGCACAAGATCAGGCGTTATGGTTTTCACGGAATATCTTATCAGTATGTGATTGGGCAAGCATTGCAGACAAAATTAAAAGGAAAGCCGCGGGCAAAAATCATCGCTTGCCATCTCGGCGGCGGTTGTTCAATTTCAGCCTCTATCGGTGGTAAGTCGATTGATACTTCGATGGGATTTACACCGCTTGAGGGTCTGATTATGATGAGTCGCTCGGGAGATATTGATCCGGGGGTAGTGCTATTTTTACAGGGCGAGCTTAAGATGTCGGCGAACCAAGTCGATCAGTTACTCAATAAGGAAAGCGGTATTTACGGTCTGGCGGGTGAGAAGGACTGGTTGCGTCTGCTGCAAAAAAAGCGCCAAGGCAATAAAAAAGCTCAGTTGGCCTTTGACATGTTTTGTTATCGAATCAGGAAATATATTGGAGCATATTATGCAGCCCTCGGTGGATTGGATGGATTAATTTTCACTGGCGCCATTGGCTCTGGTGACGTCACTACCCGGCGGAAAATTTGCGCTGGACTACCATTTCTTAAAGGGGTGCCAGTGCTGGCGATAAAGACAGATGAGGAGAAAATGATCGCACAGGAAGTAATTAAATTTATTTAAATTATGGTATTAGATATCAACAAAAGCATCCGCGGGTTTATGGAAATTTATTTAATTAATACCGGAGAAAAATTCGGCATATTTTCTTTTTTGCATAAAGCAAAGTTATCTAGTTTACAGCAACTATCCCAGAAAACAAAAATGCCTGTTAAGTATATGAAGATGTGGTGTGATGTAGCTTATTCTTTTGGCTTGTTAAATAAAGAAGGTGTTAAATATTCACTCAAGAAAAACCTAGAGCCAATTTTGGGCGACAAAAAGTCAACTCAGTATTTAGGAGATTATATTCGGCTTATGGCCAGCTATCTTGGTCCGGATATGGAAAAGCAGTATGAATATATTAGGGGAAATAAAAAATTATCTTTTGGTCAACATGATAAGGAATTTATCGAATTAGTTACTCAAAGGGGTGAGCGACGAGGTAATATTTATTTACAAAATATTATTCCCCAGATTAATCAGCTGGAAAAAGGTCTCGAAAGAGGCGTGTCTTTATTAGATTTTGGCTGTGGTGGGGGTAGTTTTATTACTACTTTGGCAAAAGAATTTAAGAAATCAAAATTCATTGGAGTAGAGATTGACAAAACTTCAGTTGATTTAGCAAAAAAGTTAGCTAAGAAAGAGAAGCTAACTGATAGAACAAAATTTATTTGTCAGAGCGGTGACGAGATAAATTATTTGAATGAATTTGATTTTGTTACTATGAATTTAGTATTGCACGAAATAAATCCTCAATTAAGAAAAATAATTGTAAAAAGCATATATCGAGCTTTGCGACCCGGTGGCCAGATAATCGTCTTGGAATTTCCTTATCCTGAAGCTGATCAGGAATTTTCTGACCCTCGTTTTGCTATGGGCTTGTATGACCAATTCTATGAAATTATTTGGGGCACGGAGCATATTACTGGGTCGGAACAGAAAAAATTATTGCAAAGCTGCAAGTTTAAGAATGTGAAAAGAAAGTTTGTTGAAGGTGGATATGTATTGATCACGGCCGATAAGAAATAGTATATCAGAGGAATAATATGAAAAACTATAAACAAACAGCTTTAAAACTAGCCAAGGCAGCAGGCAAGATTATGCGGGACAATTTTGTTCCTAATATTGATAATGAATGGAAGGGTGATAATACTCCCGTAACCAAAGTTGATTACGCGATAAACAAGCTAGTTTTGGAGACGATAGGGGGAAAATATCCTACTCACTCAGTGCTGGCGGAAGAAGAAAGTGATATGAAATCTGATGCAGAATATGTCTGGGTCTGTGATCCTCTCGATGGCACGTTACCGTTTTCCTTTGGGGTGCCGATTTTTACTTTTTCTATCGCACTTGTCAAAGATGGTGAGCCGATATTGGGAGTTGTTTATGACCCCATCACTGATAGAATGTATTCAGCTGAAAAGGGTAAGGGCGCATTTTTAAATGATCAGAAAATCGAAGTAAATAAGCAGTCATCTCTTAAGCATGCGGTATTTAATGTTGACGGCGATGGCGATGTTTTACCAAATTATAATTTTATCAAAATTTTTGATAATCTCAGAAAGCAGAATAGCAAAGTATTTAAATTTTACTCAATTATTAATTCAGGGATGTTGGTAGCAGCTGGCGGATTTAGTGGGGCTATATTTCTCAAAGATACTGCTCATGATAGCGCAACGATAAAGATAATGGTCGAAGAGGCGGGAGGCAAGGTGACGGATCTCGATGGCAATGATCAGCGCTATGATGAAAAGTGCAATGGGCTAGTAGCTACAAACGGACTAGTGCATGAGCAAGTACTGGATATGATAGGAAAATCTAAAACATGACTTCACTTTCAGGTAAAAAATGGCGGGTAGCGGACAGGGCACCGCGGAGTTTTGTTAGCAAATTCCCCGAGTTTGACGTACGCACTTCCCAACTACTATATAATCGTGGTCTCGACACCCAGGAAAAAGTAGACGAGTTTTTTAATCCGGATTACTCGCAGGATTTGTTTGACCCTTTTTTGCTCAAAGACATGGATCGGGCGGTGGAGCGGATTGAACAAGCCGTTAAGAAAAAAGAGCGAGTAGGGATTTTCGGCGACTATGATGCGGACGGGGTGACGTCTTCAGTATTGCTAATGGAGCTTTTTCGCGATGCGCTTGGCTTAACCGGACAGGTTTACATTCCTGATCGAGTAAGTGAGGGCTATGGTTTGAATAATAAAGCGATCGACTGGTTAGCTGACAAGAAAGTAGATCTGATTGTAACTTGTGACTGTGGCGTTTCTAATAAGAAGGAAATTGATTATGCGCGGAAAAAGGGTATTGATGTCATTGTTACTGATCATCACCATGTCGCCCATAAATTTTCTCGCCAGTATATTGTAGTGGATTCCAAGCGGGAAGGTGACAAATATCCCTTCAAGGAACTAGCCGGAGTAGGGATAGTTTTCAAATTAGTCCAGGCAATAATAAAATCCAAGCCAGATATTCTGCGGCCGGGGGTCGATGAGCGGTTTGTCAAGCGAGCTTTGGATTTAGTTACTATCGGCACCATCGCCGATTGTTCACCGATTATTTCAGAGAACAGGACACTGGTGAAATACGGCCTCGACATCTTACGTGACAGCGAGCGGGTGGGTTTGCGGGCGCTTTTTGAAGTAGCGGGAGTAGAGCGGGACAAAGTTGATACGGAAGCGGTTGGATTTTTTCTGGCACCGCGAATCAATGCTGCCGGCCGACTTGATCACGCCAATGTCGCCTTCAAGCTTTTTACGACCCAGACGATGGCCGAAGCGCAAAATTATGCCCAGCAGCTGCAGCAGACTAATTATCAACGCCAGCGGGTGACGGATAAAATATTTCGGGCGGCGCGAACGCAGATTAAAGATGACGTTGCCAAGAATAAAATCCTGCTCGCCAAAGGTCAGGACTGGCCGCTCGGGGTGGTGGGGATTGTCGCCGGCAAACTCACCGAAGAATTTTTTCGTCCGACTTTGGTGTTGGAGGAAGGGGAAAAGCAATGTACTGGCTCGGGGCGGAGTATTGAGCAGTTTAACTTAATAGAGGCGATTTTCTCTTGTAAGGACATTTTACTCGAGTTCGGCGGGCACAAGATGGCGGCTGGTTTTGGTTTAAAAAAGGAGAATGTCGATGAATTTTACCAGCGTTTGCAGAGATTAGCCGAGGAGCAAATTAAGGATGAAGATTTAGTGCCGACTCTAGCGCTCGATGCCGAGCTAGATATTAAAAAAGTCGACTGGGATTTATATAATTCGCTGTTGCGTTTTCAGCCTTTTGGAGCGGATAATAGGCAGCCGTTGTTTGTTGTACCGAGCGTGTATATACGGGACGTGCGGGCGATTGGTAAGCAGGGGAGTCATTTGAAAATGAAAGTAGGCGATGAGAAAGATACAATAAGTCGTGACGTGATAGGTTTTCGACTAGGTAAGTACGCAGCTGATTTAAATATCGGGGACAAGATTGATCTGGCTGGTCAAATTGATTGTAATGTTTGGAACGGGACGAAGACGTTGCAGTTGAAAGTAGAAGATATAAGGGTGGGTGACAAACAAAACTAGATCAGCCATAATTGACTCACTCACCATAGCTCCGCTTTCGGCGGAGCCGGGTTCGTTCGTCAACCATGGCCGATCTAGTTTTAATTGGCCCCACAATAAATAGAAAATATGAGATACAAAAAGTTAATAATCTATACCGATGGTGGTGCCCGCGGCAATCCCGGTCCAGCGGGGGTAGGGGTAGTAATTTACGACATGAACAAAATAGTTGTTCAAAAGCTGGGTGAATATATTGGCGAGCAGACCAATAATCAGGCCGAGTATAAAGCGTTGATTTTGGGGTTAGTCAGAGCTAAAACTCTCGGCGCAGACGAAGTTGAGTGTTATCTAGACAGCGAATTGGTTGTAAAACAGATGCAAGGGAAATATAGAGTAAAAAACGCTAAATTAAAGCCTCTCTACGCGGAGGTGGTAGAATTAGTCAAATATTTTGAGCAGATTTCTTATGCTCATGTGGTGCGGGAGAAGAACGAAGAAGCGGATAGGCTAGTGAATGAGGCGATTGATGGGGAGACGGGGTGACAAAAAAACAGGGAACACGCATAACATGGTGTTTCCTGTAGGATTTAAAAGAACTTAGGACAGTGATAGAGTGTGCCTATTATCCACGCCACCATCGAGAAGACAGCAACCCAGAAAGCTATCTTAATCTGAATGCTGCGAATGATTCCCCGGTGGAGGCCGTTGAGAGTATGAATATTCACCTTTATCTCTTCGAACTCGTATCCTAACCCGCTTATAATCTCCTTATGAATTTCAAGATCTCGATATAGTATCCGCACCTCTCTTTTATAAGCAGCAATCCAAATTTTTCCCCAAAGTGCTTTCATTTTTTCTCCTTCTTTCGGTGAACTAAAAAAAGACCGCATTGTCCCTAGGGATGCGGTCTTTTTAAAGTTGTGGTTATTCTTGGCATATAACAGCTTTTTCCCAAAAGTTTGTCACAAAACTTTCATTTGCCAGGAATAGTATTCAGTTTTCAAATGTCTACCTTGAGAGGTTGCAGTGTAGCATTGTAAATTATGATTGTCAATGGTCTTTGGATGTTTTTTTCGGGTAATTTTGAGTGATTCTCGGCGTTTCGGTGCCCAACTTGTGCTTAGCCTCTGGACATCATTCCCTTCCAAAAATTGTTACTAGCCTGGTAAAATAAAATTAATATTAATTTTATTAGGAGGGAAACAAATGAAGAGTATCTTTCGGCGGCGTTTTTTGGCCGCAACACTCTCTGGGCTGTTTTTGAGCGGGGAGTTTTTTGTTGGTTTTGGAGCTGTTCGAGCGGCGGACAGCGATGTAAAAATCAACGAGGTGATGTTTGCACCGAGCGATTCGGTCGAATGGGTGGAGCTGTACAATGGTGGATTGGCCAGCGTGGATCTGGCGAGCTGGTCGTTGAGTGACGAAGACGGTGGAGCGGAGTATACGTTTCCGGCGGCGCTCGAGCTGCCGCGTGACAGCTACCTAGTAATCCGCTCGGACGAAGGCACTGACGACAATGATTTTTCTGATGGGCAGGGGGTGATCTACGCTAACCACGGCAGCGATTATGCCAATAGCGGTGATCAAGTGGCTTTGTACGATGGGGCAAGTCAGATAGTTGACTTTGTGGCCTGGGGCAGCCCAGCCGGGATAGATATCGCCGCCGCCGCCGAAGTTGATTTATGGACGGAGGATGATTACGTGGATACGGACGACCTAAAAGCGGGCGAGTCGATTGGATTAGTCGCCGATGGCCAGGACAATGATACTTCGGCCGACTGGCGAATATTTTCGCCGGCGACACCTGGCGAGACTAATGTCAATGCCATAATAGAATATTCGGATCAAATTAGACTAAACGAGATTTTACCAAACCCGGCAACTGACGAGAGCACTAAAGAGTTTATCGAGCTTTATAACGCTGGTGACGTCGCAGTTGATTTGGCGGGCTGGATATTGGGCGACGCCAGTACCACCACTTACACGATTGCCGGCACTGACTTTGACTTGACGACTGTAGCGGCCGGTGGCTATTTCACCATCTACCGCGCCCAAAGCAGACTAGCTCTCAACAATAGCGGCGACTCAGTTAAGCTTTACCAGCCCGATCAAAATCTACTCAATTCAGTGACTTATGTGGAAAGTGCCAAAGACGATGTCTCGTATAATTTCGCCGCCAATTCTTGGCAATGGAGCACTAAGCTGACGCCCGGAGCAGCTAATCAGGTTGAAACCCCGAATAATGTGCCACGAGCTGAGGCCGGTAGCAATCAAAGCGTTAAAGTTGGTGAAAAAGTGACCTTGGATGGTACCGATTCTTCCGACCCCGATGACGACCAGCTAACTTGCGTTTGGGATTTTGGAGACGATGGGCAGGGCAATGGCTGCACAATCACACACGCCTATACCAAAGCCGGTAGCTACACGGCTAAGCTGACTGTCAGCGATGGCCGGGGTAGCAGCGATAGTGATACGGTCAAAATTACGGTGTCGACCAACAAGGATTCGGAAGAAAATGACGATGGAAAAGATGATGACAGCGATTCGGACAGTGATGACAGCAGTGACGACAGTACTGAAACTAAAGAGCCAACTGGACCATTCTCGTGGGAGGTGATTGTTACTGAATTTCTCCCAAATCCCGCCGGCTCAGATACGGATGATAAAGGCGAATTTGTTGAAATACACAATAAAGGAGCCACCACCGTTGATTTAGCTAGTTGGCAGTTAGACGATGAAGAAGGCGGGAGTAGCCCTCATACTATTCCAGATGACACGGTTATTAAACCGGGCGAGTATTTAGCCTTTTACCGCGGTGAGACTAAGCTTTCGATTAACAACAGCGGCGATTCGGTACGTATTTTACATCCCGATGGTAAAGTGGCTGATTCAGTGACCTATGAAGGTAAAGCGGAAGAGAACCAAGCTTATGCGCGCGATGAACAAAGCGAGTGGACGTGGACGACTAGTCCTACTCCGGGAAAGGCCAATCAGATAAACCAGTCGGAGAACGAGGACAAAGATGATTCTGACACTTCGACCGACTCAACCGAGTCAGATACTCCAAGTAAAGATTCTACCCCGACGCAAACGACCGATAAAGACAAAGAATCGACTGAAGCTGAAATATTAACCATCAAGCAAGCTAAAACCCAAGCCAAAAATACTAAGGTGGTGGTGGCCGGTGTCGTGACTGTTCCGCCAAAGATACTGGGCGACACCTATATTTATATCCAGGACAAAACAGGTGGGATTCAGATTTATTTCTCAAAGAAAGATTTTCCTGACTTGAAGCTAGGAAACCAAGTGAAAGTAAGTGGCAAAGTTTCGGAAAGTAGTGGGGAAAAGAAAATTAACATTGCTGAGCAAAAGGATGTGTTGGTGACGGGGTTGGGGGATTTACCGTCACCAGCGTTTTTATCGACCGGAGGTGTCAAAGAACAATTCGTCGGACAGTTGATAAAAGTAACTGGGCAGCTTACCAAATCCTCTGGCACCACTTTCTATATCAATGATGGCAGTGGTGAAATAAAAATCTCTCTACAAAAGTCAGCTAACCTCAAAAAGCCGGAGTGGAAAAAGGAAGATTGGGTGACAATTACGGGTGTTGTGGGAAAGACGTCTGCGGGGTTGCGAGTGTTGCCACGTTATCAGGAAGATTTACAGACGGGAAAAGCAGCCACCGGCGAGGAAGGGAAAATCCCAGCGGTTGGGGCGGGGATATTGAGTGGGTTGCTGCTGTCAATTTTTTTGGTTATTGCCAGTGTTGCCAGCAAGTCAAATGTGCTCACTTTTAATTTTTATCAATATTTACATCAGCTAAATGAGTCTGCTTGGTCGTTTTTGTTCTTGACTATTTGGTTGTTATGATTAGACTTGAGGAGTTCTTTAGGGGATCACGTTCTATTTACGGAGGAAAATTCACAGTGGCTCAAGATCAAGTGGAAACAGAGGTACTCTTCACTTACTCGTCCGAAGGCGAGCTGGAAGTCGGGGTGGAGGGAACTGAGATTAAGGTCAGTGGTGGTGACATTGCAGTCGGCTGGGCGTTGGTGAGGCTGGCGGGTACATTGCTGTTCGTACATGCTACCATCGACATTCCCAGTAGCATAGCTATGCAGGCTCTCTCCCCCGGTACCCCGGAACAGCTCGACCGGCACCTGGCTGATGTTGATCAGCACGAGCGAGAAGTTTTGGGTCAGGAAGATCACGGCTATAATGTAGATGAGGAAGCCGAGTTTCGCGCCCAGCGAGAAAGAGAACGGGGAGCCTACCGGGCCGTGAGGAAGCTTCTCTAGTTCTCCTGAGTTATTTTGCCCTTTTGTGTCCAGAAGCTGACTGCTACAGTCAGTTTTTTTATGGTCGGAAACTATAAACAAAAAAAGCCCCAAGTTTGCAGTGTAATACACTCAGCTTGCGGCGAGGTGAAGAGCGGGGGCTTAGCTACGCAGGTAGTCAATGGCTGGTTTGATGTAAGGCCCGAGCAGAAAGCCCAGACTTAGCAACAACATGAAGAAACACACTGGCGTAACTTTGCGCTCCGGTGGCTGGGCAGCATTTACCTTGAACATAAACATAGTCAAGGCGAACAAAATCAGACCCACCAAACCAAAAATCGCATATACTTCGAATCCCATATGTCTCATCACGTCCTCCTCAATGGGTCGGTGAACAGAAGGTACGAAACATCATTTTATCATATTAGAAGTTTCTCGAAAAATCAATGAACCTACTATTAAGTCGACTAAAGCGCCGCCGTTATTTATGGTAATATGATACTAAATAACAACTTATAAGCAATGAGCAATAATTTAATCTCCATCATTCTCGCTGCCGGTCAAGGCACGCGGATGAAATCAGAGTTACCCAAGGTGTTGCACAAAATTGGCGGTAAGACTTTAGTCGAGCGTTGTGTGGAAACGGTTGAACAACTTGATGTCAAACGGTTGATTGTAGTAGTGGGACACAAACAAGAACTAGTGCGTGAAGTTTTAGGCGATCGAGTGGAATATGTTGAACAAGCAAAGCAGCTTGGTACTGGCCACGCTGTCCAGCAAGCGGAAAAGTTGCTGTTTGATTACGGTGGCTACGTTTTTATTTCCCACGGTGATCACCCCTTTTTAACTAAAGAAATGTTTGTGGAGCTACACCGGGCTTGTCAGGAGCAGACAGCTGACGCTGCTTTGTTGACTGTTAAAAGTGATGAATATACCGACTGGGGCCGTATAGTAAGAACAGAAGATGGCGATGTTAAGGATATTGTAGAAGCTAAAGATGCTTCACCTGAAATTGCGACCAGTAAAGAAAAAAACGTTGGTTTTTATTGCTTTAGAGCCCAACCTCTTTTTGCCGCCTTGAAAAAAGTCAGTGCTGGTAATAAACAGGAGGAATATTATTTAACCGATGTCATAGGGATATTGAGTGAGCAGGGGCAAAAGGTGGTCTCGGTCATTACTAAGGATTATAAGAATATTATTGGCATTAACAGTCAAGCTGACCTAGCTAGGGCTGATCAGATTGCCCGCCAGAACAATAAATGAAAATAGTTAAAATAGATAAAAGCGTACTGGATAAATCCAAGATTGCTGCTGCTGTCGATCAACTAAAAGGAGGTAAGGTGGTTGTTTTGCCCACTGATACTTCCTATGGCTTGTGCGCCAATGCTTATAATGAAGAAGCAGTCAGGAAAATCCTTGCCATTAAACAAAGACCAGCTAATAAGCCCTTATCAGTGATAGTGCGTGATCTAATTATGCTAGGCGAGGTTGCGAAGATAGGAGAGAGGGAACTGAAAATTGCCCAGAAATATTTACCCGGTCCTTTTACTTTTGTTTTACCAAAAAAAGAAATAATTCCCGGTCTAGTAAGCGGCGGCGGTAACACGATAGGGGTGAGAATACCGAGTTTTTCTTTAATCCATGAAATAATGTCCAAAGTTAGTTTTCCGTTAACAGCTACCAGCGCCAATATTTCCGGTAGTAAGGCTATCTATTCGATTCAAGATTTAGTGGAGGAATTTAGCGGACGTGATTCTCAACCGGATCTGTTAGTAGATCTAGGCGATCTGCTGCCTAATCAGCCCTCTACTGTTGTTGATCTTACTTGTGATCCACCAGAAATTTTGCGGAAGGGCTCAGGAGAATTCCCGCTCTAATTCAAAGGGATGTGGACAAATAGGCAACTAGCTTGAGAAACAGTCTAGATTAGTTGCTTTATTTAAAGCCTAAAAGTGGTATTTATGCCACTTTTTTATTTTCTTGAAAAATATAACCAAAACCCCTTGACATAAATTTAAATATATGATATGATTTGACGTTTTACAGAATAAATTGCATAACGAAACCTTAACTAAAAATATGAAAATAGCTTTTATTGGACAAAAAGGTATCCCGGCCAAAGGTGGTGGGGTAGAGCGCCACGTTGAGGAATTAGCTACTCGTTTAGCTAAGCTTGATAATGAAGTCTACGTCTATTCGCGTAAGCATTATACTGGCTATAACGAGAGCAAATACCAGGGCGTTAATTTAATCTACCTACCTGCACTGAAAACTAAAAATTTAGAGGCCATCACTCATTCTTTCTTGGCCACTCTTGATGCTCTCCGTCGTGGCTTTGACGTGATTCATTATCATGGTGTTGGTCCATCGACTTTAGCTTGGTTACCACGTCTTTTAAAAAGAAAGACTAAGATAATGACTACTTTTCACTGTCGTGATCAGTTTCACCAAAAGTGGAGTCTTCTAGCCAAGCTATATTTGCGCTTTGGTGAATGGGCAACGGCTAAATTCCCACACCAGACCATTACGGTTTCCAACTCTATTAAGAAAGTATGCGTAGAGCAGTATAATTCTCCGACGGCTGAACGGATTCCTAACGGAGTGATGATCAAAGAATACTCTGGTTCGGAGACACTCAATAAGTTTGGCTTAAAGCCAGGCAAGTACATCATGACTTGCGCGCGCTTGGTGCGACATAAAGGCATTCATTATCTTATTGAGGCTTTCGATAAGCTTAAAGCAGCTAATCCCGAGAGTCTTAAGGGATTGAAATTGGCGATTGTCGGTGATTCTGTTTACACCGACCAGTATGTCAAAGAACTTAAAGATATGGCGGAGAAAAATGACGATATTGTTTTTACCGGCTTTCAGTCGGGGAAAACATTAGCCCAACTGTTCCAGAATGCTTATCTTTATGCTCATCCTTCGGAGGCGGAAGGTTTGCCGATAACTGTTTTGGAAGCTATGAAATATGGCAAGGCAGTGTTAGTTAGCGATATCCCAGAGAATGTAGAAGCTTTTGCCGGTTATGGCTACATGTTTGCTTCAGGTAATGTCGAGGATTTGCAGTACAAATTGGAACTATTACTTGCTAATGCCGAGCTGGTTAAGGAAGTGGGACAGAAAGCTAAGAAATACGTTAGCGTCAATTATAACTGGGAAGATATTGTTAAAAAGACACTAGAGCTTTATCAAGAAGTCCCAGCCGCTCAAGCCAAAAGCCTGTCTCTAGCCGAAAGTTTACAAAAGTCCTAAGACTATCTCTTCATAGGTGACCTCTAATTACAGGGGTCACCAATTGAGGAGGTAAATTCTGACAAAATTTTCAGGATCTATCTTCCAGAAGGAAGCCACGCTACTATGTGGCTTCTTTTTTTGTGGGTTCATAGCTGACCGACTATAGTCATTTCGCTCACCTAAGTCAGAACAGGGTTCGCTAAAATGGTTACAGTCAGCCAGCTGTAAATCCAGTCAGACGAAGGGTGGAGAGATAAATTCTAATCCTCCAAAAAACCACTCAACAGTGGTGGTGGTTTTTTATTTAGCAGCGGAATTTACTTTATTCAAGCTACCGTCCGGGGAAATGACTCCATGCTAGCAAGTTTGTCAGTATCGCCTTTGCCTAATATTTTCTTCTGGCCTAGTTTATCTACCATACAAAACAGTTTGTTATCCACTCCTCTGGTCAGCAACACTAACTCGCCTTTTAGGTCGGCAATCTTATCCTCGATGAAATCTTGCGTTTTCAGTCGATGCTTGTTGAGTTCAACGGTCAGTTCTTCTTTTAGTTGATCTTTGGTCACAACATTATCAAAGCCGGCTTTAATCATAGTTGCGAGATTTTCAAATCCCTTGTCTATTTTGTTTAATCTTTCATCTACTTTCTCAAATCCAGAGTCCATTTTTTGATTGGTTTTAATAAATTCGCTATCCATTTTCTGGTTAGTTTCGGAAATTTCAGCCCTGGTTCGGGCAAGCTCGCTTCTGGTCTTGATAAACTCACCTTTTGTTCCTCGATCCATTTTTGTCCTCTTCTTTTAGTTATCTTTTACGCTCGCTTTAGTAAATTAACATAGCAATCGATCAACCTCAATATATTATTCGTTGATAATTTGTTAAGATCCAGAAATTTCTGGGGATAATTGTAAGAGAGCAAAGTATTTTCATTGTTAGGACAGATGTAGGCAAAATCTCATCTTGTATCAGCCCACTTTTCTCGCTATAATTAAAAACAATTAATAATAAAATCATGATCCAAGGCGTAAAAATTAAGGAGTTAAAGATCCACCAAGATATTTCTGACACTGATGACCCGATGGAAAAGCCCGGGCATCTGATGGAGGTATTGCGCGCCGATGAAGGCCTAATGAGCAAGTTTGGCCAATCTATCTTTACCGTTGCTCATCCGGGTACGATTAAGGCGTTCCACTGGCATCAGAAGCAAGATGATCTTTGGTTTGTGGCTAGTGGTAAAGCAGAAATAGTCCTCCACGACTTGCGCGAGGATTCAGAGACTAAGAGCGAAACGCAGACGATTATTACTGATGAGAGCAATCCGCAGCTAGTATTGATCCCGGTGGGAGTAGCGCATGGTTATAAAGTGCTGGGTGACAAGCCAGTATCCCTTTTCTATCACACCACCGAGCCATACAATGTTGAGAGTCCAGACGAGGAACGACTGCCCTATGATGATCCGAAGATTGGCTATGATTGGGGGAAGAATAAATAGGCTTTAAGTAATAGGAAATGCTACTACCGATTGATGGAAATTTGCTTAGTAGATTAAAAGACAGGGCGCGAGCAAGTAAGCGACGGCGAGTTAATTATAACTTTCATCGCACTTATCAGGAGCGAGTGCAACGGATGTTAAATGTGATGTGCCGCGATACTTATGCCCAGCCGCATGCTCATCTCACCCCGCCGAAGGTTGAAGTATTCATTGTTCTAGCGGGTAGGGCAGTGGTAGTGGAATATACTTCCGCTGGGAAGATGAAAAATCACGTTATTTTGGATGCCAAGCAGGGACAACCGGGGGTGGAAATCAAGCCTAAAACTTATCATTCGTTGATTCCATTGTCACCGATAGCAGTGTTGTACGAGATAAAGGAAGGGCCATATGACAAGGGGCAAGACAAAACATTCGCAAACTTTGCCCCTAGCGAAGCAGAATGGGCAGCGGGTCTTAAATATAACCAAGAGATCTTAAATAAAATAAAAGTGAAATAAATGTCCGATTGCATATTTTGTAAAATTATCAAAGGCGAAATTCCTAGCAGCAAAGTCTACGAGGACGATGCGGTGCTGGCTTTTTTAGATATCCACCCCATTAATTACGGTCACACTTTGGTAATCCCCAAGGAACATCATGAGACAGTAGTTGATTTATCTGATAATCTACTTCAAGAAGTGATATTGCAGGTTAAAAGAATAGGTCAGGCCGTAATGGCTGGCTTAAGAGTAGACGGTTTCAATATAGGCTTAAATAACGGCAGAGCAGCTGGTCAGGAAGTTGATCATGTGCATTTTCACGTTATCCCGCGGCTGTCTAATGATGGCTTGAAGCACTGGCCGAGTAGAGAATACGCTGAGAGCGAAAATGAAAAGGTAGCGGACAAAATAAAACAAGCTTTAAAATAATTATATGAAAATTTTAGTTACCGGTGGAGCAGGATTTATCGGCAGCAACTTTATCCGCTACCTGCTAAAAAAATATCCGGATTACCAGATTGTCAATTATGATAAATTGACTTACGCTGGCAATCTAGATAATCTCAAAGATATCGCTGACCAGCCGAACTATAAATTTGTTCAGGGAGATATCTGTGATTATGATAAAGTGGCGGAAAATATCAAGGATGTCGATGTTGTTGTCAATTTTGCGGCCGACTCACACGTTGATCGTTCGATTGGCCATAATCCCGGCGATTTTATTCAGACGGACGTCTTTGGAACTTTTACCCTTCTGGAGGCCATGAAAAACGCTAAGCAGCCGCTTGAGCGCTTTATCCAGATTAGCACTGACGAGGTCTACGGTGATATTGAAGCGCCTGGCTATTCCCAAGAGAGTGATATATTAAATCCCTCTTCTCCTTATTCAGCCTCCAAGGCCGGAGGAGATTTGCAAGTAATGGCGGCGCGGCGAACTTTTGGTCTACCAGTAGTGATTACTCGTTGTACTAACAATTATGGCCCCTATCAATATCCGGAGAAGCTTATTCCACTCTTCGTCACCAATTTACTAGAAGACGAGAAAGTACCGCTTTATGATGGTGGCACCCAGATCCGTGACTGGCTCTACGTTGATGACCACTGCAGCGCGATCGATTTGGTATTACATAAAGGAGAATTGGGCGAGATATATAATGTTGGCGCTAATAATGATCCGGAAATTACCAATCTAGAAATTACTAAGCAGGCGATCAAGATGTGTGACAAAGATGAAAGCTATATTGAACCAGTAGAAGGCATCCGTCCTGGCCACGATCAGCGGTATGCGGTAGATACAGCCAAAATCAAGGAGTTAGGTTGGCAAGCAGAAGTAGAATTTGACGAGGGAATCAAGCGAACCATCCAGTGGTATAAAGATAATAAATGGTGGTGGGGAAAGATCAAGTCAGGTGAGTTTAAAAAATATTACGACAAGCAGTATCAGAAATAGAGACATTGTAGGAAAACAAAGGATAAAACTTTTTATATGTACAAAGTTAAGTTAGAAAAATTTGCCGGCCCGCTTGATTTACTGCTCGACTTAATCGAGAAGGAGGAGCTAGATATTACTGAAGTGTCGCTTGCTCAGGTGGCCGATCAGTATTTAAAGTACTTAGAAAGAACTAACAATATTGATCCGACGCAGCTGGCTGATTTTCTGGTGATAGCGGCTAAGTTAATTTTAATTAAATCGAGAACGTTATTACCAGAGTTGCAGGTGGACGAAGAGGACGAAGAAAGTATTGAAGATTTAAAGTTTAGATTAGTTGAATACAAGCGTTTTCGGGAAGCAGCCGAAAAGATAAAAACCCTATATGGAAATGGTCAGGTTGCTTTTGAACGGCCAATTAATGCTGATATGCGGCGAACATTTTATCCGGGCGATATCACGACCGATGATTTATTAGAAGCAGCTGGTTCTTTAGTAACAGCCCTCGATCAGTTTAGATCTTTGCGGGGGAAAACCATAAAAGAGGTAGTTTCGATCAAAGAAAAGATTATACAGATTCAGAATTTAATATCGCAAGAGGTGCAGTGTAAGTTTAGTAGTATATTAGCGGGAGCAGAGAATAAATCAGAGGCAATCGTGTCATTTTTAGCACTCCTGGAATTAATGAAACAACGCTTAGTATCGGTGGTACAGAATAAACATTTTGGGGAAATCGAGGTTAGGAAATCAGTTTAAAAATTATGCCAAGCGAGAGAGGATATTATGGTTCGTTTGTTGCGGCAGCCAAGGTGGAAGCCACCCAGCGTCTGGGGCGTGGGCTGGAGACAGTAGAGATATTGGATCTTTTGGATCTCCAAGATAATGACCGGGTTCTTGAGGTTGGCAGTAATATGGGCTATATGGCTGGTCGGATGCAGCGCCGGGCTGGTTGTGAAATAGTGGGACATGATACTAATCCCAGTGATTTAGTTTTGAAAACAGCTCAGAAAAGAGCCAAGGCAGGCCAGAGGCCAGATAGTGGAGAAGTAACGTTTTCGCGGCAGACGGTCGAAGAAGCCAATTATCCAGACGGACATTTTACCAAATTTGTTGCTTCTCATGTTCTAGAGCATTTTGAGGATCCGACGGAATTTTTGAACGAAGCTAAGAGAATTACAACTGAAAATGCCACAATCGTATTTGCCGTACCTCAAGAGAAGTATCTAGGCCAGAGAAGTCCTGATCATAAAATGCTTTTTAGAAAAATAGAAGAACTGGAAGCATTACTTGCTCAACATGGACTGGAAGTTATTGATAGTCGGGTACGGGAAGAAGAACATTCGATTGTGGTGGCGACGAGAAAAATTAAAGAAGATAAATAATCATTTATATGTCCGACAAAAAACTAAAATCACAAATTGAAAGCCTGCTTTTTATATCTGGCAAACCCGTAAAGTATCAAAAATTAGCTAAGGTATTAGAAGCTAAGACCAAAGAAGTAAAAGAGGCTATCAATGAATTAAACGAGGAATATAGGGAGCAGGAACGGGGCTTGAGCATGGCTATCAAGCGCGATAGCGCTCAGCTGGTTTCAGCACCGGCCAATGCCGGCTTTGTCCAAAAATTAGTAATTCAGGAACTACAAGGCGATCTTTCCAAGGCAGCTTTGGAGACATTGACGATTATTCTTTACCGCAGCCCGATTACACGGGCAGAAGTGGAAATGATTCGAGGGGTCAATTGTATCTACATCCTTCGTAATCTATTACTACGAGGGCTGATAACGAAAAAAGATAGCCAAGAGGACGCGCGGGTTTCAGTTTATGAGGCATCGTTCGATTTTCTCAAGCATTTGGGAGTGAGCAAGGTAGAGGAATTACCCAATTACAGAGAGTTGCGAGAAAAAATTGAAATAGTGAAGAATGAAGATAATAGTGATAATGAATCGGGAGCCGGTGGTGAAGAAGAAGTGACACAAGATAAAGAAAAAGAAAACAGCAACAGCGTGTAATTATCATATTTATTAATAAAAGAACTGTTAATCAAGCAGTCCTTTTTTATTTGGAAGCATAGTTCAACTAATATTATCCACAACACCGTGACAGACTTAGCCCTGTTTCTATTTATCCGCCAATTTAAGCCAGTTCTCTAAAATTTGACAACCCAATATATTGTAGTAAAATTGTAAGCACCGTACAATATATAGTAAAATAAAACAAAAGTCACAACTATTCATGAAATGCCCTATTTGTCACAAAGACACTAAAGTAATTGATTCTCGTTTAGCTAGTGATGGCATGATTGTCAGACGTCGTCGGTCTTGTCGTTGGTGCAAGTTCCGTTTTAGTACGCATGAGGAGCTAGAGTTGTTAACCCTGTCAGTGAAAAAAAGGGATGGTCAAGTTGAACCCTACGATCGAGAAAAATTGATTGCTGGAGTTACCTACGCTTGCGGGAAAAGACCAGTTACTCAGGAAGATATTTTCAAGCTAGCTAGTTCGGTGGAACAGCGTATTCAGGATCGGAAAAAGGAAGTCGTGCCCAGTAAGTTAATCGGCGACTTAGTGATTGATCACCTGAAAAAAATAGATGAAGTAGCTTATCTGCGTTTTGCCTCAGTTTACAAATCGTTCAAAAATGCGGAAAGCTTCAAGAAAGAAGCCGCTAACCTAAAAAAGGGCAAGTAAAAGGTTTGCCTCACCACGCGAGTCGGGGTGGGTCAGAAAATTTCCCGGGCAACCAAAGCGAGCAGCAAACAAGACTTCGCCTCGGCGGAACGAGCAAACAAACAATTTATTATAAAAAATAAATAACAGGATAAATTAAACGATGATTTCTAAAACCCCCCGGGAGAAAAAACCCACTAGTAAAAAGATCAAAAGGACTCGTCTCACTGGGAAAGTCAAGAAAACCAGGAAAATCAGCCGACCAAACAAAAGTATTATCCGTCACATCAAAAAACGTGACGGACGTGAAGTGTCTTTTGCGCAAATAAAAATTACCACCGCTATCCATAAAGCGATGGTGGCGACTGGCGTTGGCAGTAAGCGTAAGGCTAAAGAATTATCTGACCAGGTGGTTAAAGAACTCAATAAGAAATTTAGTGCCAATAAAATTCCGGGGGTGGAACAAATTCAAGATGTGGTAGAAGAAGTTCTGATTAACACTGATCAGGCCAAAACAGCTAAAGCCTATATTCTCTACCGCCAGCGCCATAAACGTTTGCGGGAAATAAAACAAGCACTGCTTGGTCTCCCTTCCGAAATCAAGCTGTCGGTTAATTCGCTGACAGTATTAAAGAAGCGTTATTTAGCCAAGGATGCCAATGGTGAACCAAAGGAGAAGCCAAAAGAAATGTTTGAGCGAGTGGCTCACAATATTGCCCACGCTGATAATTTGTATAAAACCCTCTATAATCAGGACGTTGATGTTAATAAGACAGCTCAAGAATTTTATGACGTCATGACTAATTTGGAATTTGTCCCCAATTCACCAACCTTGATGAACGCCGGACGAGATTTGCAGCAGCTAGCAGCTTGCTTTGTTTTACCGGTAGAGGATGATTTAGAGGGGATTTTTGAAACAATCAAACAAACAGCTATGATCCACCAAAGTGGGGGTGGCACTGGCTTTTCCTTTTCTCGTCTGCGACCGCAAGGTGGTCGAGTAAAGACTACCGGTGGAGTAGCTTCCGGACCAATTTCTTTTATGCAAGTCTTTGATAGTGCTACTAACGTGATTAAACAAGGAGGTGCCCGACGTGGCGCCAATATGGGTATTCTGCGGGTTGATCATCCTGACATCTTAGATTTTATCGTTTGCAAAGAAAAAGAAGGGGTTTTAGCTAACTTTAACATCTCAGTTGCCATTACTGACGAATTTATGAAAGCGGCCAAGGAAGACAAAGAATATGATTTGATTAATCCTCAAGATGGCCAAGTTGCTAAAAAACTATCGGCGCGCAAGGTTTTTAATCTCATTGTTACCATGGCTTGGAAAAATGGAGAACCGGGAGTTATTTTCATTGACCGCATTAATAAATTTAATCCGACACCGCACATCGGTGAGATCGAGAGCACTAACCCTTGTGGCGAGCAGCCGCTCCTGCCTTACGAAAGCTGTAATCTAGGCTCAATTAATCTTTCTAAGATGGTAGTCGATGTCAACGGTCGGCGGGAAGTGGACTGGGGGCGACTTCAGCGGGTTACCAGAACTGCCACCCATTTTCTCGACAACGTAATTGACATGAATCGTTATCCGATCCAAC
>JAHJQX010000025.1 GCA_018818965.1 Patescibacteria group bacterium | reverse complement strand
GGTAAATAATTGTAAATGAAATCTTTCCTAGAACAAACAATTCGCGAGGCTGGCGAGATTGCCTCAGATTATTTTACCAAAGGGGTGAATATTGCGGCTACCAAGCTTGACCCCGATGATGTGGTATCGGAAGCCGATAAGGCGCTGAGTAAATTTTTTACTGAGAAAATTTATCGGGAGTATCCCGAGCATGGTATTCAGGATGAAGAGCAGGAGGACGTAATTAATCCGGAGGCGGAATACCGTTGGGTGATTGATCCGCTCGACGGCTCGCGCAATTTTGCCGCTGGCGTTCCGTTTTGGTGTCACTTGGTGGCGTTACGACGGGGAGGGGAGACTGTTATGGGAGGTGTTTATAACCCGATTTCCGATAGCTACTTTTTCGCGGAAAAGGGCAAGGGCGCTTATCTAAATGGCAGCAAAATAAAAGTAAGCAAGCAGCTGGGCATTGATTACGCTTTTGGGGTTTGTGCTCGCGCGCATCGTCGATCGCACGCCGACTTGTATGCTAAAGTGTTGGCACATTTCGCCACTACTACTAAAGCTAGATTAGGTAATTACAGCACCATGTTAGGCTCATGCTATATTGCGACGGGCGGAATTGATTTTTACGTAATCAACGGCGGCGTTGATCATGATTACTTTGCGCCAGTGCTGTTGTGCCAAGAGGCAGGGGCAAAAGTAACTGACAGCGATGGCAATCCCTGGCAGGCAGGACGGTCGGATTTGGTGATGGCAAATCCAGCCCTACATGCTAAAATTATGGCGGAAATAAGCAGTATCAGAGATAAATGTTAATCCAAGTAGGAATTATTGTTTCCTTGGCCGTCACCATTTTTATTGGTTGGGTAACGGGTAAAAAGGTCAAAGGAAAGGTAGAAAACTACTACGTGGCCGGTCGGCGATTGTCGTTTTTGATGGTGGGGTTGGCTTTGGTGGCACAGTCGATTGATGGTAATGCTACTTTAGGAAATTCGTCACTAGGGTTTGATTTCGGTTTTTGGGCCGGAGCCGCTTTGCCGATTGGGTTGGCTCTGTCTTTGTTTTTGTTGGGACTGTTTTTCGCTCCCAAGTTAAATTCGCTTAAATTGTTAACTCTGGCGGATTTTTTTGGTCGGAAGTATAATCGTACAGTTGAAGTATTAGCCTCTCTACTAATGTTGTTGAGCTTCGGTGTATTATTGGCCGGTAATTTAGCCGCCGTCGCCATTTTGCTTAATCTCTTCTTTAATATTAATTATCAGACATCGGTTGTGCTAATCTGCTTGGCGGCCGTTATTTATTCAATTCGCGGCGGTATTTTGTCAGATATTTTGTCGGACATTTTCCAAGTGGCTTTATTAGTGGTGGGTAGCCTGTTAACTTTTGGCTATCTAATTTACAAGTACGATTTTGGCCAGCTTTTCAACTCCGAGATATTCAGTTCTGGTGTTAGCTTAACTCAACTGACCCAAAATGCGGATGGAGCTTTAATTAACTGGGCTACCATTTTTGCTCTCGGTTTTGGTAATTTACTGGCGATTGATTTTATTGCTCGGGTTCTGGCCGCCAAATCAGCTGGCACGGCACGCAAAGCTTGTTTTCTGGGTGGTGTCTTAACTTTAATTTTAGGCATTCCTTTTTCTATTCTACCTCTATTATTGCAATGGTTAAATTTTGTCCCAGCCGGGGAGACTCCAGTATTAATGGCTTTTGCCTTGGAGACAATGCCGACGATAGTAGTTTTGCTTTTGACTTGTGGGATCATCGGCGTCTCTTTATCGACTATCGATGGGGCGATGTTAAGTATGGGCAATGTTTTGGCTCATAATTTACTTAATATCAAAAAAGATCTACGCTGGGGAGAAAATAATTCGGTTGAGTCGGAGAAATCTCACCTCTATTTTTCTCGTCTAGCTTTGATTCCAGTTGCGGGCAGTGCGGTGATTTTTGCTATTCTTCTTCCTTCGCCGGGAGCGTTAATTTCCGTTGCTTTTGATATTATGTTTGCAGGTTTATTAGTGCCATTTGTTTTTGCTTTTATTTTCAAGAAAGTTTACGCCAAGGCTGCTTTTTATGCGATCGTAATTGGCAGCTTAGCTCGTTTTCTATTTGCGACTTTAACTCCCACCTCCTTTGGTATTGATAATAGCTTTTTCTATGTAGAAAATTCGGTTATTAGCCCAGCTCTGGACGGACTGGGAACATTTTTAGCCCCCCTGGTTGCTTTGTATGTCTATTTACTGGTTCACTGTATTATGGTTATTAAAGATAGTCAGCCAACCCCGGTAGTATTAACGGATAATAAACCTTATTCCAAACCTGAAAGTGTGAGCAGTCAATATCACTCGAACGAACAATAAAACACATGAGTATTCAATCAAGTAATATGATTATCATCAAGCAGAATATTTTGAAAAATGTTACTGTTGTCTTGGTCACGACCCTGTTGATTCTTTGGGTGCTACCTTATATGGAAGGACTGGGCGAAAGTGGGGTCGATGCTTTTGTACTTTTAAGTATTTTTCCCTTAGGGGCAATGTTTGCTTACTTTGCTTTCAGTTATGCCAATACTAATATATTTTCAACTGAGCATCGGGCTTTGGCTGATATAACAACCTTTATTCTTTTAATCATAATCTGCTTTTCCATATCAGTCGCCACCATTATCGGTATTATTAGTGTTCCTCAGTTGACCCCGCCCTTTATTGTTTTAGCAGTGTTGTTGGTGTTAGGTTGCTTTACCTATGATTTCTGGGATTTGTATTCTAACTTAACTTCGCAGAATAAAGCGAAAAATAATTAAAATAAACCAATATGCCAACTTACGCCGAGCGTGCCCAGATGTGCCCCAACCAAACAGCTAAAAAGCTATTAAGCTTAATGGAGGAGAAAAAAAGCAATCTAGCTGTATCGCCAGATGTAACTTCTGCTACTGAACTTCTAGATATATTAGATAAAACTGGCCCAGAGATTTGCCTGGTTAAAACTCACATTGATATTATCACTGACTTTACTCCGGAGCTGATCAACAAAATAGTAGAACTGAAGAAAAAGCATAATTTTATGATCTTCGAGGATCGTAAATTTGCGGATATTGGCAATACGGTGCAGATGCAGTATGCGCAAGGGATTTATCATATTGTTGATTGGGCGGATATTGTTAACGCTCATACCGTGCCCGGGCCAGGTATTATTGATGGTCTCAAAGAAGTGGGAGAGCCCAAAGGTCGGGGCTTGCTTTTATTGGCGGAGATGAGCTCGGAGGGTAATTTAGCGACCGGCGAGTATACTGCCAAGACCTTGCAAATGGCTAAAGATAACCCAGATTTTGTAATTGGCTTTATCACCATGAAAAAGCAGCTGAATGAGCCAAATTTTATCAATTTTACTCCGGGAGTGAAACTTGTAGCCGGAGGTGATAATCTCGGTCAGCAATTTAACACACCGGAGAAAGTGATCGGGGAGCAGGAGAGTGATATTATTATTGTTGGTCGGGGGATTTACGAGGCGGATGATCCAGCGGCTGAAGCCAAGAAGTATCGTGAGGCGGGATGGAAGGCTTATGAGGGACGGGAATAAGGAGTAATTTCTGGGCTAACTGACTCCATAACCAAGTTTAGTAATCGAACAAAATATTTGTTCAGAGCCGTGATTGATATATCACGGCTTTTTAGTTGACAATATCATTTATTTATAGTATAAATTAGCGTTCGTTGTTGGAGGGTCTTTGTAGTGCACTTTTTAACTAGGGGGAGGAGGAATTTCCGTTGGAAAGATTATTGAGACTTTGCCGAGAAAATGGAGCCCTGATTCTGGACTCCCACATCTGCTTGCGCTCCGGTCGCCACGGCTCCGCCTTTTTCGATGGGCGGGCGGTGATGGCTACTCCGGCCTTGCTCGAGGCAGCTTCCATGCGGATCATCGGGCTGGATGTTTTCGGGCAGGCCGAGGTGATCGTCGGGCGAGGCAATGCCACCGTCGAACTGGCGACGCTGGTGGCTCAGAGACATCTGGACTTCATGCCCAGCCGGCTAATGATCCGCTCTCAGCCCCGCCGCAAGCAGGGTGAGCGAGTGGTAGTCAGCTTTGAACCATTCCACGCTGCCAAGCTACGGGGCCAGCGGGTGGTGTTCGTCGAGGACGTCGCTACCACTTCGACTACCTGTGAGGGCGTCATCCGTGGTATCCGGCGCTGCGGCGGTGAGGTCACCGGCGGTATCGTTATTCTCAACCGGGGTGAGATCACGGCTGAGCAACTCGGCATCCCCGAGTTCGAGTCGGTGATTCCCTTGGCGGAGATCGGTGGCGAGGAGCAGTGGCAGTCCTGGACGTCGGACAAGTGCCCACTGTGTGCCGCTGGCCAGCCGCTGGAGTGGGTGGTTGATGACCAGCGGGGTTTCTTGGTACCGACCAAATAAATTGCACCCTGGGCTTTAGTTGTATAGACTAAAGCCTTTTTTATTTTCCAATTTCTATCCAAATTT
>JAHJQX010000024.1 GCA_018818965.1 Patescibacteria group bacterium | reverse complement strand
GTCACCAGCCCCTGATGTTCCTCTCTGAATACCACCATCAATACGAACATTATCCCCAAAGGTAACTGGATTATCAACTCCACCACTACCAGTAGTACTATTTACAATACTACCATTAAAGTAGGTTACTCCCCCTGTACCCTGAGAGCCTATTCTGATCGAGGGAGCTACTACTGTCTCCGAGTAGGTGATGGTGCTAGCCGGTTGGAGGGAGTTGGCGGAGGAAGCTGTTAGGCTGAGGGAAAGGAAGAGGGCAAGACTAAAAGTAATTGTGTCTAAGATTTTCACAGATTTGAACATTTTTTTGCTTAAAAAACAATTAGCTATTTTCTATAGAGTCATGTTATAATAGCACAAAATGATAATAATTACAAGATGAAAACATTATGCTTAGTATTCGCGGTGTTGTTCTTTTCCTGGTCGGTTTTTTTAACAACTAAGTTTGAAGCGACAGCCGGTGAAATAAATCAGACGCTTAGTATTCACCAACTGGAGACAGAAAAATATCAGGGATATCAGCCAACAACTGAATTTGAAAACCAGTCAGCCAGTGGAGGAGAGATAACTCCTCTAGCTCAGCAATCGGCCGTAACCATCAACAGAGATGTTTTTGGGTTTCACCCTTACTGGATGACAAATTCTTATGAAAACTATCGCTATGATCTTCTCAGCCATGTTGCCTACTTTGGAGCCAAGATTGAAACTAATGGCGATATTACTGACACTCACGAATGGCCGCACTACGGGCTAGTCAATAAAGCTCACCAGAATGGAGTGAAAGTAGTCTTGGTGGCTCGCAATTTTACTAGTAGCGAAGTCTCAGCTCTATTAAGCAATTCCACCGCCCGCAGCCGAGCTATTAATAATCTGGTGACGGAAGTACAAAAGGGAGGGGGAGATGGGGTAAATATTGATTTTGAATATGTATTAGAACCACAGCGTGATAATTTTGTTACTTTTATGACTGATTTAGCTAATACTTTTCACACTCAAATCCCCGGTTCGCATGTGTCGATCGATATGCCAGCGGTAGATTGGTGGAATTCGTATGATTATGCTCGATTGGGAGCAGCTGTCGATGCCCTAATGATCATGGGCTACGATTATCACTATGCTGGCTCATCGCAAGCGGGACCGGTGGCTCCACTGGCGACTGATGGTAAATGGAGCAACAGCTCTTACAACGTTACTAATACAATCGAAACATATTTGGAAGACGTTGATCCGGGTAAAATATTATTGGGTGTTCCTTACTACGGCTATGATTGGGAAGTATCAAGCAACAGTGTTCCTGCTAATACTACTAGTCGTGGCTCGGCCAAGACATACGCGGAAGCAGCTGGCGAGGCTGCCACCCGTGGTCGCCAGTGGGACAGCGATTCTTATACTCCCTTCTATCAGTATGGTAACTATCATCAAGCCTGGTATGACGATACCGAGAGTTTGGGTTCTAAGTATGATTTAGTCAATAACCAGAACTTAGCTGGCATTGGGATTTGGGCCTTAGGCTATGATGGTTCGCGGACTGAATTGTGGGAAAAAATGGAAGAGAAATTTGAAGCGCGGACAGATGAGTCAGTAAATAATTATCTCTCCGTTGTCACTGGTGCTGGGCGAGGGGGAGGCCCCCACGTGCGAGCCTTTAATTTAGAAGGAGAAGCTCAGGCTAATCCCAATAAACTATTTCCTTATCCGGAAGATTTTCATGGTGGTATTAACGTGGCTACTGGTGATATCGATGGGGACGGTGAGGATGAAATTATCACGGCTCCCAAAGCTGGTGGCGGTCCCCAGGTGCGGGTGTTTGAAGGTGATGGGACTCCGCGGGGCATTGAGATTTGGCCTTTTCATCCCAATTCTCGCACCGGCATTAATGTCGCCACTGGCGATACAGATGGAGATGGCAAGGATGAGATCACTGTGTCACAGGAACAAGACGGTCACGCTTGGGTCAAAGTCTACCGATACAACAATGAAAAAACAGTCCTCGGTGAATGGAATGCATATGATGATGCCGAGTGTGGAGCCTCAGTGGCCATGGGCGATATTGACTACGATGGCCAGGCGGAAGTAATTGTGGGCGCTGGCCCCGGCGGCGGCCCTCACATTCGCGTCTACGAAGCTGATGGTACGCGCAAAGCTATTCAATTTTTCGCTTTTCATCCTAACTACCACGGAGGCATTGATGTCGCTGCGGGTGATATTGACAATGATGGCAAAGCTGATATTGGAGTTTGCCAACAGACTGAACAAGCTTGGTGCAAGGTCTATCGTTATAATATGGAGCATACTCTATATGCCGAATGGAAAGCGTATGGTGAGTTTACCGTGGGCGCGCGGTTGGATATGGCCGACATCGATGGCGATAGTAGGGCAGAGGTGGTAACAGGAGCAGGAGCAACTGGCGGACCACAAGTGAGAGCTTTTGAGTACGACGGCACTGCTTTCACCCGCACTAACTTCTTTGCCTACGATACTAAGTTCCGCGGTGGAGTGGATGTGGCGGTGGGGTATTGGGAGTAGTAATTTATCTAACTTCTTACCTTAATTTTTTTAGGCTTTAGCATCAGCCGAGTAATTGTTCCCTGATCAGCGTTTACTTTTACCTTGTCACCGTCTTTTAACACCTCGGTGGCGATCTTTGTTCCTGTTATACAAGGTATTTTTAATTCTCGAGAGATAATAGCAGCGTGGCTAGTGATACCACCTTTATCGGTAATGATTGCTCCCGCTTTTTTCATCGCCGGTAGTAAGTTGGGATTGGTGGCTGGAGAAACCAAAATATCACCTGGCTGCATTTTTGGTAAATCGGCTGCAGTGAAAATTAATCTCACTGTACCACGAGCTTGACCTGGACAAGCCGTCTCTCCTTCTATCCACTCGACTGGAGAAACTTTTTTGTCAGTTCTCACCCGGCGCGCAACAATTTTCTTAGCTTCCGGACCGGTAAAAAGTTCCGGACCGTCTTTACTGTACACTATAACTGAATATCTGATTCTTTTATTTAATTCAGTAACAGAAAAATTATTTTCCATCAGGGCGTCTTCCATCTCGGTTGGTAGGATATATTTTACTTGGATAGGCGTCAAAGATAAGCGGCGACCAATTTCCTGAATTAATTTATCCATACGGTAATAGGATAAATATAAAACGTCTTTGCGGTAGTCTTTTAGGTACATTAGCTCACGCGCCAAGGCAAACAGATATGAATATTTTTTATCTCTACCTAATTCAATTTCGCGGGCTATTTTTTTCCGCTGCTGATCAATTGTCTTCCGTTCTTGTTTCCAGGTTTTAATTTGGATCGCCGGATCAACTTTATTTTTGATCGCTTCTTGCAGGCGGGTACAGACTTCTCTTATATCCCAGGCTGGTCCATCATAGTCAAACGGAATCCAGCGGTATTTATGCCAGTGAGCAGTGATTAATTCGCTGATTGTTGGTGTGATCTGAGCTAATTTTACTTCAATGGAGGATGATTTTTTACTAAGTAGTTGGTAAGCTTTTTTATCTTTCTGGATCTTATTGAGCAGACATAAAAATTCTTTTTCTTCTTTCCGGCGCGCCGAATCCTGAGTGGGGGTGGTTAAAATACTTAAGTATTTACCAACATTGTCAGTTGAATCTAACTTCTCTAGTAAATAATTTTGGAGAAGTTGGGTGAAAGCACTGTCCACTCCCTCTAGGGCGTTGGGGAGCCAGGCGTAAGTGTACATTTTAATGTACTCTGGCTGAAAATGTTGGTATAACTTCCAGATATCCCTGTTAGATTTTTGCGAAAAATCTTCCCAGAAAACTGAGTTCGTGAATTCCAATATCCGTGAGCAAGCTTGAGGTATTGCGGCGACAATTTGTTTGGTCCAGCCTCGGTCAGTGATTACTCGATCTAAGGTAGTCTTAGCAAGTTGGCGATTACTCTCTGGGTCAAGTGCCCAGCGATTTGTTCTATTTTGCCATTCGCCGATTAATCTTCCCGTAAAATTCTGGCCATATATCTCCTGATAATGATAAGCCAGCATTTCGCCCAACATATGAAGCGGCCAAATACATACTTCGTGATTGGTAACAACGAAATTTAGCTTTTTCGGCATTTTTTATTCTTTAGCGCGTAAATCGGGACGAAATCTGTATAGCTCCAACGAGCAGGATGAACTATACATTTAATAGCAAAATGTCTTTTTAGTAAAGCCTACTTCTTTTTGAGAAAATATATCGGGCAAATATCAGTAAATTTGTGATCGTTACCGTATTTTACAGCAGCGATGTCAAAATACTTCTGATAAATTGCTTCCATTCCGGCGCGTGGACCGTACCACCACAGTTTATCGTCACGGGGAAGTTGCTGGTGAAAAATATCGTGGTATTTTTGTAAAAGAACCCTGTTTTCTTTAGCTGATTTTTTAATATGATGTTGGAGCTCTTCCTTAACTACCCGCGGACTTTGTACATAGCTGTTTTGCGGAGTAGTAGAGAGTAACACCAAATCAAAAACCAGCCAGTTTTCATTTATTTTTTTTAGATCTCCATATTCTGATAAGATGTCAGTGATTTTTTTCCGTGGTTGATAGAAATAATGATGGCGATGAATAAAATAACCATCGTTTTTCAAGATGCGGTGAATTTCTTTGGTTAGATTGTCTTGTTCAGCGAAGGGTACATTGCCAAAAATCCAATCACCGACGATAACATTAAACTTCTGGCTGACAAAAGGAGTGTCGAGCCAACTAGCCTCTACCTCGTTTTCGCTCCGGTCTTTATTCTCCATAAAATCCCGCAAGATTTTTATTACCAGCGGTTGAATATCGACTACGGTCACCTCTAGGCCATGATCATGCAGCAAATCTCTTAATTCGGGGGTGGAGCCGAGTACTAGTCCCTTGCTATGAGCGGGTAAATCTTTAAGTAACTGACTAAAAACACCAACTTCTGATCGAGATGGTCTTTGCGGTGGTCCATAGAGTGCCCACTGCTGGGCGAACTGTCGCCACTGGCTTTTTATAGTCTCATTCTTCATAGCGCCTCCATTCTAGCCATATTTAGGCTTTAGTCAATGTTAAATCGCTATTTTGTTGTTAACCATTGACAACAGATAAAGGCTGATATATAATATTAAGTGGAAATAGTTAGTTAAAGTGTTAGTTAGTATTGACAAATAATTAAACTGGCATATAATGGTTTGTTCTGATCAGCAGGCTGTTATATCCCAGAAGGGAAATAACAAAATGGACTCAGTAGAAAGATCTTTACAACAAAGTGGGTTGAGCGACAAAGAAGCTAAGGTATATGTTGCCAGTTTAGAACTAGGATCGGCTCTGGCCTCGGAGATCGCCAAGAAGTCAGGCATCAAGCGAGCTACTGTCTATGTAGTGCTTGACGAGCTAATAAAAAAAGGTCTAGTAGGCACAACCAAAAAGGACAAAAAGCTAACTTTTGTCCCGGAGAGCCCGGGTAAATTGTTAGTTGGGATCGAAGACAGAAAGCGTCATCTGGAAGAAACTGAAGCCAATGTTAAGACTGTCTTGCCGGAACTAAAATCTCTGTTCGAACGCAGTGGCAAAGTGCCGCGGATACGGTTTTATGCTGGCTTAGAAGGAATTCGGCAGATTATCCAGGAGGCTTTGGAAGTAGGTGAGGACTATTGTCATATCGTCCCGACCAAAACGTATTCACAGACCATGCTTAATTTTGCCGAGGGGTATGTGAAACGAAAAGCGACCGCTGGCATACATACCCGGGTTATTCTGGATAAAATTCCCTGGTCGCTGGAGCATGTTAAACATGACCAGGAAGAAAACCGGGAAAGTCGCTTTATTCCCGCCGAATATGATATTACCACTGGCGTGCGTATCTATGGCAACCGAGTGGCTTTGATCTCTTACCAGAATGAAATTGGCGTAGTGATCGAAGATGCGGAAATTGCCAAGATGATGCAGATGTTTTTCGAGGTTTTATGGAATGTCTCAACGCCGACGGAGGAAGCCAAATAATTATGGTTTAATATTCTCTATTACAATTTAAGAGAGACAAGAGAAGAGCCATAGTTGGCTCTTTTTTAATTGTGATTCGACAGATTATTCCGCCAGGGCGGAGTAGTAGTGGAATTGTAATTGATCGAACATTACAACGTGCAAAGGAGGACTATCATGTCGCGCACACTAAATGCCCAGTCTTTCGGCTCTGTGGCCGAGATGGCTGTGGCTGGCGGTGGCTATATTTCTAGTGGCTACCCTGAACTGGGTCAATTATCTCAGGCATTGATCGAGAATCTGGTGGGTACCACTTCGATCGGTGGTCGCCAGGTGCACTGCCTGCCCTACGGTACCCTCGGCCGCTCGGCGGTGACGGGAGTGCTCCTGCCCTTCGTCACTGGTGGACGCAAGGTGGTGGTGGCCGGCAACATCTTCGGTGGCATCTGGGCCTTCCTCAAGTTTCTGGCACCCATGCTTGGAGGGAAAACGGTCTTCACCGACTTCAACGACCTGGAAGGGCTGGAGAAAACACTGCGGGGGAACTCGGACGCCAGCGCTATCTTCTTTGAGCCGATCAGCAACCCCTTGCTGCGGGTGGCTGATGTGGCCGCGGTGGTTAAGCTGACTCGCGCCAATTGCCCGGAGGCTTTGGTCATCGCTGACGACACCCTCACTGCCGGCTTGAGAAACCGCGAGAACAAGCTGTTCACACGCTGGCTGCTTGAGACTTGCGAGGTGGACATTGTTGTTGCAGCGCTGACTAAGTACATCTGTGGCTTCAACGATGAACGGGGTGGCTCAGTCATCATGCTCGAGCGGGAGCTTCCACCTTGGATGGATATCCCCCTGCCTTTCATCACCCAGTTGCACCAAGGTCTGGAGTTCATCCGTAAGCTGACCGGAGCCATTCCTCATCCCGAAGCGGCCAAGTTGCTGCTGAAGCGGATTGGCTGGGTGGAAGACAGGCTGCAGAAGCACTCGGAGAACGCTCTCCAATTCGCTCGGGGTCTGGGCGAGGACATTGCTATTTACCCCGGTTTGCCGAGTCATCCCGACTATGCCTGCATTCGAGGCATGGATTTGGATAGCTGCGGCGGAATCGTTTCATTCCGGACTGGCGGTGATTTCCAGCAGGCAGGTGACATCGTCGACCAGATGGCCGCCAAGGACGTGGGGTGGATCTCCAACTCTTTCGGGGATCAGACGACTTTCATCGAGCCGATCTATGCTGCCGTTGGCGAAGGACTGCGAGCTATCCTGTGCAGCCTGGGCATTCCCGAGGATCTGGTACGGGTGTCGCTCGGTCATGACCCAACTCCGCTGCAGGCACACTCAGCTGGAGAGAAAACACGCCGGCTGTTGGGACGCTAGTGTTCCTTGTCAGATAGTTAAACCGCTCGGGCGATTCTACCCAGGATTGCTCAGCGGTTTTTTTGTATATTCTTCTCCGGCTGCCCAAGCCAATTCATATAGTGAGCGAAAAGAATCAGTAATGTCCTTGTTTTCGATTACTAGGACAAAAAGATTTTCTCGTAAAGAAAACATCGCCACCGTGTCGCCGTAAATTGAGCAATCCATGGCAAAGTTTAAATTTGGGGGTATGAAACGAATAAGATGATTGTCTTTGAGCGTTTGACGGGCATATTCTAGTCCCTCTGCGTCCTTGGTCATTAGATCTCTAACGAATACTTGCTTTTTGCCAGTTGCAATTTTAGTCGCTTTCTCGACCATCTTAGGGAAAAGGGGTTTAACATTTTTTATATTTCCAATGATGTCTATTTTATCGTGACTAAGGATTTCTTCATAAATTTGTTCCATGCCGCGCACTCCTTCAAGTAATCTTACGCGCGGTTTGGCTTTATGTTGACCGAAGACGCTGGCCAGTTCTGGTAAAATATCAGTAATAGCTTGCTTGGACTTATTGAGCTCTCGCAAGAGTTGGCGAGGATGCTCAGCGTGGTAGAGGGCCTTCTGAGAGTCAGGGGAGCGAGAAATGAGGCTCTTTTTTTCCAGATCTTCCAAGACATTATAGACATGAGGGCGTTTTAATTTGGCTTCGGCGGCGATGGATTTTACAGTTCCAGACCCCAATTTCAAGAGGGCAAGATAGACTTGCCTTTCTTTATTATCCAGGCCAATTTTTTGCAAAGCGGTGTTGATGTTCATATTTTTCTTCTATTACAAGCTTATCATACCTGATAAAATTTGTCAATATAATTGACATTATATATAGCTATGGCGAATTAAGCTTATAATTAAGCCTTAAATATCAAGGTATTAGTCAAATAGTATTGACATATATTGTGGATGTGTTATAGTGTCGAGTGGTTCAAACAGAAAGCAACTTTCAATAACAACCAACAAGGAGAAACACGATGAAGACGGTCATGGATGTGATTGGTGCGAACCAGAATGTGATCATGGTTGAGCGGCACGGAGACTACTTTATGGGTCCGCTGATCGCTCGGCTGTTGGCTGAGGGCGTGCCCGCTAAGCAGGTTCAGATGATTGCTTACGCGCGCAACTACTCCCGTCTCGAGCCGGACTGCATGTTCGCGCTCAATAGCACGGGCGTGCGGATCTCCAGGGAGCAGGGTGCAGCACTGGCCAAGGCGGGAGTCGAGATCGCCGAGATCATCGGTTCCCACCAGGCGAGAGGACCCGATACGGGACTCTTCATCTGCGAGGGCTACCACGAGGAGTCTGGCAAGTGGCCCCCCTTCCGTTGCCATGCTGCGATTGATTACCCTCAGTACGAGTATGAGGTGATTCATCGCGCGCTTTGCGAGGTTGGCGACCCCTTTCTCGCTCAGTGGCTCAATGGCGACCCCCGCTGGCAGCGCGTTGTCATCTCCGACACGCCCCAGAGCTTCAAGGGACGGGTTCTCGGATTTATCGAGGATCTCTTCCGGCTTGGTGGCGGCACCCGCATCCTGACCTCTCACTTTGAGATCGTCACGCTGGTGCACGGACTTCTCGTGGAGGGCAAGCAGCTCGGTGAGTTTGATGAGAGCTGGGCGCCCACCAAGAATGGTGGGGTGATCCTCTGGTATGAATGGGCAACTGGGATGAAGATTCACGCCCGCGACTACCGTCCCGACCTTACCCTCGTCTAGACGCTCTCTTTGTTGGACTCGGAGAGTAGAGCGATGGCAACATCACTTTACTCTCCCATTTTTTATCAAATTCTCATTTTAAATATTTAAAAATATGGCCGGAAAATTATTTCTCAAAGGCATTCCCGCAAGTCAGGGAATAGCCCAAGGAAAGGTAAAAATCATCAAAGGCAGCCAAGACTCTAGGAAATTCAATAGAGGCGATATTTTAGTGACCAGAATCACTGACCCGACAATGGTAGCGATGATTGCTCGAGCTGGCGCGATAGTTTGTGATATTGGGGGGATTGTTTCTCATCCCTCTATTGTTAGCCGTGAACTTGGTATTCCTTGCGTGGTAAACACCAAAGAGGCGACGAAGAAATTAAAGGATGGAATGATGGTGAAAGTTGATGGAGATAAAGGCGAGATTTATTGCGTGAATTAGAAATGTTATATCAAAAATATTTATTAACTAACTAAGATGAATCTGAATAGAGAAATCGATAATTTTTTAGATATCTTCACAGAGGCTTGGAGTGCTATGGATTTTGATACTTTTGATAATACTATTAGTTGGGCAGCTTATGATCCCTTGATCGCCAATACCTGGACTAAACGTATTTTGCAAATGATCGATGATTGCCAGAAAGCCGGATTACAGTCGCAAGAGATCGCCAAACTTTTTCCTACTGCTAGTCAGTTGCGTGGCATGAAAGGCTTTGATCTTTGGCTTGCTGGTTATGCGAATGTATCCCGCCGAGAAAAAGAAAAAATCTTTGCCTTTTATTTTTCACTTTTACGTAATTATTGTTTGGAAGATCTTTATTGTAAGTCAAAAAACATTATTCATACCCCAGAAGAGACCGATAATATTACCACTAAGCTAAAACTGGCTACACCAACCATCGCTAGAACCTTAGGGAGGACGACCAATGCCTGTTATCATCTCGGTCACGCCATGTATTCTGATATGCATCCTAGTATTGTCTATGATAATTATGGACCGTATCGTGCTGATGAGAAACATGGGGAAGATCATATCCTAGTTATTAAGGAGTTTAACAACATAAAGTGCCCGGAGCTTTGGTCGGAGACAACTGAGCTATCTTGCGACTCTATCCGCATTTTTTATATCTATAAAGATATAAAAATGACAGTCGATTCTGCTTCTCATGCTGTTTATATAGGAGACTTGATCAATAATTTGCAATACTATGGCTTAGAAATTGATGGGCTAAAGAGTGCTCCACATAAATTAATCCCGATTGTTAAAGAACTGGAAGAAATAGCGGTGGCGATGTTCCAGAAATTCCAGGCGCTTAATTTTGAAGAAAGAAAAGAAAAATATTTTCACATGAAAGCTTACGCGTATCGAGACCTGCATAAGAAATTGAATCAGGATTGGCGGCCGGCGGCGGAAATTTTGCAGGAAGCGCGCGGAAAGAAATTATATACTTTCGATTGGCCGCCAGACATTGACGAGCAGAGAAAATTGATTAGAAACACCATGGATCCGCGGACGGATTTTAAAATTTAATAGTTTCCTAACTTAATTCCCCGAGCGTAAGCTCGAGGGATGCAGTTGATTCCGCCAGTAGGCGGACGAGCTTGCTCGTATTAGGGTAAAACCCCGAGTGTAAGCTCGGGGAAGTTTATTCAAAAATTGGAGGAAAGGGAGCGTGCTCTATTTAGACGCCCCTTTTTTTGTTATAATCAATCTAATATGCCTAAAAAATCCAAGCGAAAACTGGTTTTGATCGACGGTAATGCGCTTATTCACCGGGCTTTTCACGCTGTGCCGCCACTTACTACTCAAAAAGGCGAGCTGGTAAATGCTGCTTTTGGCTTTACTAGCGTTTTGCTTAAGGCGATCAAGGATCTCAACCCGACCCACATCGCGGTAGCTTTTGATAAAAAGGCGCCGACCTTTCGACATAAGCTGTACAAAGAATATAAGGCGACGCGCAAAAAAGCGCCGGACGAACTCTACCAGCAAATCCCGTTAGTGCATCAGATCGTCGAGACTTTTAATATTCCTGTTTTCGAACTCAAGGGTTATGAGGCAGATGACATTATTGGTACGCTTTCTAAAAAAGTGGGAATTGATAACGTGATCGTCACGGGGGACATGGATGCGCTGCAGCTAGTTGATGATGACACTAGCGTCTACACTTTGCGCAAAGGCGTGCAGGACACGGTTATCTATAACGAGGCTGGCGTGAAGGAGCGCTACGAGCTAACGCCAGAGCAACTAATTGATTATAAAGGTCTACGTGGTGATGCTTCGGATAATATTCCGGGTGTGCCGGGCATTGGCGAGAAATCAGCTACGATTTTGCTTAAAGAATTTGGTAGTCTAGAGAATTTGTATGGGAAACTAGAAGCGGCTGATTGGGAGTTGGGAATCGAGGGATTGCGAGGAGCTAAAGGCGTTGTTCAGAAACTAAAAGATAACAAAGAGCAGGCTATTTTGAGCAAAAAGCTGGGGACGATCGTCACCAATGTACCGCTTGATTTCGACTTAACAAAATGTGAGCTTAAGGATTTTGATCGGGGTAAAATGGTAAAGCTATTTCAAGAGTTAGGATTCAAATCACTTCTCGCACGTTTGCCAGAGAGCAAGCCAATTGAGCAAAAAGAACAAATTGGTCTATTTGCCTTAGGTGAAGCCAAAGAAGAGGCGAGTCAGAAAACAGATGCTAAATATATTTTAGTCGACGATCAGCCAAAGCTAGCCGATTTTGCCAGAAAGTTGGCGTCAGTGCGTGAATTTGCCTTTGATACTGAGACGACCAGCAAAAATGCGATGGAAGCGGAGTTGCTAGGCGCTTCATTTTCTTGGCAGGAAGGTGAGGCGTATTTTGTTACAACTGAGATGATGAATTCCCCCCTGGCCAAGAAAATTCGTGTTGTCCTGACTGACGGGAAAATAAAAAAGACGGCTCACAATGCTAAATATGATTATATTGTTTTGCGCAATTTTGGAATTGAAGTAGCCGGGATCGATTTTGACACTATGATTGCTTCGTATTTACTCAACACTGGTTCGCGCCGACATAACTTGGACGATTTGGCCTTTGCGGAATTTGGCTACGAAACGATGAAGTACGAGGAGCTCTCGGGCGGGAAAAATAAGTCGGTGCAGTCACTGGCGGACGTTGATCAGGATAAATTTTGCTTTTATGCTTGCGAAGATGCCGATTTTACTTGGCGACTAAAGAAATTATTTGCCAAAGAGCTCGCCAAAAATAAAAAAATAGCTAGTTTATTTCATGATATGGAAATGCCGCTGGTATTGGTGCTAGCCCAGATGGAAATGCACGGGATTAAAATTGATGTGGCTGTTCTAAAGAAGCTATCGCAATCAGTTAGCAAGAAAGTGGAAGGTTTGACGGCTAAAATCTACGAAAAAGCTGACACGAAAGCTTTCAATATTAATTCTACCCAGCAGCTGTCGAAAATATTATTCGCGCAGCTCAAGATATCAGCCGAGGGCGTCAAAAAAACAACCACTGGCTATTCTACGGCGGCTCCTGAGTTGGCTAAAATTAAAGGAAAACACAAGATTGTCCCCTTGATCGAGCAATATCGAGAGTTGGTGAAGTTAAAAAATACCTACCTTGATGCTTTGCCAAAGCTAGTCAACGCCAAAACTGGCCGAGTACACACTAGCTTTAATCAAACAGTAACGGCCACCGGGCGACTATCTTCCTCGGATCCTAATCTGCAAAATATCCCCGTGCGGACACAGGTGGGACGGCAGATTCGACAAGCTTTTGTGGCGGAATCGAGCCTGCCTGCCGGCGAGGCAGGTTGGACGTTACTTTCGGTCGATTATTCGCAGATCGATTTGCGGGTAGTGGCGCACATTGCGCAGGATAAGAACTTGCTGGCTGCTTTTGCCCAGGATCAGGACATTCACGCGGCTACGGCGGCTATTATTTTTAAAAAAGACATTGGAGCGATTGATAAAAGCGAACGACGGATGGCTAAGACGGTGAATTTTGGCGTGTTGTATGGCATGGGAGCGTTTGGCTTGGCGCAACGGTTAGATATTAGTCGAGCCGAAGCGAAGAAATTTATTGATAATTACTTTGCTAGTTTTCCCGCTTTACAGAAATACATTGATGAGACGATAAAGTTTGCCCGGGAGAAGGGTTATGTCGAAACTTTGTTGGGACGACGACGTTATTTGCCGGAATTGACTGGCAAAGGCCCGCAAGTGGCGGCAGCCGAGCGGATGGCGATTAATATGCCGGTACAGGGGACAAGCGCTGATATTATTAAGGTAGCGATGATTGAGGTGGCCAAGGATCTAGCAATGACACAGATTGGTACAGATTTGAACCCCGCAAGCTTGCGGGACAGGCGAATTAACACAGATACACAAAATGAAGTGAGGATGCTTTTGCAAGTACATGACGAGTTAGTGTTTGAAGTGAAGCATGACAAGGTGGAGGAAGTGGCTCAGGAGGTTAAGAAAATAATGGAAGGAGCCTATGAGCTTGATGTGGCTCTAAAGGTGGATTTGCAGGTGGGTGATAATTGGGGGGAGTTGCGGGGGTTAGAAATTTAAGCAAAAGCTTATGGACGAAAATAAATTAAAGAACGGTAAATATTTTATTGGTCGGTATTCTGAGTTTGAGAATAGAAAAGGTTGGTTTATTGGATCTTTTTTTGACGAAGGCCATCCTTGCAAGACAGACAAAGTCGAGGTTCAATTTAAAGAACAGAAAGCAGGCCATGTTTGTCCTAGTCATTATCATCAGAAAAAAGTAGAGATATTGTTAATATTGGAAGGTAGGGCTTTTTTTACCATTAATAAAGATCGGGTGGAAGTGAAAACTGGTGATTTTCTATTTATTGACACAAATAATATTACCCTTGGAGAATTTGTGGAAGATACGATTTATTTTACTATTCATGCACCGAGTATTCCAGATGATAAGGTCAAGGTGGACCCAAAAACCCCATTTTCCCAACAAATTAATCATTAACTAACTTATTCATATGAGCACAAGTACTATAAAAGAGGGGTTGACGCCGATTGGTGTGCGAGAAAATGGAGAAATTTTTTGTCTTCCCCTAGAAAAGCGTCCTGGAATCATGCATTTATTCGGTCGTGCAGGGCAGGGCAAGTCAGCTACGCTTGAAGACATCATAATTTCAGACATCCACAATAGTCGGGGTGGTATGTTTATTGATCCATACGGTGATCTCGTGAAAGATATTCAAACATACATTCCGGCGGACAAGGTAGACAAAGTTGTGGTATTTGAAGCACGAATGGGCACTTTTAAAGAAAATGTTGAAAAATTCCAACAAGAAATTGATTTTGAAGAAATGAAGAATGACGCCCAAAAGTTTCTTCTGTGCACACTTGACTACAGAACTTTAGGTACAGATGGAGCAAGAGATCTTGGTATCTATCTAGTGAAGCAGTTTTTGCAAATTACTAGTGGCGAAAATCGAACGCTTGGGCTAGATGAAGCTCATAACTTTATAAATGAAGAAGTGTTAGAAAAAATAGTGCTTAGTAAAGAAAAAAAATTGTCTTGCGTTTTGTCAGATCAAACATCTATGTATTATCGTACAGATATTTTGAAGCGTTTACTCGAAGCAGCCAATCATATTCTTTGTTATTTCACTGCTCCAGAAGCAGCTGATTTAGTCAACAAATATCATCCAGAAATGAGTACGAGCGAACTTCTAGCTATTGAAAAATTCAGTTTTATAGCAAAAATGAATGCAAAAACTACTTCACCCACAGTAATGAATTTAAAAGGAGTATTTCCAATTCCGTATCCCAAAAATATCCCCAAATAGAAGGATAAAAATTATATTTAATCCGTGAACAAAATTGAACAAATCAAAAAAGAGAGTATTGATGAATTCGGTTCAAGATGGACACAAGAAAGATATGCGGAAATTGCCAGACGAGGTTTTTGGGAAAGCGAAGAAAAATTGGTCAGCCAATATTTTAAGCCCGAAACTAAAATACTGGATATTGGTTGTGGGTCAGGTAGGACTGCTATAGCGCTAACACAAAAGGGATTTGATGTTATCGGCGTTGATATCACCCCCAAAATGATCGACAGCGCAAAAAAGATAGCCTCATCTAAAAATCTAAATATTGATTATCGGGTTGGTGACGCTACTAGCCTTGAGTTTCCCGATAACTATTTTGCTGGGGCTATATTTGCGAACAATGGCTGGGTGCAAATCCCTGGCAAGGAAAATCGCAAAAAGGCTCTGGCGGAAATTCATCGGACAATGAAGCCAGGTGGGTATTTTATTTTAGTCGCACACCAAAGATATTATACTGGCAATTATTTATTCTTTTGGCTAATCCAGTGGATAAAATTATATTTATTGAAGCCGCTGGGATTTAAAGTAAAAGAAGTGGATTTTGGTGATCTATTTTTTAAACGCCCTTATTCGGAAGGAGGGACCAGGCGAAAACAGTTTATTCATCTTACCAGTCAGAAAGAAGTTGAGTCACAAATAAAAAATGCTGGTTTTAAAATTGAAATGCGCAAAAGAATGAGTGAGTTGTCTAGCAAAGATGCCGAGGGAATGGAAGCTTCATTGTCGAAGAGTTTTAATTCTTTTAAATCACCTATATTCTATGTTTGTAAAAAGTGATGATTTGGGTTAATCTTTCGAGAAATAATGCGACTAAGTTATAAAATGAAAAAATACAATTTATACCAAATCGACTCCTTCACAACTGAAAAATTTACTGGTAATCCAGCTGGCGTTATTACAAATGCTGAGGGTCTTAAAGAATCTGACATGCAAATGATCGCCAGAGAAATGAATAATTCAGAAACTGCTTTTATTTTCCCATCAAATGCGGCTGATCATGATGTCCAGGTACGATTTTTCACTCCCAGGACAGAAGTGCCCATGTGTGGACACGCTACGATAGCCGCTCATTATGCTCGGGCGATTGAAAACAATCTGCCTACTACCAGGATTATTCAAAAAGTCAAAGCAGGAAACCTGCCAGTTGATATAATCAGAGAAGATAATGATTATGAAATTGTCATGACTCAGGGAGAGATAGAATTTGCGACCCCATTTGGAAAAGACATTACCGATAAAATATGTGAAGCCTTAAAAATTACTCCCGATGATCTTTTGGAAAATGTGCCAGTGCAAATTGTTTCCACTGGTCACAGTAAAATAATGATTTGTATAAAATCATATGGTAAATTAAAAAATATTGAGCCGGATTATGCAAAACTTACCGATATTAGCCAAGAAGTTGGCTGTAATGGTTATTTTGTCTTTACTAAAGATACTCCCGATCCAAAATATTTTATTAATGCTAGAATGTTTGGGCCGGCCATGGGGATTAATGAAGATCCCGTTAATGGCAGTTCAGGAGGAGCATTGGGAGCGTATTTAATAAAACATCAACTAATCTCAAGTGAGAAAAATCAACTTAAATTCAAAGTAAGGCAGGGATTTTCAGTGGGTCGAGCAGGGTTAGTAGAGGTGATAATGGATTTAGATAAAAATGGACAACCCTTATTGGGGAAAATAATGGGGAAGGCAGTGATTGTTTTTAAAACCACCATCCAAATATAATTTATCAATTACCAAAGACAATTCATGCTTGGTCTCAAACGTGGAACAGTAAAATTGGCTAGCGCGCATGACGAGTGGGCACTGGTTTTTGCCGAAGAAAAGAAATTGCTGGCGGATACTTTTAAAGATCGTATGGTCGCCATTGAGCATGTTGGTAGCACCGCCATACCGGGCGTTCCCGCCAAACCAATAATTGACATCAGGATGGCTGTTTCTCCACTGGATGATTCAATAATCGAAGGATTTATTGAGCCACTACGAGGATTAGGGTATTCTTACCGACACAAATTTCCTGATAGATATTTTTTTGCCAAGGGGCCAGAAGAAAACAGAACGCACCACCTTAGTATCGTGCTGGCGGGCAGCGAATCGGGCTGGCAGGATTCGATATTATTTCGCGACTACTTACGAAAAAATAAGTTAGCTCGCGAGGAATATACCGCTCTCAAAGAAAAACTGGCCGAACAATTTGCCGAAGACCGCGCAGCTTATACTGAAGCCAAGAAAGAATTTATTACTAAAATTATTAAATTATCCAAGTCGTGGAAATAAACAATTCAGAAAATATCAAATCAGCCATGGATAGCCAAGTCATAAAAAAATTACGAGCCAACCTGCGGAAGTATTATTTATTCACTTTCTTCTCGGCTTTTATTTTTGCTTATGTGGTTGAAAGAATTTTCCAGCAAGCGCGGGGACTTTCGGTCACGCAAATGGTTTACTTGGATATTATCTTTTTTGTGATCGTGTTAGTTCTAGAAGTTCCCTCGGGAGCATTGGCGGATAGATGGAGTAGAAAAAATGTATTGCTACTAGGTGCCTTTTTTGCCTTTTTTGAATTTCTGGTGCCAATCTTTGCCTACAATTTTTGGGTGTTCGCGATTGCCTCAATTACTGCTGCTTTGGGAGTAGTACTTAAATCCGGAACTGCCAACGCTTTAATCTATGATTCACTAAAAACCATTAAGGAAGAAAATAATTTTGAGAGATTTTTGGGTCGGGAAAAATTTATTCATTATTTGGGGAATAGCCTGGCAATTGTTTTGGGTGGAGCGATTGCTCATTATTCGGGCTTAGTAAGTGTCTATTGGTGGTCGTTATTTAGTATTCCCGTAGCATTTTTAATCGCGGCAACCATGCGTGAGCCAAAAATTCACACGACGACTGAGGAAGTGGAGTACTGGCAGCATATCAAAGACGCCGGAAAATTTGTTTTTAACCACTCAAGTCTTAGATTCATAATCCTATATGGCGTGATCACCGGGGCAGTCCTAATGGAGTTAGATGAGTATAGCCAATTATTTTTTCAAGCAATTAGTTTACCCTTATTGTTCTTTGGCGTAATCACTTCAATTAGGCTTTTACTGGAAGGCTCAGGTGGATTTGTCGCTCATCGATTGAAAAATAAAATCAAGTTAAATTCAGCTTTAATTTTGATTCTCTTGTTGGCAATTATCTTCGTGCTTCTTTCGCTATACACAAAATCATTATTAAGTCTTATTCCATTATTGCTGGCTTTCTTTGCCTTGGGAATAATTTCACCGCTTGTTTTAGGATATATCCATCATCACACCGACTCAAAACACCGGGCGACGGTAGAATCATTTCAATCTCTATTTCTTAATGGATTTTCAATTCTGGTCGGCCTAGGTTTTGCCTTTTTTTCAGACCATTTCTCGATATTTAGTGGTTATGGATTATTAGGAGTTATTTTATTGGTATACTTTGTTTATTTTGTTATCAGGCGGCCAAGGATTTTGGATGTTGAGAGTAAAATTTCTTGAATGTTTTGAGACGTTATTGATCCAAAATAAAAAAAGGATCTTAAATTGGATCCTTTTAACGTACGAAATAAGGTACAGGTCAGTTGGCGTTCTGTTTTTGCAGCTCTCTAGTGATAAATTCACCCATCGGCTCACTCGGTTCTTGCCGTGAGATATTTATCAGTATCGGCTCTCCGCACAGTGAAGTGTATTCGAGTAGCTTGATGTCGCAGGTGGGACACTGATGTCCACATTTTGGCGATGGTCCACTAGCATACCATCCCTGGACCATCCATAGTTCCAACTCACCTTCGCATTCGGGACATTTTATCAGATTCTCCTTTCTGGTATTTTGGATGGTAATTTATCTACATCTTCTCCTGGCATCCACAGCGGTGGCAGACAAACAGGTAAACTTCGGCTAGCGTCGGGGGTTTGTCGTAATCTTCGCGACACTCGTTGTGACGATCCCCCTTTTCGTCAATGTAGAAATATCGCGGCTCCATTTCGACCAGAGTCGGGCAGTTCGGACATTCCAGATATGGTCGGAGGTTTTCCCCTCGAACCTCTTGGTGACCGCAAGAGCTGCATGTATATTGGTAGAGATCTCTTACGAGTAGTGGCCTACCGCAGTAGGGGTAAGTCTTTGTTGTGAGCTCTCTGTCGAGCATGCGCCTCATGCCAGTTCCACACTTTGAACATTCCATTTTCGCCATCTCCTTTTTCAAGGTGCACAAAAAAACCTCCGTTATGGAGGTTTCTGATTCTTGATTTAAGCTTTATTTAGTAGCTACAAATTAAACAAAGAAACTCCACAACGGAAAGTTGGGCTTTTCTTTGCTTTTTTGAATTGTAGACAGCAAATAATAACCATAACTGTAGTGTATTATATATTATGCTTCTTGTCAATCTACAATCAGTTAGATATAATATTGGACAGGGGAGTTATAACTAACAAAGCATATGAGTCCAGAAAGACCACCAATTGACGAAATTATAGATGATCTTCAACCTGAGTCGTATAGTGAAGAACTTGAAGGACTTGATCGAGAGAACAGCGAAGATATCGCTGGGGATCAGCTTACTTTTGAAGTTGATGCTTTGAATGATCCAAGAAGAACAGATGAAAAATCGCTGGATGATGATCCAGGCCAATCAAGTAACCAAAATAGCCGACCCAAGGGAGTCAGTCGGCGTGGTTTTATAGGAGCTTTGGCTGCTGCTACTGGTGTCTATGCGGCTGGTAAGCCTGGCGAGGTGTTGGCTCATCCCGGTTGTGTTGATAGGGATCCTCATTTTAGGCAAATGGCCGCTACTAGAAGGGGGGGCACAAGTGAGACGAGACGAGGTGGTGATCGATCCGGTTTATGCTACAAAGCGGAATTTTACTGGTGAACCAGTGCCAGGTTATGAGGCGAAAGAAGTTTGGCTCGACCCTGACGTCGTGAAGAAATTAGATACATTACAAGAAATCGTGCGGGGTAATTTAATAGAAAATGGTTTTAGCACGGAAATGGCTAATAATATTCATATTATAGTCAAGGATGGATATCGGCCACACAAAGCAACTCACGCGATGGCTGATTGGGCAAAAAGAAATAATGTTAGTCGAGCCTATGTAGCGGCAAATATTTCTGGTCATAATAAAGGTAAAGTTTTGGATGCCACTTTAGGTTACAGGATGAAGGACGGGACAATTAGAGAAATTTGGCTGGGATCAAGGTTTGACGAATTTAATCGTAATTCTAATCATGGCTCAGCTGGGCGTAAACTAGATCCTAGGCGGGATAATCCCTCAAGCTATCAAGGCCTTGGCTATATAACGGCTAATCGTTATCCGATTACAAAATTAAGAAATATATTGAAAGCCTCAATGAAAGCGGTGGGCGGAAAATCATATCAAGGAGAATATTGGCATTATAGCTTTGGCGGCGGGAAGTGCTATGATCATAATATTAATTAGAGGTAACAATTATCCCAATTTTATCCCCAAATATTAACTGGCGCAGAAATAAATTAGCGCTAAAATATCTGTAAGAAATAAATCTAAGTGCGAGGACTTGATTTTCCCGGCGATAAGTCGATGACGGGCGAAGTCTGATCACGAGGACAAACAAATGCAATCAAAATATATTTTCAATTTGGCTAATGTCTCGCTTGGTTTCCCCGGCGGGATTTTTTAATTCTGCGAGAACTTTCTGTCTATCTGGGTGAGAGCGTCTATTAACAAAAAATTTTATGTCTCAATATCCGCGAATGGCATTTATCTTAATAAGTTTTCCGTCTGGTTCACGTGCTTTCCTAGATATTGTCAGCGTGATGAGTAAATTTGAACGGTATATGATGGGCTCAATCCAGGTTCCCGATCCGCGAAAGCAGAATTCATTATTTGGCATACTGATGCGGGCTAATACTGATCAGTTAGGTGCTTTCACTGGGCTGTTAGGTAAAATTAAAGGAGTAAATGTTAAATCAGCCGTTTTACCGGAGGACAAATAATTATGCAAATCTTAATAGTGGATAATAATAAAGACATCGCCGAGATTATTCAAGAAATTGTCGCCGATGAGCTTAAGTGTCGAGTTGATGTCGCGCATGGTGGCCGCGGCGCGCTGGCCAAACTGAAAAAATATAATTATGACGTGATGGTTCTTGATGTCATGATGCCAGATCTAAATGGCGTGGAAGTCTGTCAAAAGATGTCGCAGGATGATCGACTGCCAAAGGTGCCGGTGATTCTTATTTCTGCCCTACCCCTTTCTTCAGTGATAAACTCTCAAGAGGAAATGAAACGCCTGGGAATAATAAAAGGCGTTCTGGAAAAACCTTTTGACTACGATGAGCTGCTGTACAAAATTAGGGAAGTTGTGGGTGGGAAAGAAAAAAAGGCGACGAGTTAGAATAGAATCTACACCTGGGCGTTGGGCACTGTCTGGGGTGAGGAAGGAGATTTTATTCACGCGGCGATTATCAGCTGACGTATCCGTCGCCTTTATTGTTCACATGACTGATTTGCGGTACACTGAGAAAGTTGTTGGGGTAAGTTCATTATAGTTGTTTTATTCTCAGGCTCATCAAACTTCGCAATGTTCGCAGAACAACTATAATGAACTTACTAAATTTTTATGCTTATCTTTCTCTACGGCGAGGACAATTATCGTTCGCGTCAAAAACTAAATAAACTTAAAGCCAACTTCCTAGCTAAGGATTCTTCCGGCATTAATTTACAGGAGCTGGATGGTAGACAGGTAGAGTTGGCCGAACTGAAAAATGCTGTCCAGGCAACGCCTTTTATGGGTGAGAAGAGGCTAATTATAGTCGAGAATATTCTGGGTGGGAAAAATAAAAGTCTCTTGGCAGGGATTGCCGATTTACTTAGTCAGGGTTTGCCGGAGAGCTCAGTGGTAGTTTTTTGGGAAGCGGGCGTGCCAGACAAACGGGCTAAATTATTTAAATTACTAGCTAAACAGGGTCAGGCGGAGGAAGTTACATTGTTAATTGGCCAAGCCTTGAATAAATGGATTGCTGCTGAAGTTGTTAGCCGAGGTGGTAAGATTGCTGCCGATACAGCTAGTAAATTAGCCGCCTATGTCGGCAATGATCTCTGGCAGATGGCGCAGGAAATAGACAAGTTGGTTACTTATAAGAAAGGCGTTGAAATTACGGCGGAAGATATTGATGAGTTAGTAAAAGCTAAGTTAGATACTAATATTTTTAATTTTGTGGACGCTTTGGGACGCAAGGATAGAGAGAACGCTTTGAAATTGCTGCATGATCAATTGTCATCCGGTGAACATGCCCTTTATTTACTCAGCATGATTACTTATCAATTTCGTAATCTGTTGATTGTTAAAGAATTGCTAGAAAATGGTAGTAACCAACGCAGTATAGCCAAAGAAGCGAAGATGCATCCGTTCGTTGCTCAGAAAACAGCTCAGCAGGCGAGTAATTATAGTTCAGCCGGATTAAAGATGATTTATCGTAAGCTGCTAGATTTGGACGAGGCGATTAAAACCAGTAAAATTGAGCCGCAGTTGGGCCTGGATTTATTAGTAGTGGGGTTGTGTGGTTAGAAAGGTGAGTGAAAACAAAAAACAGCCTATGGCCAAGCTGTTTTTTAATATAAGTATTATTTTTTGGTCTTTGGGGTGGTAGTTTTAGTTTGCTTTTTTTTACCTCCCGCTTTATTTACTGCGCTGGCTAGTCGTGACTTGCGCCGCGCCGCGGTATTTTTCTTAATCTTTTTCTTTTTGGTTGCTTTGTCTAGGGCTGAATATGCTTTTTGCAAAGCCTTCTCTGCTTCTACTTTCTTACCGGCCTTAATCAAATCATTCACCTGACGGGTGATTGTTTTGATCCGGTTTTTGATTCTAATATTGCACTGTTGGCGTTTTTTCGATTGTCTCAACGCTTTTTTAGCGGCTTTAGTGATTGGCATAATGATGAAAATTAAATTGATCAGTAAAAATACCTTAGCGTGGTTTAGGGAAAGACGCAAGGGGTTTAGGGATCCTCTTTAATAAAAAAAAAGACTATCCGGAGGGGGACAGTCTCGGTGTTGATCAAGGAACAACCAGTTTGACAGTTGGACCGATCGTGATGGTGATTGGCTCACCAGGCTTGATCGGGATGAGCTCGCCGTCGACAGTGCAGAATTTCTCAGCAGTCTTTACAGTCAATCTACTGCCCGGATGATTTAGGAGATGCAAGCTTTCGGGGACGCGCCCTTGATGAAAGAGGGGGATCCTGGCCACAATCTCAAAAGGTGACAGGTCTGAGAGTATGGTGAAGAATTTACCAGACTCTGGACTATCGCCTGCGGGCAAAAAAGGCCGGAAGCGAAAGACCATGCGGTCGAACATGGAAGCGATGACGATTGTTGGACTTTTAAAGTTGTCCCGCGGATGACCATCGAGGGTGATTTCTGTCTGGGCAGGGTGGATTAGCCGCTGATATCTTCTTGGCCACCCGGTAAGGGCTGCCAGAGATGACCAGCCAGCAGTGGCACAAGCCCGCCAAACGCTTCTTCCCTCCCGGTCATATTTGTTGAGCAGGCGAACCAATGGACCCACCAAAAACATAAATCCGTAGTGGACTTTGCCATCATGCTCAACTTGCAGCAGAGGAACTTCTCGGGTACGCAGTTTACCCCACTGGTGAGCTTGAATGACTTGACTGGCGATTTGTGGTGGGGTGCCTTTCCAACCCAACCAGTTGAGGAGCTGTTCCATCGTTCCTCCACCCAGAGGAGCGACAGTGAGTTCGGCTGCCAGGTTTCGTCGTAGGGCAGCCGTCAGGTATTGCTGTATACTGCCATCTCCCCCCAGTATGCCAGCGAAACCATCGCCATTTCCGGCGAGACCTGTCAGAGCCTCCGCTATTCTATACTCCGATCCGGTTGTACAGCATTCACAACCGTGTTTCTGGGCGAGCCTCATGAGATCGCCCAACCATCTAGGTTTTCTCCCATTGAGTAGAAGAAAAGGCATGTCGCCTCCTTGTATGTGAAAGGTTCGTTCTTTTTTCCAGGGATTTACTTAGTGTATATTTTTAGGGAAGAAATGTTAACCCTTCCTTTGTTTCCCATGGAACGCCCGGTGTACTTCTTTAAGTCCCTTATCCGTCACGTGAGTGTAAATTTGGGTAGTGGAGATGTTGCTATGGCCGAGCATGGCCTGAACCGAACGAATGTCAGCCCCGGAGGACAGTAAATCAGTCGCCATCGAGTGACGCAGGACATGAGGTGTCACTTTTTTAGTTATTCCGGCCAGCTTGGCGTATTTACTAATAATTCTCTGGATGCTGCGTGGAGTGAGGCGGCGAAAGTCAGGGTTGCTGGGATCTTCTTTCTTAGTCTGGCCGCGCGGATAGTTGATAAAAAGTGCCGGGCAGTTATCGTGTCGTTTTTTGAGGTATAGCTCAATCCATTTTTTCGCTGCCGGGGAAATAAAAACCACGCGTGGTTTGTCGCCTTTCCCGCGAATGGTGAGTTCGTCTTTATTAGCTCCGATCTGATTGCAATTGACGGACACCAGCTCAGAAATACGCATACCGGTGCTGAAAAGTAGCTCCAGGATAGATTTGTCGCGTAGGCCTCTGGCGTCAGAAGTGTCAGGGGTCGCTAGTAATCTTTCAAGTTCGGATTCATCGAGAAAGTCTACGGTTCTCTCTGGAATTTTGGGCAACTCAATTTTTTCCGAGGCTAAGGTTTTGATATCACGCTTGGCTAGGTACTTCAAGAAGGCACGAATAGCAATGATGTGATAACTTTGAGTGATTTTCTTGAGATTATTACCTTTATCGTCTTGCAGGCGATTGAGATAAATGCGATATTTTCTAATCAAATCGAGAGTGATTTGTTCCGGCTCATTGATTTCCGCCCAAATTAAAAAACGACACAGATAATGATCGTAATTCTTAATCGTTTTTTGGCTGTGGTTTTTTTCAATCTCGCAGTACTCGAGGAATTCGGTGAGGAGGGAATTAATCTGGTTGTTAGCCTTTTGGGGCATGAGGGGATAGGTTATGGGTTTCAGGTGGCAGGACTACTAGAAATATTTTAAACAGTCTCTAACACCTAACATTGTACGACACATCGTCAGTAGCGACAACCCTTGCTAAATCCAACTAGTGTGCTAGTATAGACTAGCCTATCTGTTGACAGGCAGATGTTAGATATTAAATAACTACGATTTTCTGGTTTAGCCGAGTAGTTAACGGCTATTTTCTGTTTCTACTGGATACTGGAAAATCGCGGACGAAAAAACATGCTGACTAAAAAGAAAAAAGACAATCTGATCGTCAAATACGCTACTAAGAAAGGCGATACGGGGTCGCCAGAGGTGCAAATTGCCATTCTCAGTGCGGAAATTGATTATCTGGCTAAACATCTTAAGAAGCACAAGAAAGACGAGTCTTCTCGCCGTGGCCTACTAGGTAAAGTTAATCAGCGGCGGAAACTACTCAGTTATCTCAAGCGAGAAGATGAAAAGAGATATGAGAAATTAATTAAGAAATTAGGGTTGAAGAAATAAGCATTATATGTCGCAGATAGCTTCAAAGCATAAAGAGCAGCGTATCGGAGTGTTTGTGGATGTCCAGAATCTATATTATTCAGCTCGGGCGCTTTATAAAAAGAAAGTAAATTTTAAGGAAGTCTTACAAGCAGCAGTAGCTGATCGAAAATTAATTCGAGCCGTGGCCTATGTGATTAAGACTGACGTTTTTGCGAAAGAAAAGGACTTTTTCGGCGCTCTAGAAAAATTTGGCTATGAAGTGAGAGCTAAAGATCTCCAGATATTCTATGGTGGAGCGAAAAAAGGTGATTGGGACATCGGAATCGCGATGGACACAATCGAATTTGCCCCTAAGCTTGATACGGTCGTAATAGTTTCTGGTGATGGTGACTTTATTCCGCTGGTGCAGCATTTAAAGAGAGCGATGAGTTGTAAAGTAGAGTTGGTAGCTTTTAAAAAAAGTGCTTCTTCCAAGTTAATCGAAGAAGCCGATGATTTTATTGATTTGGAGAAGGATAAGAAGTTCTTAATAAGTTAATTGATAATTCAGTTCCAGGAAAATTGAGTATATCATGGGTTACTGTGAAATATCAGCCGATATTTCCCGCTATTCCTTGATATCCGCTTTCTCCTGGGACAAGAAAGGAAAAATTTCTCATGGAGAAAACATTTGAGGCAGAAGTTGGAGGAAAGAAACTAGTTATTGGCAGCGGGCGTTATGCTCAGCAGACCAATGGATCGGTCACCGTCCAATATGGTGATACTAAAGTACTGGCAACAGTCGTCATGAGCGATGATGTTCGGGGCGAAGTGGATTATTTCCCCCTAATGGTTGATTATGAAGAAAAACTCTACGCCGCAGGCAAAATCAAAGGCTCTCGTTTTATCAAAAAAGAAGGCCGTCCATCCGATGAGGCAGTCATCAGTTCGCGGGTAATTGATCGTGCTCTGCGACCTCTGTTCCCGCAACACATTAGAAACGATATTCAGGTCATTGTTGATGTCCTGTCTTTTGACGAGGAGAACGATCCTGACATTCCGGCTTTAATCGCTGCTAGCTGCGCTTTAACTATCTCTGACATCCCTTTTTCTCAGATAATGGCCGCAGTCAGGGTTGGACAGGTTGATGGTGAATTGGTATTAAATCCTACCTTCGCAGCGCGTCAGAAATCAATCATAGACCTTATTCTAGCTGTTACCGGAGAGGGAAAAGTAATCATGGTAGAAGCTGGCGCCAAGGAAGCAGACGAAGAGACATTTTTAACGGCTGTCGAATTTGGTAAAAAACACGTCAAGAAGGTAATTGACTTGATTGCCAAAGCGCAAAAAGAAATCGGCAAAGAGAAAAAAGACCTGCCAGCTCCCGAAATTGACGAGAAGCTTAAACAAAAGGTGGAGGAGTTAGCTTCAGCTAAGCTAAACGACATTTTGTTCACTGAGCAAAAGACTGAGCGAAAGAAAATTATTTATAATTTGGGCGATGAGATTGTGGCACAGCTAATTGAGGAGTTTGGTGAGGAGCAAAAAATTAATATCAAAAATACCTATTTTGCTACTCTAGAGCGGCTTATTAGCGAAGGTGTTTTTAAGGATGAAAAAAGAATCGGCGGTCGTAAAATGGACGAAATCAGAACCTTGGATATTGAAGCTGGTGCCTTACCACGCGTTCATGGTTCAGGTTATTTCATGCGGGGTGAGACACAGGTCTTAACCATAACCACTCTAGGATCTCCTGGCAAAGAGCAGATAATTGACGGCATGGAAGAGGAATACAAAAAACGCTTTATGCATCACTATAATTTTCCTCCTTTCAGCGTTGGCGAAGTGCAGCCGCTGCGTGGTCCTTCCCGACGTGATATCGGACATGGTGCTCTAGCCGAGAAGGCTCTCGAGGCAGTTGTCCCCGATAAGGAAGATTTTCCTTATACTATTCGCTTGGTATCGGAAGTATTAGGTTCTAATGGTTCTTCTTCAATGGCCTCTACTTGTGGATCTTCTTTAGCTTTGATGGACGCTGGCGTGCCGATCAAGAAAGCTGTGGCTGGTATAGCGATGGGTCTGGTGCAAAATGGTAACGGTGATTATAAGATTTTGACTGACCTGCAAGACTTAGAAGATACTGTAGGTGGCATGGACTTTAAGGTTGCCGGTACCACAGATGGTATCACAGCTGTTCAGATGGATACTAAAACGCATGGCTTAACCGATGATATGGTAGCTGATACCTTTGCTCAGGCCAAGAAGGCTCGTCTGGAATTACTAGAGGCAATGAATAAGGTAATTGATAAGCCCCGACCGGAATTATCAGAATATGCCCCTAGAATAGTTACTTTCAAAATAAATCCGGAGAAAATACGGGATGTAATTGGTCCTGGTGGTAAAATGATCAATGCGATCATTGATAAAACGGGGGTAGAAATTGATATTGAGGATGATGGTTCAGTGACTATTACCTCAGTCGACGAAAAGAAGATGCAGGAAGCTCGAACTTGGGTTGATGATCTAACTAAAGAAGCTGAATTAGGCGAAGAGTATACTGGTAAGGTAGTTCGCATCATGGATTTTGGTGCTTTCGTCGAGATTTTCCCAGGCACAGATGGTATGATTCATATCTCAAAATTGTCCAAACAACGAGTTAATAAAGTTGAAGATGTGGTGAAAATGGGAGATACCGTGAAAGTTAAAGTGATTGAGATTGATGAGATGGGTCGGATAAATTTAGCGCTGATTGATAAATAAAATCGTGCGTTATGTCTCAACGCCGTAGAAATGAAATAAAAAGGAAGAAGAAGAAATTCTGGCTGCGTTTAGGTATAATGACGGTGGCAGTTTTGTTGGTGGTGGGTCTAATATCTTATTATAAATTTTTTCGACGTCTTAAGCCGGAAAATTTTATCCCTGAGAACCCGATTACCTTCTTGCTGATAGATATCAACCCAAATTCTGAGCAAAACAACGCTTTGGATAAACTAGCAATTAATTTAGGCGATGAGGAAATATTCAAGCGTTACATCGAAGGACAATTTTTCCGAGGCATCTCCAAAGACAACTTAAAAATTGAAGAAGGCGATCTGAAATCATGGCTAGGGGAGAAGTTAGTTATCAGTAAGGTAAAATTGAGCAGCCGTGAAAATAAATCAGCTCACGTTGTTGAAATTAAGAACTTGGTTAAAGCCAAAGATATTCTCGGTACTATCAATGAGAATGTCAAAAAGCGAGGCAGTGTAGTCAGTACCGAAGAATTTCGAGGGACGGAAATTGTTTATATTGAAAGTAGCCAAGAGGGTATGGCTTATGCTTTTTATGAGAATTTCTTGCTATTTTCAGAAGATCCCGCTGGCATTAAAATGATGATTGATACGGTCATCGGGCGCAATAAGTCTTTGTCCTCTGACCGAGTCTACCGGCGCATAAAAAGAAAACTGAAAGGTGATGATTTTACTGTTTTTGCCTTTGTTGATCTGGTAGAAAGCCTACGAGAAGTTACCGAGCTTAGTGACCAGATAAATATCCCTTTCTTGGGGCAGATTTCCAGTGACAGTCGTTTTAATATGGGTATTGTATTTAAGGCTCGGGACAATGGGATACAGATGACTACCTTGTTGGGCGGAGATAATGAATCGTATGAAAAGAAGAAAGATTTCAAACCTGATCTGGCGAACAGTGTCCCGGCCAACACCGCCTTTTATTGGGAAGGGCAAGAGATTCAATCTCTAGCCGAGCGTCTATTGGTAAGCTCAGAGGAAGGGCTTAGTCAGGAAGAACGTGAAGCTAAGATTGAGCTACTTAAGAAGGGGATATCTTTGCAGCTTGGCTTAGATTTAGACAAAGATATTTTTACTATGCTAGAGGGGCGTTATGGACTTGCTATTTTCCCGGAAAAAGAAGAGAAAGGATTGTCAGCTGGACTAATATTGGCGAGAGAGAAGAGAGAAGAGGCCGAAGACAAAATGAAGAAACTTGAAGAATTGGCGGTTCGAGAGATTAATGATAAAATAGTCAAGGAGGGCGAAGGACAAGTAGGGTTTATTGACCAAACATACAAAAATGTGCCCTATCGCTTGGCCAAGTTGCCAGCCAGCATTAAAGTTGATATCTACTACGCTGTATTAACAGATAAAATAATTATAGCTACTGGTCCGAAAGCTTTCGGTAGTTTGGTTGACGCTGCTGAGGGTACGACGAGAGATGTCCTAGCTGAAAATGAAATTTTCCGCAACACTTATCAGGAAATTAATTCTGAGAAAGCTACCCGTTTAGTGTATCTTAATTTGCCTCACTCTCTCACCTGGTTGGATAACTTCAACTATTTAGAATATGATACGCTCCAGGATGAGTATCGACGACTACGGGGAGTGGGATTCTTGAGCCAAAGCTCTAATGAAGGCGGCTGGGCCGAAGGCTTCCTATCAGTTAAAGAAGATTAATTTATGAGCAGAAAGAAAAAAATTAAAATTACAGTTGGGCATAGTCGCAAGAAGAAAAGTCAGGAAGATTTGACTAAATCCGGGCCTCAGGTTAATGATATTCGCAATCGTTCTAGTCGGTGGCGCTCCTTGCCTGCTAAAAATGTTGTGAAGATTAAGGAAGAGAAAAAAAGAGGGAGATCGGTAGCGTATAATTTTTACAAAGGATTGCTAGCTGTTTTGGTTGGGGTGTTGGGCTTAGTGGTTATCGGCAGCCTTCTCTATTGGCAACTTTTTGCTGTCCAGAGTACTGCCGCTGCTCTAGTACCGAATGATGCTTTGATTTATGGACAAATTAACATCGCCGGTATTCTTTTCCCTGATGAGCAGAAAAATAAACCTCTAGCTGATTTGGCCAAGCAACACGACACTGTAATTAGGAAGGGCACTAGTTTTATTGACCAACAAATGGAGCCGCTAGGCGTCAAGTTTGCTACCGACCTTAAGCCATTTCTCGGTCGCAATCTTTATTTTAGTTATTTCCCTGCTAGCGGCGATAATGATGACGAAAACGGGGAAGTAGTTACTACCGAAAACTGGGTGTTTATTGTTGATTTGTTTGACAAGCCAGCAGCTGAAAACGCTTTGCGAAAAATCGGTTATCGAACTGAGATTACTCGCCAGGATTTCCAAGGAGAGGAAATTATTAGTATTAATAGCCAGGACGGTAGCTTACTAGTCCATTGCTTATTTCTCGATGACTACTTGATTATCAGTCAGAGCCAAAGTCATCTCCAGGCAGTTATTAAAACTAACCAACAGGAATATATCACTCTGGCGCAATCAACTAATCTACCTAATTTTAATCCTTTAACCTTGCGAGAGAAGTTTTTGTATCTTTACTTACAACCAACTCAATTATCAGCCCATATTCCTTCAACTAATAATATGTCAGTGTTGTGGGAGCTGATGTTGGCTGATGTACAAGATGCCCTAGTTACCATGGAAGCCAAAGAAGGAGGCTTATTGCTTGATATAACAGCTCAACGTCAAGATAGTCATACTGGCCAGAGAATTTCCCAAAAATTAATCAATTATTTGCCTACTGATATTTCTGGATTTATCACAGGCAACGATTTCAGTGGTGATTTAACGGAATTCAAACAAGATCTAACGGAAAAAAGTCCAACGGTGGAATTCCACCTTAATAATTTCCAGCGCAACATCGAAGAGAAGTCTCGCCTTAATTTACAAGATGATTTGTTAAAGTATCTCGACGATGAGTATTTGATTGCTCTCGATCACAGCGACGGTCAGACTAATTACGATTTTGTTTTTCAACTTAAAAATGGGGAACAAGTAAAAACCCAGATGGCAGTAGTTGAGGAAGCGGTAGCTAATTATTTGGGTTCAGTTTATCCTGTCACTCAGGAGATTATTCTTTCTGATGGTAGTAAAGCTCAGGAGCTGTTACCCAATAAAGAGGCTTTTCAGTTCGCTGACATGGATTTTGCAGGTATGACGGTACGGAGTGTCACTAGCGAGAGCCTAAGTGATAATATTTCCTATATTATCTTAGGAGATAAGTTACTAGCCAGCACTTCACTTGAATCTTTAAAGAAATTACTAATAGCTAGCGATTCTAAAACATCTGGAAAGCTGCTGGTTAACAAAAGGCATTTCAGTCTTTCTTACGGCGAAGCTGCTAGCTGGCGCAGCGAAAATATATTTTATTTTGATGTTGATGATTTAACTGACTATCTAAAGTTGAACGCAACTCAACGAAGTTATCTAGAATCATTTGACACCTTCTTGTTCTCATTTTCTTCTCAAGACAAAAAAATGCTCTGGCGCGGTTTTGGCTATAGCAAAGATAGTGATCACTAAGCTGGCAAGCTTAGTCCCCGTCGCTGTGGCTCTGAGGTAATAAAAAACTACCGGCCGATGTATGTCCGGTAGTTTTTGTTTATAGATCAGTCGTTTATTTGAAAGGATCCCTGGCCTTTTCCAGCTTTTCTTGTAAGACTTGATCAATTTTTTTATCAGCATCAATTTTTTGTAGGGTTTCTTCTTCCACTCGCACCTTTATTATCTTAGTAGCGACTTCGGTGGTTGTTGTTTTGGAACTTAAAGCAAAGCGGTAAAAAAGCAACGAACTGTAGGTTGCTCCGATAACAACTATAATTAAAATACTGGCTATAACCACTTGTTCGACATGCCCCTTCAAGTATGGGACCATTTCTTTTTTTAATTGACGCAGTTGGTCTACTCTTAGTTTCATATAAATATTCTATTCACTAGTAAAAGCTCGTAATTGTAAACCGACATTCAGTCGGCCATCAGTGGCATTCCCGTCTTCAGCCGTTGGTTTATTAGAGGTACTGGAAGTGGCTTTAGGAGCGCTGATGGTGATGTTGGTAATGTCGGTATACACCCCGATACTTTCCAGGTCCAGAATATAGGAAGCGATGTTTTTAAATTCTCCTTTTAGGCTGATGTTGATCGACAAGTAAGGAATGTCCTTTAGGGCATAGTTGGTTTCCTCCTCTTTCTGGCTGTTACTCTTTTTCCCCTCATCGGGATCCACATTCACAATATCAATTTTTTGCTCGACGTTATTTTTACTAGCAATTTTTTCAATTGGCAAGATAAGATCGAGGGTATTATCACGAGAAATCAGTGTTTGATCCAGTTTTTTGGAGTTAGTCTCTGTTACCTGCTGGTTGTCTTTGATCTGTTTAAGATTTTTTCCTTTGGCCTCAGCTGCTGCCAGTTCGTTTCTATTTTGTTGGAGATCAGCGGTCAGAGAATAAATATCTTGCACCAGGGGCACTGCTAGAAAAGCAGTTATCGCTATCAAAGCAACAACGATAACCACAACCGCAATATATATTTTTTGTTTGGTGAGTTTCATAACTTTGTTAATCTCCAGCTGATGATGTAGCTAGAGACAGATTTGCTTTTATTTCAAAGGAAATATCAGTCGGACTGCTAAGGTAGGAGGAAGGCAAGTCTACACTAGCAAAATAATCGGAGCTTTCTAAACTTTTACTGTAGTCTAAAAGTCGGTCACGAGTTTCTGCTCTTCCTGAGATGGTGATAGATTTATTCAGTATATTACTTTGAATATCGGTTAGCTTTATTTCGGGAGGGGTGACGATAGCTAATTCAGTCAATAGTTCTGACCAGCTGGTTCGGCCGGCCTGTATTTTACCTACTTGGATAGCTAGTTGATTAGTTTTTACTATTTTATCGTTGATGTCTTTATTGACATCAGAAGTAAAGAAATCTTCATAGGCCTGTTGCTGACTTTCTAAAGTTTCAATATTAGCATTAAGGAATTTTTTAGTGGCAAATAATAATTCGATAGTCAAACCAACAATAACAAAAAGCAAGATTAACATAGCGACGATAGATAGGTTAATTCTTTCTATATCCGCCCTCCTTTTGAATCTTTTTGGTAAGAGATTAATAGTAATCATAGTCTATAATTGAGTCGTATACTCATTTGGTCTAATTCCGCGTAGAGCTAAACCAATTACTTGTGTATAGCCCAAAGCCTGAGCTAGAGCTAACGGGGGATGTTCAGTTAGGGGAACATTAAGCCAAGGATCACCTAGCCGTACTTTTTGTTTGAGTTTCAAAGAAAGATAAGGGGCAATTCCAAAAAGTCCAGCTCCGCCACCGCATAAAATAACATTTATTTTATCACTAGTCTGGTCAAAGTTGTAGAAAAAATAATGTTCTATTTTTTCTATTTCTTTAGCCAACTCATCAAAGGCGGGATGAATAGCGTCGAGGACAGCTTGCTCTTTCTCAGATATTTGGGGGCTACAACAAGCAACTTTAGTTTTTTCCGCCTCTTCTTTTTTGGCGTTGAGGCAATCAGCAATTGTTTTAGTGAAAAAGTTCCCTGATACTTTAGTGATACTAGAGCTAAAGTAGATTACCTCAGATGATAAGATACTAAACATTGTTTTGGTTGCCCCGATATCAACAATAAGATAAGTCTGTTTAGTAGTTTCATTCTCTTTGATCAAGGTTCGTCCCTCAGCAGCTGCCTCTAATTCCAAGGCTTGTGGACTAAGCTTGGCTTTCTCCAGGGTGTCCACGTATCCTTCTACTAATTTCTTATCAGCAGCAGCTAGTAGTAACTTTATTTTGCTATCTTTTTCTGATAATATTTGCCAGTCTAAATAAACATCACTGATTGACAGAGGAATATGGTGTTCAGCTTCCCATCGGACTGCCTCCGATATTTCTTGCTGAGTCATTTTAGGAATTTCGATAATGCGCACGAAAGTTTTATTTTCCGGCAGAGAGCTAATAACGCGGGGAATAGCTATTTTTTGCGGCTTAGCTTCTTCTACTAACTGTTGCAGTAAATTAGCCACTTCGTCACTTTTTTTAATTTCTCCTTCTACTACCAAGCCTTTGGGTAGATCCAAGCGGTTGTATCCGGCCACAGTTAAACCTTGTCTCTTTTGATTGAACCAGAGAGCTTTTAAAGAAAAGTCACTTATTTCTAAGCCGAAGGCCTTTTTACTTTTATTAAATGGATTGAACATAGGTTATTTTACTTCCTGCCAAGTAACAAGCTCATATTCCCCACTGGTAGGGAACTCCGGTGGCGGTCCGTAAGTTAAATAGGGATCATAGGTTGTTTCGGTATCAATATAGCCAGATGTTACTGGACAAGTATCACAATCAACCCAACTCCAAGTCCAGATGGTATTAGTAATAACACTTCCCCAAATTTCGATTAGATCTTTCTTAGCATCTTGGCCGTACCAGCTCTCGGGGTAATAGTAACGAAAACAATGACCACCTTGGGCCAATAGAGCGGCGTCTACTTCTAGTTTCTCGGGACTGTATAAGGGGACTAGGATGTCTTTTTGGGCAATCAATCCCATAGCTGAGCTACCGTCTTTATTGTCGTAGACTATATCATCATTAATGATAATACTAGTTTCCACGTTTGGATCAGTGAAATTAGCGGAAGCCACAGTCAGCCTTTGGTCAATTTCCCCGTCTACCCAGGCCTGGTCTTCCACAAATATAATACCGTTAGCCGGCAAATTATATTGTTGGGCTGTCGTTTCTGATTTGATATCAATATTGCGCCACTGCCAACCATCAGTAAAGTCCCAGCCATAAGTCTGGTGTACCTGAGTCACCTTTGAGGCTTTGAAAGTAGAAGAATTATAGTCGAATTCAAGATGCCAACCAAATTCACCAGAGTCTCCTAAGTAGGTACCGTCAGCTTGTGCTTCTGCTTTCATATCAGCCAGGTCAAGTATTATTTGGTTGAAGTCAATAGAGTTAATAGGATGGGTAGGAGGAAAACGCCATAATTCTTGAATTTCCCCTGTACCCCAGACTCCCACGTGCTCTTCGTTATTACAACCATGCTCTGTTCCACAAATATACGTTTCGAGTGGGCTATCTACAGTTGAATCAGATTCACCGTCAAAACGCACTCCCCCGTTAGAGTGCATTCTTCCTACTATTTCTTCACTTTCACCAATCCAGGCGTTACTGTTGGTCAAAAAAGCGTAGTCAGAGAGGGAGGGGACAGCTAAACGGGCTTCTAGAGTACGAGAGAGGTTGGGGTCACTGTCGGTATATCCGGTCGAAGTAACAGTCACCACCGTCGAACCCAAAGGTGGCTCGCCAATTTCTAAATGATAGTACCCTATTTTATTGCCGTCGATATTATAGTAGTCGTAGTCAGCGCCGCCCCCACTATAATTTTCTGGTTCGTGTGCCAATCGCCATTTGTAGAAATTTATACCTGCCTCGGCAACCTGAAAAGCTTGTTCTAGATTTTGTTTTTTCAAAGAAGCTTTATGTAATAGTGACATAATCTGGATCAGGGAAACGCCGATAGCCATGAAGACAGCGCAAAATACTATTACTAGTACCAGAATGCCACCGGTTTGTGTTTTAGTAGGTTGCCGTACCATATTGTTTATAGATTGTCCTTTAAATTCCTAAGTTGGGCTTCGGTTGTAACAGTGATCGGGTCTGGTGGGGTATTGCTATCAACGTCAATGGTAAGATTAATTTTGATCAATCTAATTTTACTCTTATTTACCGGGGAAGGTAAGGGACTAGTTGTCCCGTCGTAGTCACGATCATAATAGGTAAAAATGTCATTTACCCCATTGGCGTTGTAACTAGATAGGGTATTGATTTGTTCATTGACACTAGAATAGGTTGGCGGTTGTCCCGAAGGTTCAATCACTCCTCGTTTTAGGTCAGTGCCGTCGAGAAAATAGCGCACCCTTTCGGCGTTAACGTCATCATCGATGTTGGTGTAGAAAATAAGCGATTGCCCCTCGGCCACTTCAATTGGATAAGAACCAGCGTCGGAGTACATATTACTTCTGATTTCTCCGGCCATGGCAGTCAGGGCTCGTCGAGCATTGTCTTGCGCCACAATATGCTTAACGCTTTTGTTTTGCACTCGCAGACTCATCCAAAAGTAGGAAGTAGTGACAACAAGAGCCACCCCAAAAACTCCAAATACTATTATCATCTCGAGAATAGTAAAACCGGCCGATCGATTTTTAGTGGGTTGAAGCTGCTTCATGATTGTGTCGCCATTACTACTTCTCTAACGGTTTGCTCTTCTACTTCGCTTGTATCGGAAAAACTGATATAGCCCGACTTGGTTATTTCTAGATTATAGGTTGCTTGTTGTAGAGGGGTAAAAAAAACTTGGCCGACAGCACTAGTCTGCTTTGTCTCATCAAAGCCATTACCATAAAGGCGTACACTGGTATCGGCAAGAGGATTATCGTTGTTGTCTGATACAACTACACGCAAAGTATGAGCAGCGTGACTGACTAGAGTAAGGATAGTAGTTAGGTTCTCATTGGGGGCGACATTGGTTGGGTTGGGAGGGTTTATTTCAGCAATATCGTAATTGGCATCCTCCTCTGTAATGTTATATGAATCCCATTCAATATTAGATAAAGTTAACTGCCCTGAGCCATCAGTTTGTTGTCCTTCGAACTTATTTCTTGGCACCAACTCATTTTCACTGCCTAGACCTAAACGTCTTTCTCCGGTGATGGTCAAAGGTATATTCGCCAGGGAGGAAGGAGGATCACTATCGTCTTGGGTGTTAATAGTCAGTGAGCTAACAATATCAATTGTGAAGCTGGCTGTTTCCACTTGTCCTTCAAAGATAGAACGGTGAGGATTATCGGGATCGGGCATTTCGGGAGTAATCTCCGAGGTATAGTCAGTAGTGTAGCCGCCCTTTGTCACCAGAATTTCATAATTGGCTCCACTATCTGGAGTGAGAGCGTAAAATACTCTCTCACCAGCATTATTGGTTGTATCAGAAAAATTAAGGCTCAGATCATTGTTGACAACTTGAATATTAGCTCCGGCTACCGGTTGATTATTAGCGTCGAAGACTTTGATGTATAATACCCCTCCTGGCTGTTCGGTTTCTTCTATGCCCCGGGATGAAATGTCAGTGTGTAAAATAACGGGCGTACCACTATAAAATTTATCCCAAGAAACCTCCACTTTTACTTTTTTGTAGTCGGCTCCTAGAGTATCGATGGGTACTGTGTCATCAAAGGGATTGTCAACGTAATTGACATTAGTATTGATAGTAAAGGTAATGTTGTTGAGGACTTCAGTTTTGGTGCTAGGGATGTCACCCTGCGGCCAACCGCTAGTGGTAGCGATATCGTTGTAGGGTAAATTATGGATCATCTCCATTTGCTGGTTAGCGAGGCCGGTAGCAGTGGTGCGTGCTTCACTAATGGCAGAGCTTTGGATCACCATGCGGAAGATGGCGAAGATCGCTACAAAAACAATACCAATAATAGTAATGGCTACTAAAATTTCGATCAGAGTTGTTCCCTTGTCTCGGTGGTTTTTGTACAAGATTTAAAATTATTAAAAATTTTCCATCAATGAGTAAATAGGCGAAACGATAGAAACAGCCACAATACCTACTCCCAACCCTAATAATACCATTAGTACTGGTTCGAGGATAGAGGAGAGATTATTCATTGTCTCGGTCAATTCGCCCTCATAGAAATCAGCTACTTCCTCGAGAATATTATCTAAAGTGCCGGTCTCTTCTCCTACCATAACCATCTGAGTAGTTAGAGGGGGGAATAGTTTTTTGCTTTCTTCTAAAATATCGACTAATTTTACTCCTTTTTTAATCTTGTTGGCAGCATCTGACATTACTTTTTTGTAATGTACATTTCCAAGAACGTCACTAGTGATGCTAAGAGCTTCAACAATTGGGATGCCACTGCGCAAAAGAGTGCCCATGGTACGAGAGAAGCGAGCCAGGTTAATTTGTTTGAGGATGGGACCAAGAATAAACAGTCGTAGGTTAAGAGCGTGGATTTTCTCTCTTCCACCCTTGGTTCGAGAATAAAGGACGAATAGGATAATAATAATAATTCCTCCCAGCAAGACGAATATTCCGTAGGATTGTATTAACTCAGAAAAACCAATTAGTATTTTGGTAGTGAGTGGCAATTCTACCTGGAAGTCTTTGAAAATGTCAGTCAATTTAGGCAGAACGAAAGCTAGCATTAAAATGATTACTGTAAACATGGTCATTAAAACTACCGAGGGGTACATCATGGCACTTCTCACCTTAACCATCAGATCACGATCTTTTTTCATTTGAGTAGCTAGTTCGGCCAATACGTCCTCTAGCTTACCACTAACTTCACCTACTTTGATCATACTAACGAAAAAGGGAGAAAATATTTTGGGGTATGATCTTAAACTGCTAGCTAATTCAGTCCCTTTCTCTACGCTCTGGCGAATGTCGCCGATAGTTTTTTTGAATTTTTTATTAGCTGTTTGGCGATTGAGGATATCAAGGGCGCGTAGAATCGAAAGTCCCGATTTGATCATCACCTGCAGATTTTTAGTAAACATTATCTTGTCAATAGTCGAAACTCCACCGAAAAGAGAAGAGGTGTTTTTATGCGTTTTTCTTTTTCCATCTGAGTCTGATTCTGCCTGGGTTAGCAATAAACCCTGATCACGCAGAGTTTCCGCCAAGCTACTTTTATTGTTTGCGTTTAGCACCCCCCTTTTTATTTGCCCTTTTTGATCACGGGCGGTGTAAGTGAATTTAGGCATTTTCTAGTTATTCTTTGGTGACTCGTAATATTTCGTCAATAGTAGTAAATCCTAATAAAGCTTTGATAAAGCCATCCTGAAGCATAGTAATCATCCCTTCGGACACAGCCTGAGCTTGAATTTTTTCTGTGGGCGCTGAGTCTACAATTAAGTCTTTAATAGTTTCGGTTGTTTCTAATGTTTCGTAAATTCCTGTTCGTCCCTTGTAACCCTGCAAATTGCAGTGCTCACAGCCCTTGCCCCGGTAAAAAGTTAGTTCAGATAATGGCTTCTTTGCAGTAATTACCTTTTCTTGTAACAACGCTGGCATTATTTTCTCCATATCAAATTCTTTTTCTAGTATGGCGATCTTTTTTGCATCGAGTTTGTATTCTTCACGGCAGTTTTTACAAATACGTCGAACCAATCGTTGAGCGATAATTAGATTCAAAGTAGAAGCTACCAGAAAAGGCTTGGCTTTCATATCGATCAAACGAGGAGGAGCCCCGGCAGCACTCATGGTGTGTAGAGTAGAGAGAACTAAATGACCAGTTAGGGCTGAATGAATAGCCATTTCAACTGTCTCTTCGTCGCGGATTTCACCGACCATAATAATATCTGGATCTTGACGCACTAGAGACCGCAGTCCGGTGGAGAAAGTAAAACCGATTTTAGGCTTAACCTGACTTTGGTTGATACGAGGCATTCGATATTCGATGGGATCTTCGATAGTGGCAATATTAACTTCGGTCGTATTGAGCATATTCATGATCGAGTAGAGAGTGGTGGTTTTACCAGAACCAGTCGGACCAGTAACTAAGATAAGGCCGTTTGGCTTGTTAACGTTTCTTTTGGTTATCGCAAGGGCAGAACTCTGAAAGCCCAGCTCTTCTAAAGATAAAATACGCCCTGATTCGACCAAGAGGCGGGTTACCACTTTCTCGCCGTCGAATATTGGGATAATAGAAACCCGGAAAGAAATTTTCTGTTCATCTTTTTCTATCTTGAAACGTCCGTCTTGCGGTAGACGGTGTTCGTCAATTTTTAAATTAGCTAGTACCTTAATACGCGCGACAATTCCGGCTAGAATTTCTTTAGGTAGAACAATAACGTCATGTAAAATGCCGTCTATCCGGAATCTGATGATCACATTCTTTTCCAGAGGCTCGATGTGGATATCGCTGGCGTTTTGTAAAATAGCATGGTCAATCAAAGTATTAACGATTCGGACAATAGGGAGATTTTCTGCTAGTTTTTCTAGGTCATCGTCACTTGCAGTCCGTGAAATGGCCAAACTTTGATCAATAATATCTTTGAACTCTTGGCGTAGTCCGCGACGATATTGTTTGAGAGCCGAAAAAATATCACCTTTACTGGCTACATAAGGCTCGATGTGTTTACCAACCTTTTTTTTGATGGACTCTATTGTCTGTAAATCTTCGGGATTGGTCATGGCGACCCCGAGACCAGTTTCGTCTTCGGAAAAAGCAATAATTTCATGCTTTTTAGCGATTAATTCCGGAATTTGAAACAAGATATCCTTACGGATAATAGTTTTTGACAAATCAACGAAAGGTATTTTAATTTGGCGGGATAATTCTTGGTATAAATTTTCTTCAGTAACGATGTTTTCTGACAGCAATATGTCAGTAATCTCCTTTTTTTCTTTGGTTGCTTTGGCTACAAGCACATCAAAATCGTGGGAATTAATTAAACCCTTCTCAACTAAACTTATTTTGAGTTTTTTAATATCTAGAAGCATCTGGAGTTGTTTTTTGTTTTAATTTTTATAAATGGAATTGTATTTGCGAAATTTGCTTTATTATAGCATAAAAAATAAGGTTTGGCTAGGGCTTTTCTAGTTGGCCAGAGAGCCATTTTTGGTATTTTTGGTTAGGTTCAGCCGCTATTTTAGTGATGCAAGGGATTTTATAGGGGTGAATGGCTTTTATTTCTCTTTTGATAGCAGGAAAATACTTGTCTGCTGTTTTGCCCAGAAGAGTAAATTCTCTTTCTTCGACTATTTTACCCTGCCACCAGTACATACTATCGATAGGAAAAATGTTCGCGCAGGCAATAAGCTTTTTTTGCAACAGCATTTTCGCTATTTTTTTAGCGACTGTTTTGCTAGGATTAGTGATGTAAATGAAAATGTGGTTCATAGTTTTGATTATTATATTGAATTATATCATATGAGCGTGAAAGACATAATTTTCGATGCCGATGGGGTAGTAATCAAATCCGAAATGTTCAGCATCCAATATTGTAAAGAATTTGGCATCTCAGCGGACGAGATGCTCCCGTTTTTTAATGGTGTGTTTGCTGATTGCAAAGTGGGTCGAGCTGATATCAAAGAGGAGCTAAAGCCATTTTTGCCCAAGTGGAAATGGACGGGGTCAGTTGATGAGTTTTTGCAATACTGGTTTAAGGCTGAGCATCATGTTGACCAGAAAATGATAGAAAAAATAAAGGAGCTACAATCGCAAGACATAAAATGCTATCTAGCTACTGACAATGAAAAATATCGCACAGAGTATTTGCGAGAGGAGATGGGGTTTGGCAAATTGTTTGCTGAAATTTTTTCTTCGGCGGACATTGGCTGCGAAAAAACGGATAAGCGTTTTTGGCGGAAAGTTTACGAAACTGTGGGAGGAAATGGTGTCGAGAAAAATGAAATTATGTACTGGGATAATGATCAGGACAACATCGAAGTGGCTCAGGAGTTTGGATTAGCGGGGTATTTATATAAGGATTTCGCTGAATTTGAGAAGATTATTGATTTGACAATTAAAAACGACAAGGAAATTGTTCGTACCGCGGCTTGTTTTATCGAATATGATGGTAAGTTTTTAATTCTTCATCGTCATCCGGAGAAGCCGCAAGGAGATACCTGGGGGCTAGCAGCAGGCAAGGTAGATATTGGGGAAAGCGATAAATTGGCCGTAGTTAGGGAAATAGAGGAAGAAGTAGGTTTTAAAGTTGCTCCCGAAAGGTTAGAATTTCTGGGAGCTTTTACTTGGGACTATGATGATATATTTTTGATTCTACCGACTTATCGGACGGTGCTGGATGAGCCAGTAGAAATTACTTATAGTCCGACGGAGCATCAAGATTATTTATGGGTGACGTCAGCGGAGTGCTACGCGCGTCAAGATTTAATTAGAGGGTTTCATGAATTGTTAAAGAAATTAGAGTTTATCAATAAAAAATCATGAACATTGAAAAAGAAATCGAAGAACTAAAACAAAGGAATAAAAAAGTAGAAGCGGGTAAAGCCTGGGAACTTTCCTACTCGCGCAAAATTATTCTGATAACTTCTACCTATTTAGCAATCGGGATATATCTCTGGGCGATTGATATCGAAAGACCTTGGCTTAACGCAATTGTGCCAGCAGCAGCGTTTATGCTATCGACTTTGACGTTGCCGTTTTTAAAGAAGCTCTGGGTTAAATATATTTATAAGAAATAAATGAAAACATCAATTAAAAAAGGCTTAGGTTTCGGTTTAGCTTCAGGAGTTATTACCACTCTTGGTCTAATGGTAGGACTGAGCTCTAGCACTCAATCGATAGCAGCGGTGATTGGCGGTGTGGTGGTAATTGCTTTGGCTGATGGGATGTCGGATGCGCTTGGTATTCATATATCAGAGGAGTCGGAGAATGCGCATAGTACTAGAGAAATATGGGAGGCGACGCTAGCTACCTTTTTTTCTAAATTAATCGTGGCTCTTAGTTTTGTGGCCCCTGTCTTGCTGTTATCGCTTACACCAGCCATTATTGTCAGTATAATCTGGGGGTTGCTACTAATTGCTTGTTTTAGTTATTATACGGCCTTACAAAATAAAGAGGAGTCAACCTGGAAAGTAGTAGCAGAACATTTGGCGATAGCATTGGTAGTTATAATAAGTTCGCACTATGTTGGTCATCTGGTTTATCAAGTTGGTCATTAATCAAAAGAAAATATTTATTTAAACAAAGAGCCTACCGATTGGTAGGCTCTTTTTGCACCGGGGTTCGCTATTTTTTCTTCCGCTTTTTTTCCTCGTACTTGGAGATATTAACCATTGTCTTCATAACGCTGTCGGGGGTAAGAGCCATACTATCGATGCCTTGATCGACCAAGAACTCAGCGATCTCGGGGAAGTCAGACGGAGCTTGGCCACAGATGCCGATATATTTTTTCGCTTTTTTGGCTGCTTTAATCGCCATAGCCAGCAATTGCTTAATAGCTGGATTACGTTCGTCGTAAATATGAGCAACCAGACTGGAATCTCGATCAAGACCAAGAGTAAGCTGAGTCAAGTCGTTAGAACCAATCGAGAAACCATCGAATATTTTCAGGAATTCATCAGCGAGTAGCACATTGGATGGGATTTCACACATAGCGATGATCTTTAGACGATCTTTACCACTACCCCGTTTGAGGCCGAATTTATCAATCAGTTTCAATACTTCTTTGCCTTCCTCAGGGGTACGGCAGAAAGGTACCATCAGCCACATGTTCATAAGTCCCATTTCTTCGCGCACGATCCGCAACGCTTCACATTCCAGGGCAAAAGCCGCTTTATATTTTTCTGAATAAAATCGACTAGCGCCGCGCCAACCAAGCATTGGGTTTTCTTCGTGTGGCTCAAAATATTTACCGCCAATCAAATTAGCGTACTCGTTACTTTTGAAATCAGCTAAACGAACGATTACGGGATTAGGCCAGTAGGCGGCTACAATCCGGCCAACACCCTCCGCCAGTTTTTTAACGTAAAACTCTTCGCGGCTTTTCCAGCCGTAGGTTAGTTCTTTTATTTTCTCGCGGGTTTCGCTATCTTTGACTTTATCGAAATGTATCAAGGCGAGGGGATGGATTTTGATATGATTGAGAATAATCATTTCCTCGCGGGCGAGACCAACACCAGAATTAGGAATTTGGGCGTAGTCGAACACCATTGAAGGGTCAGCTACGATCTGCATCAGCTTTACTTTGGTTGGTTTAAGCTTGGATAGATCAGTGCGATCTATCTTGAAGGGTATTTTACCTTCATAGACGTAGCCTCGCTCACCCTCGGCGCAAGAAGCAGTGATTTCTTGGCCAGATTTAATGGTCTGGGTAGCGTTTTGGGTGCCAACGACACAGGGTATACCCAGTTCACGGGAGACAATAGCAGCGTGAGAAGTCCGTCCACCCGAGTTAGTCACTATGGCCGAAGCTATCTTCATAATTGGTTCCCAGTCGGGGTCAGTGATCTCAGTAATTAGCACCTCGTCTTTTTTAAATTTACCAATCTCAGAAGCATTTTTGATTAGCCGGGCTTTACCAGCACCAATTTTGGAACCAACACTAACGCCCTCAGCAATAATTTTTCCCCTCTTTGATAATTTGTATTCTTCGAGAATTTTCTTGTTGTCCTGCGAGTGAATTGTCTCTGGTCGGGCTTGGACAATGTAAAATTCGCCAGTTAAACCATCGAGCGCCCACTCGATATCCATTGGCTTGCCATAATAATCTTCGATCAGGCAAGCCCAGTAGGCGAGCTGAAGAGCATCGCGCTCCTTGAGGCAAAACACTTTTTGTTCACTGGGTAGAGTAGGAACTTCTCGAACGCTTTCCGCTCCTTCCGGAGAGTAGATCATTTTGATCTTTTTGGAACCCAGAGTCTTGCCGACAATTGGCGCGTATTTAAACCATAAGCCTTTTTTAGCTTTTTTCTTGAGACTAACTCCTTCTAGCAGTGTCGGCTTGAAGACATAAAATTCATCGGGGTCAACTTTACCCTGGACTACCATCTCACCCAGGCCATAGGAAGCGTTGATCAGGATGGCGTTTTGAAAGCCCGACTCAGTGTCGATTGAGAACATTACTCCAGAAACGGCTTCATCAGAGCGCACCATTCGCTGAACTACTACTGAGAGAGCGAGATCAAAGTGATCAAATCCCTTATCTTCACGGTAAGAGATGGCTCGATTAGTGAACAGAGAAGCCATACAACGCTTGGTAGCGAGAATAACTTCGTATTCACCCTTAATATTTAAGAAGGTCTCTTGTTGGCCAGCGAATGAAGCGTCGGGCAGATCTTCAGCGGTGGCCGAGCTGCGCACAGCTACATCTAAATAGCTTCGTTTCGCTTCTTTGCTTAATTTGTGGTAGGCCTGAGAAATCTCTTCTTCTAAATCCTTAGGTATCTCAGCCCCGAGGATTGTCTCGCGCACTCGATAACCCCTCTCGGCTAATTGCTTGAGGTTAGTGGTATCGAGTCCTTTAAGAATATTCTCAATCTTTTTAGTAATTCCAGCACTTTCCAGAAAATGACGATAAGCGTGGGCGGTGATGGCAAATCCATTTGGCACTTGGACGCCTTTGCGCCGGAGGTTGTTGTACATCTCACCGAGCGAGGCATTCTTGCCACCCACGAGGCCGACATCTTTATTACCGATTTCCCGGAACCAGAGAATGTTTTTTTTGTCTCGAGCTACTTGAGGCATAGTTTTTAGATTAGTTTAAAAAACGACCTCCCGATTATTTAACGTGCATTATACCTTATTGAAGGGGGTAGAGTCTAGGGAGAATGTTCACAAAACCGCCGCGGCACTTCTTTGATGAAAATCGACTCATTATTTTTCTCCGTCACCAGATATAGTTTATTTTTTGCTCTAGTGATAGCCACATAGAAACAGCGGCGTTCTTCCGCTAGGCGCTCCGGGCGAGTTGTTTCCTTAATTATTTTGCGCAGCTCGTGGTCCTCTTTGATATTGGGAAAGCCACCCCGCCCGCGGTGTAGACCAACCAAGAAAACAAAGTCGCATTCCAGTCCCTTGGCGCTGTGGATGGTGGTGATATTGATGTCTTGACTATTAGGATTTTTAGTAAATCCTGAGCCTGTCGAAGGATTACTTTGCGGGGTGTCAAAATTTGGTTCCTCGACAAGCTTGGGAACTGAATTTTTAGAAAATTGCTCGATAAAAAAATCTACATGTTTCCAATTTCTACCCAGGATCATGATGTTTTTTGGTTGCGCGCCACTTTGGATCAGCGCCGCGATCTCCTTTAGCACAAATGCGTGACAACTTTCACCATTTTCTCCCCGGAAAATTTTAATTTTGGTGACGGCGGAGTGAAATGACTTTATTTTCTTGCGACACTGCTGGTGATTGCGGCCGATACACTTACTGGCGGCCTGGACGATGTTGCCGTCGCTGCGATAATTAAAAGGTAAGATGATCTGACGACAATCTTGCTGATAATTTTTCTTAAAGCGCAAGATATATTTTACGTCCCCGCCTCGCCAGCCGTAGATTGCTTGCCAATCGTCACCGACGGCAAAGAGTTTGCTGTGGCAACCCTTGAGTAGATCAAGTAACTGCACCTGTCCGTGATTAACGTCCTGGAACTCATCGACTAGAATGTATTTGAATTTGTTTTGGTATTTTTCTCGTGCCCGGCGGTCGGTCTGTAGCGTCGTTAAAACCTTACTAATTAAATCGGAGAAGTCCATTTCGTGTCTTATTGCTAGGTAATTCTGGTAGGTGGCAAAAATCACGCCAAATAATTGATAAAATTCTTTGATATCTTCGTCCTCAATTTGGTGACAGCGGCGGTGTATCTCCGCTGGCGTTACGGAATAATTTTTACATTCGTGAATGGCTCTGTTTACTTCCCCGGCAAAGAGATATAATGGCCAATTGTTTTCTTCTAAAAATTGGGCTAATCGGTAACCAAACTCCGCTTGCTGACTGAGGTCAGCTAGGCATTTTTTCAGGGCACGCTCCTGCGTAGCTTCGTCGATGATGTTAAGTTGCCTACCGCCATCACTCTCCCGCAGGATTTTATAACAAGCACTGTGAAAAGTGCGGCACCAAAGCTGGTCGGTGTTGATGCCGAGTGTACCCAGGCGTTCAACCATTTCGGTGGCCGCATTTTTGGTAAAAGTAATCGCCAAAATATTCTCTGGCCGCACCCGCAATTTATTGACCAAATAAAAAACACGGGTAGTGAGCACCCGTGTTTTGCCCGAGCCAGCGCCGGCCAAACACAATATGTGTTGATTGCGCGCGGTGACAGCTTCAAGCTGCCCAGCGTCGAGCAGAGATAGTGGATTTTTGGTTACCATTGTCCCCCCCTTATCTTGAACTAGATATTACCGCGCATACTCAATCGCTCGTGTCTCCCGAATCACATTTACTCTAATTTCACCCGGATATTTTAGTTCGGCCTCAACCTGCTCGGCGATTTTCTTAGCTAGTTTGACGGCTTCTAAGTCGTCTACCTTATCTGGCGTGACGAAAACTCTAATCTCGCGTCCGGCCTGAATGGCGTAAGTTTTTTCTACCCCATCCATATTGTTGGCAATATTTTCTAGGTCTTCTAGGCGCTTGATATACTTCTCGAAAGTGTCTTTACGTGCTCCGGGACGAGCACCAGAAATGCCATCAGCGGCTTTAACAATGAAAGCTTCCACACTTTGTGGTTCGAAGTCACCGTGGTGACATTCCATGGCATGAATAACATCTTCCGAAACGCCAAATTTTTTCAAGATGGTTTTACCGATTTCAATATGGGTGCCTTCGACGTCATGATCAACAGCCTTACCGATATCATGGAGTAGGCCAGCTTTTTTAGCCAGTGATACGTTGGCGCCCAACTCTTCGGCTATTAAAGCAGCAAAGTTTGCTACTTCGATCGAGTGCATTAGTACGTTCTGTCCGTAACTAGTACGGAATTTGAGTCGGCCAATCAACTGAACAAGCTTAGGCTCGAAATCAGCGATACCGAGATCAAAAACAGCTTCTTCACCTGTCTCTTTAATTTCTTTGCCTAATTCCTGCTTAGCTTTATTAATAGCTTCTTCAATTTTAGTGGGGTGGATGCGGCCATCGGCGATTAATGTTTCCAAAGCTCGCTTAGCAATCTGCCGGCGAACGGGACTAAAACCGGAAATAACGATAGCCTGGGGGGTGTCGTCGACAATAATCTCGGCCCCAGTCATCTCCTCGATCCGTTTGATATTACGACCTTCGCGGCCAATGATACGACCCTTCATTTCATCTGAAGGGAGGCTGATAGTAGTGGTCGTGGATTCGGCTGCTTGACTGGCAGCCATGCGATCGATAGTAGACGCGATAATTTCTCGAGCTTTTTTATCCGCCTCCTCTTGTCCTATTTTCTTCAGCTTGTTCATCCGGGCCAAAATGTCGTCTTTCATGTCCTTTTCCACCATTTCCAACAACACATCTTTGGCCTTGTCTTGGGTGAGCTTGGCTACTTTTTCTAGAGTAGCGATTTGCTTTTTTCTGATTTCGCCTAATTCTTGCTTGGTTTTTTGGATGTTATTTTCTTCACTATCTAGTTGTTTTTGTCTTTGCTCAAGCTGATCAAGCTTCTGGTCAAAATTTTTCTCCCGAGTACTCACTCGTTCCTCTAGACTGATGAGTTTATCGCGCCGCTCTTTCTCCTCCTTTTTAGCTGTTTCGATGACTTTAAGAGCTTCATCTTTCGCGGCCAGTAAGATTTCTTTACTCTTGTTTTTAGCATCGCTAAGGATTTTTTCTACTTTGGCCTCAGCATTTTCTTTTTTGCGGTTAGCAATACTTTTACGTACCACATAACCAACCAAACCGCCACTAACCAAAAAAACGACGGCGATTACGACGACTGCTATTGTTGTCATTTTATTTACCTTTCTGTCTCTGGAGCTGTCCAAACAAGTCGATCCTGTCTAAGAATCTGACGAGGGATCTTTGTTAACGGGCACGAAATTACAACGGATCTATTATCCGCAAAGAAGATTTGAAGGCGAGTAATGGGGGAATTGTAATTTCATTGAAGAATTTATAGACTGAAGATTTTGATACTTTCGATACAGGATTGAGTTACAGCTCAGAGGGATGATTACTTAATATTTTCATTTTTCTGACCAGAGTTTAGCATGAAAAAAATAAGAAAGCAAGGTGTTTATTTGGGCTAGTTAGCAGTAATTTGAGACTGTTGACAGGTGTTATGGTTGTAGTAGGATGGAAAGCCATGGAACTTTTGTTCTTTGTGGGGGCGATGGAGGGGGGATTCACACCTGTAAACGATGAGGAAAAGGGTTAATAATGGAACTATCAAGAACCTCGATGGGGGGATGGGTGCGTTTTGTCTTCACAACGCCAGCCTTTCTGGCATGTCTGGCGTCCTACTACAGTCGCCAGTGGTGGAAGAAGTACGTTTGTGAAGACGGGGAAGGGAAGTACTACGAGCCTGGACAGGAAAAATACCTCGGGTAGAGGTAATATTTCCCCCCAGGCTTTTTTATTTAGGAGACTTATTTGATTTGTAAAGTTTTGGTAATTTTGTTTTTTGGCTGGCCAATCCAGTCCGCCAAAACGTCTCTGATATCATCGGCGTTAACTGGTGGTAGTTCAGTTCCATTCTGATCTTTGTCACGGGCTATATTAAGTTCAGCCACCCTTTTCATTCTGGTAACCTTTTTCTTATCTAAGAGAGATTTTTTTCTCTTGCTAGTAGCGTTTTGATGAATTTGGTCGAGTCTAATAATTTCTGCTTCTAGTTTTTCAATCCGATTAGGGAGATTGACTGCTTTTAGCCTTACTTTAGCAGCCGCTTCGTCTATTAGATCAATTGCCTTGTCTGGTAAAAACCGATTTTTAATATATTTTTCTGAAAGTACAGCTGCAGCTTTTAATGCTTCCGGCATATATTTAACTCGGTGGTGTTTTTCGTAAACAGAGGCGATACCTTTGAGTATTTCAATTGTCATTTTGATAGTAGGTGGGTTGACAATAACTGGCTGAAACCGTCTTTCTAGGCTTTCGTCTGGTTTAATGTACTTCTCGTAATCTTGGTATGTAGTGGCGCCGATGGCTTGTAAGTCTCCGCGGGCGAGTGGAGGCTTCAAAATATCAGACGGATCCATAGCTCCCTCGGCTCCTTTGGCTTCTAGAAGAACGTGCACCTCATCAATAAAGAGGATTATTTTCCGCCCGGCTTGTCTGATTTCCTCCATGATTTTTTTGAGACGGCCCTCAAATTCACCACGATATTTTGTTCCGGCGATCATGCCGCTGACATTAATAGCTAATACTCGCTTGTCTTTTAAACTACTTGGTATTTCTCCGCGAGCAATCTTCTGTGCTAATCCTTCGGCAATGGCGGTTTTGCCCACTCCAGCCTCTCCCAAGAGGATAGGATTGTTTTTGGTACGGCGAGAAAGGATTTGGATAACGCGGGTGATTTCTTTTTTACGGTTAATCACCGGATCGAGCTTGCCTGCTCTAGCTTGGGCGGTTAGGTCACGAGAATACGAATCTAAGACACTAGTACGAGAACCGAAACCCTTAGTCACTTGAGCCAATCGGCTACGATTAGTCCAAATAAGATAGGCAACTATGGCAACAGCTGCGATTATGATTATTTCAGTGGTAGACATATGTATTATTAGTCGACTAAAGAGAATTTTAACATAAATATTTTTATTGAGCCATCTTTTGCTGCAGAAAGAATCTTGACTTCTTTCTTTGACATTCGCAATATGAAATGATATAATAATGAATAATCCGAAGATAATCACATGGGAAAAGTAAAAATTTTTACCAGCCGGAGTCTTTGGGAGGTTTTAGCTACTATCTCTGTTGCCTTGGGACTTTTATTGTTAGTCCCTTTTTTAGTGGAAGCTGGTACTTGGGAACAAGCGACTCAAGCTGATTTTAATCAAGGCTCAACTGATAATCCTGACTTGGAAATCAAAAAAGATCAGGTGAAATTAGTTGATGGAGTAACGTATGAAGACGCTGAAGATGGAGATACTGTCGGTTGGAAAGTATATGACAATCAGCCACCGGGGGCAGTAGCCAATGTGCTCGATGCGGGATTGAATAGTCGCATTATTGATTTAACTAGCACTGACCCGGGCGATGGGGTAGGCACTGGTTTTATATATCCAGCTAACCATTTAGGACCGTACACTATCCAATGGAAAGCACGTCATCTTAGTAAAGATTTTCGCTTGTATGTTTCTGTTTTTACCACTGATGGGCACCGTTATCTTCAATACAAGCCGGGGAAAGAGGGAGTATCCAACAATAATAATAAGGGTTATCTTACTTACGAGATTGAGGGCGTAAATGACGGCCAGTGGTATACCATAACCAGAGATTTAGAGAAAGACTTAGATAAGTTGCAACCAGGTAACAAGATTAATCGAGTGTATGGCTTTCTAGTCAGAGGCAAAACCCAAATTGATTATATCGCCTTTTTATCCGACCAGTCGAATTATACCTCGCCAGTTTTAGATCTAGGTACACATCCGGTAGCTAGTTTTGAAAAAATTAACTGGTCAGGTAGTAATCCCACGGGTACAGAATTGAATTTACAGACCAGGACTTCCACTGACGGCACTAATTGGTCGGCTTGGAGTAAAAAATATGGGAAGGCCGGGGAAAAAGTGCAGTCTCCCCCTGATCGTTATCTGCAATACAAAGCTAGTTTTAGTACTGAAACAGTAGCATCTGTGCCAGTTCTGGATAAGGTGACGGTTGAATATAACCGTTACCCTAATCCTCCGGCCACTTTGTCGCCGGAGAACGATAAAAAATTAACTGATCAAGATAAACTAAAATGGAGCCAGGCGACTGATGTTGATACTGAGGACAGCCTTACTTATGTAGTAGAATTAGATGACAACGCTGGGTTTCAATCAATAGATTCAACTACCACAGGGGTCAAAGCAACTGAGATCCAAATTAGTCAGTTGGACAATTTCCAAAATTTATCAGATGGCATTAAATATCACTGGCGAGTAAGGACAGTAGATAATCATAACGCCCAATCTGGCTATTCATCAGTGCAACGCATTGTTTTAGATAAAAATAATATTGCTCCCCAGGCACCACAGTCCGGGTTCAACCCTCATCAGGGGGGAGAAGTTAAAGTTCTTAAGCCAACTATCTATTGGGGTGCGGCTTCCGATCCGGATAAAGCCGACTCGACTGATAAATTAAGCTATCTGGTGCAACTCGATGATAATAGTAAATTCGATAGCGCCACCATATTTTCTACCCAGCCAAGTGTTACTCGCCTGACTGTTCCGCAAGACTTGGATGACAATTTTCAATATTACTATCGGGTAAAGACTAAGGATGATGAAGGAGCTGAGAGCGGTTGGTCTGCTACCCAAACTTTTGTCGTCGTCACAGGTAAAAATCCGGACATCGGAGTAGCCAAGACGGTTGAGATCAATGAAAATGCAGGTAGTAGTTCCGGCTTGCCTTATCTTTTGGGGGGCTTGGGAAGCAGTTCTGGAAATTTTACCCAGTACTTATATTCACTGGCAGCCCTGGCAACGCTAATAATTCTCATTTTACTGTTAAAGGAGCCACGGCGTTTGAGTGCAGTGATGAGTCGCAACAATCGACAGCTAGCGCCAAGAAAAAATTCAATCTCCCAGCTTATCTTATATGATTTAGATTCTAATTTGCCAGCCGGTGATCGGGGTGTGGGGGTAGCCACCAAAGTGAAAGGTGGCCGTACTAAGACTTTAGTCGCCGTTTTACTGATTGGTGGTTTGGCAGCCGCGGCAGCGGGAGTGGTTCGCTACTACCAGGAAAATCCCTCGCCCTACAAGGACGATGGCCAAGAGGTGAGAGTAGGGGACGAGCTGACCTACCGTGTTGACTACAGCAATAAAGGCAAAGCCAAGGCTACCAATTTTAACATTGCCGACAGTATCCCGGCAGGCGCTACTTACATTGAAGGTTCAGCCGGGTTTAATGGTAATTCTCAAACTGACGCCAATGATTCTGACGCAGTCAACTATAGCAATAATAAAATAAAGTTTAAATTAGGCGATATTTTACCCGGCAGTAGTGGTTATGTAGTTTTCCGGGTTAAAGTAGTTAATATCCCAGAAGGCAGTAAAGTGATTAATGTTGCTGATGTAGTTTTTAGCGAAAGTGCTGGGGTACAAGCTAGTAACCAAGTAACTAATCCAGTACAGGAGGAAACAACCTCTCTCGCTACTAGCACTATAAAGGGTATAGTTTGGTATGATAATAATGGTGACAAAAATAAGGATCAAGATGAAAAAGGTGTTGAGCAAGTCAAGATAAAACTTTATCAGGATACTGATGATAGCGGATCATTAGAAACAAGTAGCGATACTTTAACCAAGGAAGTTGAGACCGACTCATCTGGCCGCTATGTTTATAACAACCTATCGGCCGATACCTACATTGTTCAATTAGAGAAATCTACTTTGCCGGCTACGGATTCGACGGTAACCACTGACAATAATCCACAAATAATAAAGATAGAAGAGGGACAAGAGTATTCTAATATTGACTTTGGGGTGAGCTTAGCTGAGGATGCTTTAATAGAAAGCGAGCCGACTGGTAAGATCAGAGGCTTAGTTTGGGAGGATGGTAGCCAAAATGGCAGCCGTGATGCTGACGAAAGTGGATTGGTTGGCGTTAAGGTAAAACTTTATGAAGATTCTAATGATAATGAAGCTTTAGATGAAGATTCTGACTTTTATGTCACCACTAGCACTACCGACGCCAACGGCGATTATAGCTTTGGTGGTTTATCAGCCAAGCGTTATTTGGTGGTGAGTAGTGTTCCAGCGGGATATCAATTAACCACTAGTGCCAGCGCCAAGGTAGTTGAGCTAGCAAGTGATGACCAAGCAAAAGATGGGGTGAATTTTGGCTACTTTGCTGCTAGCCCGGAAATAACCGAAACGGAAGAAGAGGGTGTGAAAACGGTGACTACAACTACAACCTCAGATTATTATGGCGGTACCCCCACTGTCATCACTTCCTCGCAAGAAGAAAGCAAGCCAGACACAGTGGCGGTTACTCCGCTGGAAGTTCTCAGCGAAACCGAGGAAGATCAGGTATCACCACCTACTATCACTCATATTGGTTCAGCCCGAGTGGATGATTTTAGCAAAAAATATTCGGTAGATCTGGGCGAGGATCTAGCTTTGCGGGGCAAGACAGGTGCTGGCCACAAAGTCACAATTTTCATCCACAGTGAAATAAATTTGAAGACAACTACTACCGCTGACAAAGACGGTATTTGGGAAGTAGCTGTCAATCCGCAGACGTTTGAGCCAGGCGAGCACAAAGTGTTGGCGCAGTCACAGGATTTGGAGGGTGATTTGAGCGAGAAAGTAGAGATTGCTCGCTTTGTAGTTAATAGTGCCGAGAAACAAAGTGGAACGACAAAAACGGACAGTACTACTCTTTATTGGATAGCTTTACTGGCGTTGCTAGTGGTAGCAACAACGGTAGTAGCAGTCACCTGGATTCGAGAGGGGAAAGAAAATTAAGATATATAAGAAGAAGATTTTTTTATCCAAAAAGCCCCTGACTAGCAGGGGCGATATATTCGGCAATCTAAAATTATTTTTTCTTTTTCCGTCGTCGGACAAATAAGGCCAACACAGTAATCAAAATGGCGCCAAAAAAACCAGCTACCACTGCTGTAAGCGACATTTTGGAATAACGTTTTATCTTAGCCTTGATTCCCTTCATTCTATTCAATTATCTGATTGATTGCTCTGTTGATTATTTTCCCTGTATAATAATCTGAATTTCCTTAGTGTCAAGACTCTTCAAAGAAATGTCAGTTGGTAGAGAAATCATATTATTTGAGATAGGCATGGTGTAGCTGCCCGAACTTTTACCACTCAGATTAATAGTAGCAGCAATCTCTCCTTCTTTGAGGGCATTGAGCTTAGGAGCCGGTCCTGTGACTTGTACCGAAACTGTACTCGGTGAAGCTAAAGCCACTCGCAAATCAGCTGCTAGACCAGTATAGCGGGGGGTAGCGGTTGCTGTCTTACTGATAGTTTGTGCTTCTACCTCGATTTTGACTGTAACTTGGTTGGTGTCTATTGTTGTTACCTCATTTGGCAAATCGAGGGCAATACTTTTTTCGGTCGTAGTAGTAATATTGGATATATCTATTTTTTGGGTGTTCAAATATGATAAATCGCTAATAGTATCAGCATTCCCCTGCACCGCCACCGAATTGGGAGTAATGGTTGTTTCCTTGACCCAGTAACCACTAGCCGGGTTGCCGATAATATTTGCTTTAATACCAACCGTTTTTATTTCGTTTTGCTTTCTAATTGGGATAGTGATCTCAGCAATTTTAGGAATGATGACTAAATTGGTAATTTTTTGGTTATTACTGTCGCGAGCTTCTAATTCCACTTGAGTTTTAATTTCTGTCATTTCGCCGTTGAGAGTGACGGGTGCCACTATCTTGTTAACTTTCTCGATGCTGGTTTGGGATCCTTTGATCTCTACTTTATTGGGGCTGACAGTAGGATCTTGAGTTTCATAAGCTTCATTTACGTTACCGGTTGTCTCAACTTCTATTTCTTTGCTCAGGGTTTGTAGCTCTTCGAGAGTGACACCGATTTTTTCGGGATCGACGTCGAGAATGGTGATAGAAGGATCATCAACTGATACCTTTACTTCTTTGGAGAAAATCCCTTTGCGGATGCCTTTTAAGTCAACAAAAGCAGTAATGTTCTCGGAGGATATTTTTGACCAGCTTTGAGCGGGCGCTCGTACTTTAATTTTAGCAGTGCCCAGTTCACTAGCTACCGCTAGATCTTCAGCTAAATTGTAAGTTTCAATTGGTATCTCGGCATCAACAAAACCAACTTCGTAACCTTCATTGATCACGTAAAACCACAGAAAAACAGCCGCAACAATAGCCAGTAATTTAAGGGGTAGGTTTTTGGAAAGAATATTGGGCATTCTTATGGCGTTTCCTTTAATAGTTCAAGTAGTTTTTTCTCTAAATCTTCTTCGTTTATGTTTTCAAGTAGTTTACCGTTATGACTAAGAGAGATAGCTCCTCTTTCTTCGGAAATCACGATAGCGATCGCATCTGTTTCTTCGGTAATACCTAAGGCAGCGCGGTGACGCGTACCGTGTGTGTAAGAATATTCCCCCTGAGAGAGAGGTAGCATACAACCAGCGGCAGCCACGCGTCCCTCTTTAATAATCACCGCTCCGTCATGGAGAGGAGAGTTGGGGAAAAACAAATTTAGTAATAATTCGTTGGAAAGCTCAGCGTCAATGGTAGTTCCACTTTCGATAAAATCATCTAGCCCGGTTTGTCTTTTGATCACGATAAGAGCGCCAACCTTGTTTTTCTGTAGAATACGGGCGGTTTTAATGATCTCGTTAATTATTTTCCCTACTTGTTTTCGGGTCAGCACTTCTTTAAAGAAGCGACTACGACCCAATTTTTCCAAAGCACGACGCAGTTCGGGCTGGAATACTACTGGGATGGCTACAATGATCAGGGTGGCGATGTGTTTGAGTGACCAATTAAGCGTTTTAAGATCTAAAACACGGCCAAGAACAAAGATTAAGGCTAACAACACAATTCCGTAAATAATGCGGCTAGCGCGGGTACCTTTAATAAAAACAAGAACCAGATAAACAATAGCTGCCACCAAGACAATATCCAAGAAGGTCAGGAAGTAATCTATCCAAGATAGATTACTAAAGTAGGCTTTGAGGCCGCTAATAATTGAACCGGTCAGATTGATCACTGTTTTACATTAAGGCAAACCCGGAGTTTATCACGTTGAGCGGGGGGATAAAAAACTCTTCACTGTTTATTATATTGTTTGGAAGCGGTTTGTCTATGGGATTGACAGTCTAGGCTTTATCAGCTGATCCTAAGACATTTTTATTTTTATGCTTAAGCAGCTTAATAAGTTCCTCACGAGCTGGGCCGAGATATTTCCGCGGGTCAAATTCTGCTGGCTGCTCAGCCATCACCTGGCGGATTATGGCGGTGACTACTAAACGACCATCGGAGTCGATATTTATCTTGCAAACAGCTGACTTAGCAGCTTTACGTAGTTGCTCTTCTGGCACCCCGACGGCGTTTTCCATTTTGCCGCCGTATTTGTTAATAATCTCAATATATTTTGGTGGAACCGAGGAAGCACCGTGCAAAACGATCGGAAAACCAGGAATTTTCTTTTCAATTTCCTCCAAGATGTCAAAACGGAGTGGAGGCGGGGTCTCGCCGGGCTTACATTTGAATTTAAAAGCACCGTGCGAAGTGCCGATGGAGATGGCTAGACTGTCGACACCTGTTTTACCCACAAAATCTTCCACCTCTTCTGGTTTGGTATAGTGAGATTCTTCACTGGAGACCTCATCTTCTACGCCGGCGAGCACGCCAAGTTCGCCTTCAACTGTCACGTCATATTTGTGGGCATACTCAACTACCTTTTTAGTAACAGCCACGTTTTCATCGTAGGAATGAGCCGAGCCATCAATCATCACCGACGAAAAACCGGAATCAACACACGACCGGCAAGTTTCAAAAGAATCACCATGATCTAAATGCAGACAAATGGGGATAGACGCGCCCATCTTCCGCGCCATTTTAACTGCCCCCAGAGCCATATAGCGTAACATGGTCTCGTTGGCATATTCTCGAGCTCCTTTAGATACTTGGATAATCACGGGTGAATTAGTCTCGGCACAGGCGGTGATAATAGCCTGCAACTGTTCCATATTGTTAAAATTGTAAGCGGGGATAGCGTAGCCACCATCAACCGCGTTTTTGAACAGCTCGCGGGTGTTGACGAGACCGAGTTCTTCATAAGGCTTTGCTGGCATTTGTTTTTTTATTAAATAATTTAATAGCTAAACTATCCGCCATTTTCCTCCTTCATTGGCGATCCGGCCGGAGATAGAGAATCCAGCTGCTTTTTTATGTCCTCCCCCTCCTAGTGTAGCAGCTAACTTAGATACATCAATATTATCGTGGAGAGTGCGCAGACTACCTTTGATCTCATTATCGCTTCTTTCGGATAATACGAGTGATGTTTTGGCGTCGGGGACGCTGTTTAGGAAATTAGAAATGCCTTCCAGGTCGTCATAAGTAGCGTTACATCTTTTTAAATCCTTGTTGGTAACAGCGGTAGAAATAATACCAAGGCGTTTATTTTTCTTGATGCGAGCCAGGGTAATTCCCCACAGTTTAAGAGTGGAGAGTGATTTATCCTTGAGATTACTGCTGGTAATTTGAGCCAAATCGGCTCCCCGTGATAGAAGATCGGAAGTAATGCGCAGGGTTTTGATCGAAGTATTAGGGTTTTTGAAACTATCGGTATCAACGAAAATGCCATTGAGGATACAAGTGGCAATCTGCTCGTCAATTTCCACTTCGAGCATCTTAATAATGTCATAGACTATCTCAGCTGTTGAGGAACGTTTATCTTCCACTAAATTAATTGTACCGTAGCGGGGGTTATCGTGGTGGTGGTCAATGTTGATAAGTAGAGGTAATGGCCGGTTGCTTTGTAAATTTTCGATTCCCGCCAGGTGGAAGCTCCCGCAGTCAACGACAATCAAAATGTTGGCGCTGGTTAAAGCTGCGGTAACGTCGCTTGGTTTTTTTATGATTTGGGATTGAGGTAAGAAGTCATAACGGTTAGGCAGTTTATCAGCACAGGCGGGAGTAACATTTTTCCCTAGCCTAGTTAGAGCAATAGTGAGTGCCAGCGTGCTGCCAATCGAATCACCGTCCGGCTTGACGTGACCGATAATAAAAAAGTTATCACTCTTCTTTAGGAGATATTTTAATCGGTTTCTTTGGATTTCAACTTTACTGAACATGTATTGGTATTATCTGTGCGTGCTTGGCGCAGGAGTTCTTCTACTCGATCTAGCTTATCTTGTACTATATCCAGTGCAAAGCAAATCTTAGGAACATAGCGCAGAACCAATCTTTTGTTAAGGGATTTTTGTAGGTGGTGGATATTTTGTTTTAGCTGGCGGAGAGTAGAGGGGGTTTTGACTTTGGGGGTAACGGTAATGTTAATCGTGGCGTGTTTGAGGTCAACGGAAGTTTGGACACTGGCAATAGTAACGAGTACTCCGGCTGGAAGTTCCATCTCCTCGTTGATTATTTTACCTAATTCTTGTTGGACAAGGCGATTGACCTTGCGTAGACGGACAGACATATCATTATATAAATATACCTCGAGCCACGCGAATATTCATCACGCTAATCCGAGGTATATTCGGGCTGATAAACTTACTACAATATTTTCTTTTTGACTTCTTCCCTCCAAGTTTCCAGAATATCTCCCACTTTAATACGCACATCACCTTCGAACATAATTCCCGCCTCTTCACCTTGCTTGACTTTTTTTACTTCTACTTTATTGGTTTGCAAACTAGTAATTTTACCAGTTCCCATCTCTTCCTGTTCGTCTTTTTTACCACGCAGTACTTGTACCAGCGTATTATTTTCCAGGTGCTTAGACAAAACTTTGCCACCAACGATCATTTTGCCCGGTTCGGTGCGAAAAACAGCCAGGATTTCTAATTTACCTAGATCAGTGCGGATAACTTCTGGTTCCAACATATCTTCTAAGCGTTTTTTGATCTCGTCGATCAAGTTATAGATGACGTCATACGATTTAATTTCAATATTTCCATCTTCCGCCATGCGTTGGGCGACTGAGGTTACGCTGGTGTTGAAGCTAACGACTAGTGCCAGAGAAGAGGTAGCCATCATGATATCGGATTCGGTAATTTTACCTACTCCGTAACTAATGACAGCGGGCTGTACTTCGTCCGACTTTATTTTTACTAGTGATTCCATTACTGCTTCTAGCGATCCTTGAGTATCAGCTTTGAGAATGATGTTTAATTTTTTAATTTTGCCCTTTTTATCTTTACTTTCCGCCTTGAGGGCAACAGGGTGGCTAAATTTCTTCAATCTGGCAACTTTTTGTCGTGCTTTATCAATACTTTCTTCCGCGAATAGGATGTCGCCGACTTCCGGTACAGATTCTAGTCCTAATATCCGTACTGGCGTAGCCGGTTTAGCGTGATTAATTCGTTTACCTAAGCAATTTTCCATGGCTTTAATTTTGCCGTAGACAGAGCCAACAGTGATTACGTCGCTTTGCTTAAGGGTACCGTTTTGTACTAAGATAGTAGCTTCGACGCCACGCTTAGGATTTTTGTCGGACTCGATTACCGTCCCAATGGCTGATGCTTTTGGGTTTGCTTTTAAGTTTTCCATTTCCGCTACCAGCAAGATCATATCTAGGAGTTCGTTGATATTAGTTTTTTGCTTGGCGGAGACAGCTACACAAACAGTGTCGCCACCCCATTCCTCCGGCATTACTTGGTTATCCGCCAGTTCTTTTTTCACTCTTTCCGGATCAGCTTCGGGCTTATCGATTTTGTTGATGGCCACGATCATCGGCACACCCGCTTTTTTGATGTGTTTGATTGCTTCTTTGGTTTGCGGTTTGACCCCGTCGTCAGCTGCCACTACCAAAATAGCGATGTCAGTCACCTTCGCTCCTCGTTCGCGCATAGCGGCAAAGGCTTCGTGACCAGGAGTATCAATGAAGGTGATTTGCCTCCCTTTTTCTTTAACTTGATAAGCACCGATCTTCTGGGTAATACCGCCAGCTTCCGTATCGATGATATTGGTTTCGCGAATAGCGTCGAGCAACTTAGTTTTACCATGGTCGACGTGACCCATCACAGCTACTACTGGAGGGCGGTTTTTGAGGTCAGACTCATCTGCTTCGGCAAATTCTTCCTGGAGCTGTTTACGCACCCCTTTTTCCTTAGTGATATCCTCTTCGTTGATCTCTTTTTCGGCTTTAAAACCTAATTCTTCTGCCAAAAGAGCAGCGGTATCATAATCTACCTCTTCGTTGATAGAAGCCATAATACCATTATTCATTAGAGCGGTGATTACTTCGGGGACGGTCATTTTCAGACGGTCAGCAAAGTCTCGCACGGTGATAGTGGGCGGAATGGCTACTTTGACTTTGGGTTCAGCAATCGTTTCAACTTCCGGTTTTTCTTTGTCCTCGGCAGTGGTCTCAACTTCCGGTTTTTCGGTCGGAACTTCTTGGCTAGCAGTGATTTTTTCTTCCTTTTCAACTACAACTTCAGCCTTTTTCTTTGGGGCTGACTTTTTGGTCGTCGTTTTCTTAGCTGTAGTTATCTTTTTCTTCGGTTTTGCTTTCTTGGTTGGCATAGTTTAGAGAATGTCTGATAGCTAATTAATTAGGCATTAATCATCTTATTTACCTACTATCCTAGCGGAAAAAGCGGGAAGTGTCAAAAGCAATTTGGGGTTGTAAGATCTGACAACTTTGTTATATTTGAATGATTTTAGCGGTTGGCCAGAACTTTTAACAGGAGGCAAGGGTGCCAGCGTCTACTACAGCAGAAGTGAAAAGGTTTGTTGAAGGCTCAGGACGTGATAGCCTGGTGGCAATCAGAAATGAGATGGGGGGTAGATGCTGTGAGGTTTTGGGTCGGGTAAAGCTATGGTTCTCGGAGGTTGGAACTCCCAAAGTGGGTTTTCGGTGGATCCAGAGAGTTGTTGCTAGTCATTTAGAAGATGTATTAGTTGATGGCAACTTTTACATCTACCCATGTGCCAAGAATCGCAAGGTACAGGTGGTTTTCTTGCGGGTGGGCAGTGATACCTACAACCTTTGCCCCCTTCGCTGCCACCAGAAGAAGGGCTGCGGCCAGTAGTAGTTCTTAAGCTTACTTGATGATAACAAGAAGCTTTTTTTATTTGTCTCCCTCTCCAAACCCTGCTACCATGACACCCATGAAACTAACTTTTCCCAAAACTTGCGTTGCCCTCGATCTGGAAACCACCGATCTCACGCCTAACCGCGGTGACATTATTGAAGTAGCGGCTGCTAAGTTCAAAGGTGATAAGGTATTGGCGGAGTTTCAATTTTTGACTAAGCCGAGTGGTAAAATTCCGGCCATTGTCTCAGCGATTACGGGTATTGTGGACAAACAGGTAGTTGAAGCACCTCCCTTTGCCGACGTCAAAGATGATTTAGTTAAATTTATCGGTAAGCACCCGATCGTTGGCCATAATATTAATTTTGATATTAATTTTCTGGCGGGTAAAGGAGTAGAATTGACTAACCCTCGCTATGATACTTGGAAGCTGGCTACTATGTTGGTGCCAGAGCTGTCTTCTCATAGCTTGGAAGTCCTGACAAATTATCTCAAGATCAAGCACATCGAAAGTCATCGAGCTTTAGATGATGTCTTGGCTAGTAAGGATCTTTTTTTGCGACTAGTTAAGAGAATCTACGAAGTAAATTATGGCGTTCTGCAGGAAATTAATAGGTATGCGGTCAAACATGATTGGGGGTTAGCAGCTGTTTTCAAACAGGTTTTATCGGCACGTCGGGGCGAGAAAGAGAAAAAGAGTAAGGTAATAGCTAAGCCCAAAACCACTCCGAAAAAGACCGATCAGCGCAGAGTAGGTCTGACAGAGATCGAAGCCCTATTTAAAAAGAAAGAGCAGCTAAAAAAAATCATCACCAACTATGAGTTCCGACCAAGCCAAGTAGCGTTGTTGCAGCAGCTAGTAAAAGATTTCACGGGTAGCAAACAGTCAATTATTAACGCTGGGCCAGGGGTTGGTCGATATTTAGCCTATCTAGTTGCTGCTGCCTATCAGGCTCAGGCGAAAAAGACCAGCCAATCGGTAGCGATTTCTGTCAGTCCTTTTTCTTTGCAGAAACAATTATCTACCGAGGAAGCGGAAATAGTTCAAAACATTACCCCCTTCAATTTCACCCCGGCTTTGCTAGAAGACCGGCGGAAATATTTGTGTCGACGGCGTTTCGAGCAATTCAAAAACAAGCCAGAACTATCGACTGCCCAGATGGAGGCTTTAGCCAAGCTGCTACTTTGGCTAGACATTGCCCAATTCGGCCTTTTTACCGAAATGGCTTGGAGCTATGAAGATTATCGGGTGGAAGAGCAGGTTAATTGTGACGTCAAATACTGTTTGCAGAAGAATTGTTCTTACTACCAAGATTGTTTTTACTATAATGCTTTTCAAAAAGCGCAGAAATCGGACGTAGTAATATTTAATCACACTGCTTTAGCTGCCGAAGGAAAATCTTTGCGTATAAAAAACGTAATTTTCGACGAAGCCCAAGAGTTAGAAAAGCAGTTTACCCATTATTTGAGTTTCCAGCTGAGTGAAAATAGTATCACCAGGAAGCTTTCTTGGTTGGATCACGATCCGGGGTTCTTGCAGCTAATTCCTAGAAAAGCACTTCTCAAGAAAGTTACTAAGAGCCAAGTGGCGGCGCTGATAAGACAAGCAACCAAAATTAAAGACAAGACAACTTTGTTTTTCGGTGTCTTGGGCATCTTTGCTAGCCAGCAGAAACAGGATTTAGCCGTGGGGGGTGACTATTTCACTTTGACTCTCGATATTGATGTGCGGCAGTATCCGGAATGGGATCGGGTAAAGCAAGCAGGCCAGAATTATATTGTAGACATGTATGCTTTTTTGGCTCAACTTGATAAATTATTAGTCTCCCTGAAGCAAAAATCAGCTCAAGAAATCCACTGTGATCTATCTGGTGCTTATCAGGATCTTTACGATACGACCAAGGAACTAGAGAAAATAATATTGCAACCGGAGGCGAACGAGGTGGCTTGGCTGAGCTTGAACAATAACTATTTGCAACTCTCACTGTCACCCCAGCAGGTGGGCGATTTTCTGCAGAGCAATTTGTTAGCGAAATCGGGCTCAGTTAGTTTTGTTTCTTCGGTCTTTAATAACCAGACGAACACCGATTATTTTCGCGAGCGTTTAGGGCTAGGTGAGGAATATAATCAGCATGACATTGCTGCTCCTTACCAGTATGACCAGCAGGCCAAGGTCATTGTGCCCACTGATATTGTTGGTCATAACCAGCCCGGTTTTCATCAAGATCTACAACGAATTGTTATGGGTATGGCTACAAAATTGAAAGGGAAAACAATTATATCTTGTGGTAGTAGAGCGGCCGTCAGAAAAATATTTACCGATTTAGCTTTGCCTTTGAAGGAAAAGAGCATCAAGGTGTTGGGATTAGGCATTTCGGGAGGAGAAGATAAAGTTAAGCAAGAATATTTTCACCAAGACCAGGCTGTTCTAATAGTCACCCACGAATTTTTATTAAAAAATGAGATTCCCTCAGAAAAATTAGCCTGTCTGATTATCCATAAACTGCCCTTTGGATTTTTCTCTGATCCTCTCACTACGGCGCGTAGCCAAGGTGGTCAAAATGCTTTCCAGCAATCAGCTTTGCCAGAAGCGTTATTGAAATGGCGCCAAGTTTTTCAACAATTGATAAAAAGCGTTGATGATCGGGGGGTGTTTATCGTTTTGGATAACCGGGTGGAAACAGCCCGATACGGGGCAGAATTTATTAAAAATTTGCCTACTTCTCAGGTAGAATACTGCCCTAAAGCTCAAGTTGTCACTCACGCCTGGGAATGGCTTCAGGACAAGTAATCAAGCCTTTTGTTCAAGATAGTTGTCCAGTAATCCAAGATTTATTTCTATAATGTCAGGTTATTTTAAGATTGAGGCTTTTTTAAGCGCAAATAACCAGATGTGGTACTCAGTCCAAAAAGTCCTTATTACCTCCTAATTTTGGATAAAAGTATTGTTCAGAAAATTGTTGAAAACTGTTGATAAGTTGTTGTTAAGCGATTTATTTTTCAAGTAATGCCTACTTTAGGGCTTAGTGTAAACCAATAAAAAAATAGCGGTTTTGTCCACAGATGTTGAAAAAATTGCCTTGATTGTGTTTAAAAAACGTGCTATGATGTGTTCAAGTTGAACGTTAAGGGATTTACGAAAAAGGGTAAGAGTTTTCTACAGAGGTAAGCTACTTCTATAGAGATCTCTTACTGTTTATAACTTGTTCTTTATAGATCTCGCCTCGGCGAGAAATAAACAAAAACAAAAATCGGTAAGACGAGCCAAATAAGTTCGTACTACCACACGAATGGTAAGAGAATCATTCAACGTTTGACAAAATTAAATTTTTGTTCAGACGCCCACGTTTCGCACTAACGATCTCTGCCACTCCCTTCGGGGGGTAGCAGTGTATAGCGTGAGACGTTGAGGGCGCTGAGCGCCATAAATATTTTTATAAGGGCGCCATCAGCGCCCTTTTTTTATTACAGGAAAAACCACCAGCGTTAAGCTGGTGGTTTTTCATTGGAGAAAAATATCCAAAAGAGAATAGCGGAAAAATTACGGTTCTATATTGTTCAAAGCAACCCATTGCAGCATGCCAAAAAACTGAAAGACAGTAGACTAGGAACTTATCGGTTTAGGATTGGAAATTATCGGGTGGTATTTGATATTGATGATCAAGGGAATATTACCATTCTAATAATTTTGCGAATAAAGCATCGCAAAGAAGTATATTTATAATTATTTTATTCATCCACGTCTATAAAACCGGAGAGGGAGGGATTTGAACCCTCGAGGCCCTTGCGAACCTATCGCTTTTCGAGAGCGACGCCTTCAACCGCTCAGCCACCTCTCCATTATATTACTCGGCAGAGCCTGCCTACCGGTAGGCAGGCTTAATATAACAGATCTCAGCTACTTTTTGAATAATAAAAAAAGCGAGGGGAATCCCTTCGCTTTTTAATTTATGTTAGTTTAGAATAGGGGACCAGCTGGACGGGTTCTGCCCGAAGAGCCACCAGCAGAAGAGCCAGTTGAAGAAGAACGATCGCTGGTAAAACCAGGCCCGCCGGGACGAGTGCCAAATTGTCTGCTGATTTGAGCCCGAGCCCGACTGGCACTGTCACCGCGGCTGAAGAGACCGACCTTTTTCCCACTGGCGGGAGCATTACCAGGAGTATTATTAGCAAATTTATCAGTTCCAGTAGTCTTAATGTTAGCGGCCTTTCCCGAGCCAAACATAGTTTTCATAATCGCTCGGCGTTCAAGACGGTTCAATCCAGCTCGCCGCATATATTTATTAGCTCCAACTTTGGTTTTCATAATACCCACGTGCTTGTCTTTACGTAGACCTTGCCCCTGTTTCTTTATACCTAATTTATTTAAAGCACCGCTCCTAGCGGCGCCACCGTGGCCGCTGAGTCCTTGTTTTACTCCTTTATATAAGTCCCCTTGAGTTATTCTTGGTGCCATTGGTTTACAGTTATTAAATAACTTATTTAAAATCCAAACCAACCTCCTGATTTACCGCCAGTAATTTTATTATAAGCCTTTCTGCCTGCGTCTCGACCCATATTTCTCTGTAAAATTTTTATTAATTCTGTGCGCCTTACTCCCCTTTTACCGCCCTTGGCTACTTCTTTAATTTCTTCCAGAGCTCTTGTTTGCGATCCTTCGGAAGTAAAATCAAACTCATCAGTGTTGAACTTGCTTCTAATCCCAGTGTATGTATATGACATCGTTTTTTATTATTTTCTCCAGTTGTTACCATTTTAACACAATTTGAGACAAAAATCAATGTTGATATTAACCCATTCTTTATTGACCGAGTAGAAGCAAGCTGTTAGAATAGGCTTGTAATTTTTAAAGCCACTATGCCGAAAAGAACATATCAACCTAAGAAAAGAAAAAGAAAACGAGAGCACGGTTTTCGTAAACGCATGCGTACCAAATCTGGTCGTCGTGTGTTGAAAAGTCGTCGGGCCAAAGGCCGCAAGCGGTTGTCAGCTTAACGAGATCTTTTTATTATATGTTACCGCTAGCCAACAGATTACAGAAAGATAATGACTTTGCCCGCGTCCACCGCCATGGTCGTTTTTTTAAACATCAGTTTATTGCGATCAAGTCATTAAAAAATAATCAGCCGCAATCGCGCTTTGGTTTTTTGGTCGGGATAAAAGTGTCAAAGAAAGCAACCGTGCGTAATAAAGTAAAGCGTCGTTTGCGTGAGGTGATTCGCTTAGCTCTAGCTGATATCAAGCCGGGATTTGATGTGGTAGTGATGGTGCGTCCGGAAGCTACAGATAAAACCTATCGAGAGATTGAAAATGTTTTTAAAAATGTTTTGCAGCAAGCGGGTCTAATAGGGGTTAAATAGCAATGTTTGAATTTATACGCGTTCCCTTTCTATTACTAATACGTTTATATCAAAAAACACTGTCGATGGATCACGGGATCTTCTCGAGAGTGTTGCCCTACGGTTTTTGTCGTTTTCATCCAACGTGCTCTGAGTATGGCTACCAGGCGATCAAGCGACACGGATTGATCAAAGGCAGTCTTCTCACCTCGTGGCGAGTGTTGCGCTGTAATCCTTTGAGCCACGGTGGGCATGATCCGGTACCTAAGCCGGGGAAATGGAAAAATTAATATTATGTTCTACGAAATCTACAACACAATCTTATTCCAGCCTCTCCTGAATCTAATGGTCTGGTGTTATAATCTGGTAGGAGATATCGGGGTGGCTATTATTATTGTAACAATACTGGTTCGACTTGTTTTGGTGCCACTGTCGGTCAAAGCAACTAAGTCCCAGCGGGCTTTGCAGCAGCTTCAACCAGAGATGAACAAGTTGCGCCAGCAGCACAAGGATAATAAGGAAGAGCAGACCAAGGCGCTGATGGAGTTTTATAAGAAGAATAAGATCAATCCCGCCTCTTCTTGCCTGCCAATGTTAGTCCAATTACCAATCATTTTTGCTCTCTACCGAGTTTTCCGAGTGGGGATGAATGCAGAAAGCATGGACAAGCTTTATTCTTTTGTTAGTCAGCCAGAAACCGTTAACCACTTCTTTATCAATCTGGTGGATATGACAGAACCAAACTTGATTTTGGCAGTTTTGGCTGGTATATTCCAGTTCTTACAATCGCGAATGATGATGCCCAAAGGAGCTAATAAGAAGAAATCGGCTAAGGGTCAGGGCATTGCGGCTGACATGTCTTCGATGATGACCAAGCAAATGACCTATTTTCTGCCGGTAATGACTGTCTTTATCGCTATGAGTTTACCTTCTGGTTTGGCTCTTTATTGGGCGACGACAACCTTATTTGCCCTCGGGCAGCAATATCTAATCATCAAATGGTGGAAACCGGAAAATAAAGAAGAGAAAGGCGCTGGTGGGAAAAAGTCTGCTACTCCGGCCAAGTAGATGGGTCGTTGCTAGACGTCAGGCCTGTATAATTAAGATAGACTGACGCCTATTAGCGAATAATCTAAATATATGGCTGGTATAGAAATGGAAAACATTGGCATTCTTAAAACGATAGTAACAGAGATGATTGATAAGATGGGGGTAACGGGGCAAATTTCTGAGCGCTTGGAAGAACGAGAAGGTAGAGAAGTTTTAGTACTTAATATCAAAACTGACGATGCCAAGATTATGATTGGTCAGGCGGGTGATAATCTGTTTTCCTTCCAGTACGTGGTGCGTTTACTTCTCCGGAAACAAAATGAAGGTGAAATAGTACCATTTATAATTGACGTCAATAACTACCGACGAGATAAAGAAGACAGCTTGCGTAGTATTGCTCGCAGCGCGGCTCTCAATGTCCGTCGTACGAAAGAGAAAGAAATATTGCGCCCGATGCCAGCCTACGACCGGCGCGTGGTTCATACTTTTCTAGCGGATGAAGAAGATTTAGTGACTATCAGCTATGGTGAGGAACCGGAGCGGCAGGTGGTGATCAAATTGAAAGAGGACGAGTAAATCTATCCTTTAATAGTTTATTGTTAGCTGCTCTGTTTTGCCCTGGGCAGTTTTTTGTATAAAAAAACCGTCTCTTTAGTTGCTAGAGGCGGTGTTGGGTGCGGAAGATACCGGGAAGAAGGAGCTGACGTCGGATTGGTGCGGTGACCGTTACCGGTGGAGGAATCATCACCGGTGGACGTCGTTGGGGGCGATTAGCCACCGCCCGCAGTGCAGCCCGTCGCCGGACTTCGCTGAAGTCACGACGAGGATCCAGGCGTTCCTCCGCTGCGATCCGACAGTGTTCTCGCCAGGAGATGGCCATGGGTTAACCTCCCTGGGCAGCTCTTTTCAAGGAGCGTTGTCGCGAGAGTGTGGCCACTCGCCGCCTGAGCCTCTCGAGTTCACTCTCCAGTTCCTTGATCCGCCCGTCTTTGGCGTTGTTGGCCGCGACCCAGAGGGCGCTAGTTCGCTCCAGTTCCTTATATTTTCTCTCCAACGCCTCGCACTTCTGTCTCCAGTTAACCATATCGTGTTCCTCCCTCGTTCGGTGGTTATACCCGTCTGCCACACGGGCGTTCAAAAAAAGTTACAAACCAGAAAACTTCCAGCCTAATTTCTTTTTTCGATTTGATTATAAACTGTCTCAGGCTATCATATAAGCTATTAGATGTCAAGGTTTACTGCTTTTTTCATGTATAATAGCAAGAAATTCTTTACTTTCTCCGCCAGCATGCTAAATTACTAACCAACGACTAGTAAGGAGCGGCATGGGGTCGCTCTGTTTTTGTCTGGATCTTCAAAAGGGAGAGTTACATGACCAGGACAATTGTACTCATGCCGGGGGACGGGATTGGAAAAATCGTGTTGGCGGAGGCTATACGAGTCCTCCAGGCGGTTAGATTTGATGCCGAGTACGTGTTTGCCGACATCGGTTGGCGCCACTGGTGCACCGAGGGCAACCCGCTACCTGATCGTACCCTCAAGTTGTTGCGCCAGCACAAGGTCGGTCTTTTCGGCGCCATCACCTCCAAGCCGCAGGCAGAGGCGGCGGCCGAGCTGGCACCGGAGCTGCAGGACCGGGGTCTCCAGTATTACAGTCCCATCGTTGGCCTGCGGCGAGAGTTCAATCTGGATGTCTGCATCCGTCCCTGCCGTACTTTCCCCGGTAACCCGCTCAACTTTGTTCAGCGAGGATCGGATGAAAAGATCCTCGAACCGGAAATCGACGTGGTCGTTTTTCGGCAAAATACTGAGGGACTATATTGCGGCGTCGAGTGGACGGATCCGCCGGAGCAGGTGCGCAGGGCGTTCAGTACGCACCCGAAGTTCAAGTCCTTCGAGGGAGTGCCGGGCGAGGAGCTGGCGATCACCTGTCGTATCTTCACCCGAGCGGCTTGCGAGCGGATTCTGCGCGCTGCCTTCAAGTACGCGCAGAAGTTCGGCTACAAGTCCGTCACCCTCTGCGAGAAGCCCAACGTCATGCGAGCCACTGGTGGCATGTTCCGCGAGGTGGCCAAGGTCGTAGCGAAGGACTTCCCTGGGATCGCGCTCTGGGAGACCAACATCGATGCCCAGATGATGTGGTTGACCAAAAACCCCGCTGAATACGGCGTGATCGTCGCCAGCAACATGTTCGGTGACATCGGCTCCGATGGCTTCGCTGGCTTGATTGGCGGTCTGGGCTTTGCCGCCAGCGCCAACATCGGCCAGGACGTGGCGGTGTTCGAGCCCACCCACGGCAGTGCGCCCAAATACGCGGAGCTGGATCCGCCCATCGTCAACCCGTGCGCGATGATCCTCTCGGCGGCCATGATGCTGACTCATTTGGAGGAGCGGGAGATGGCCCAGCGCATTTACGAGGCCATTGGCGGGGTGATCAAGGAGGGCCGTGTGTGTACCTATGACATGCTGTTCCTCAAGGGCGGTCCCGAGGTGATCGAGCAAGGAGCAGCCACAACCGCCGAGATGACCAGCGCCATCATCGGGAAGTTGTCGACCTAGCCAACGTTCCTGATCCAAAAAGCTGCAAAGCGCTTTCCTTTACAGCTTATTTTTTTACTCTGGATTTTCCCTGAGTGAAGTTGAAGGACTGCAGTTCGACGGGCTCGTCATGGGCGAACCTACAATCGACAGACTTACAACTCCAACCGTGCCTGTTTTTCCTGCGGCTCAGCTATATCATCCTCTATTTCGACATCGGCCGCGTCTTTTTCCGGCAATTTATCAACTTCTGCCAACACCGCCGGGATTTTCTGAAAGTCATCTATTAGTGGTTGGCGATTGTTCGGATTATGTAAAGCAGCTGCTGGGTGATAAATGGGGTAAAAAACATAGCGTCCCAAGTTTTCTACTTCTCGCCGCATTGGTTTACCGCGTGCTTGAGAGATTTTCATATTAGGCAGGAAACGATCGAGTGAGTGACGGCCGAGAAGAATAATAAGCTTAGGGTCGACAGCATTCACCTGCTGTTGCAGATATGGCCAGCAAGCCTCGACTTCCTCGGGCAGAGGATCACGATTACCGGGTGGGCGGCACTTAACCACGTTAGCAATAAAGACATCTTCACGTTTCAGACCGATTGTCGCCAACAATTCCTCAAGTAGTTTCCCGGCTGGACCAACAAAGGGTCGGCCTAGCTCATCCTCTTTTTTACCCGGACCTTCGCCGATGAAAAGTAAATCAGCTCGTGGATTGCCTTCTCCTGGGACGGCGTTGGTGCGATTTTCATGCAGGGGACATAAAGTGCACTGGCTAATCTCGTCAGTAATTTTATTCAGGTTTGCCATATTGTTTCGATAATTTTTTCAAAGTCGGCAACAGCTTGTTATGAATTTTACCGTTGGTGGCAACGATACTAGTGCTTTTTAGATTCCACTCTTGACCGTGAAAATCAGTTACTTTCCCGCCTGCTTCTTTTACCAGCAAGACACCAGTGGCTAGGTCCCAAGTAGTCAGCCCGTCAATCATCAGGCTCTCGCAGCGCCCGGCGGCGACAAAGCCTAATTCAAGTAGAGCCGAGCCGAGCTGACGCAAACTTCGGCAGCGCAGCTTAAAAGCAGTATAGATGCGGGTTACTTCTTGGTAGTCTCTCTTCTTATGCCCGTGGCAAAAAAGCAGGATGGATTCTCTTAGCTTGTTTTCTTTGGACACCTTTATTCTTTTGCCGTTAAGGTAAGCTCCCTGTCCCTTTTCGGTAAAATAGAGTTCTTTGAGACGGGGAGCATAACCAACACCGGCTACTACTTCGCCCTTGTAAGCCAAGGAGATGGTTACGGCAAAGAGAGGGTTGCTCATAATGAAATTATTAGTACCATCGAGCGGGTCGATCAACCAGAGAAAATCGGATTTTTTGTCGATCAGGCCTTTTTCTTCACTGAGGATGCTGTGGCCAGGAAATTTTTTCTCAATTTGCTTAATAATAAAATGCTCTGATTTGAGATCAGTTTTAGTAACCAACTCGAGATTGGTTTTGCGCTGGATATCCTGGTGTCGAAGCTTGCCGTAGTCTTTTAGTAGTATCTTACTAGCATCTTTGACTGTTTTGATAAGAAATTTTTTGAACATAGTATTTTATTATGCAGGCGAAGTAAATCTTTCGATCCTAGTTTGGCGCCAAGCCCGATATTCTGCCAGAGAATAAGTGTTGAGGATGTTTTCTTTTTTGATTCCTGCTTTTCCTATAGCTCTAGCTGTTCTAGCATAAGGCCTCCAGCCGCTGACACCCAATGGTTTTTGATCTTTGATCTGCGGGTTGTCGTGGGTATCGGTACCCATAGACACCTTGACTCCACTAGCCGCTATAATTTGTAGTAGGGTGGAAGGATAATGGTCTAGTTGAGCAACATTTATTTCAATGGCCTTGTCGTGCTCTATTGCTAGATCAATCAACTCCTGCGACTGTTCTTCCGATAACCAGTCGTGACTTTTTCCCCACCAGGTAGCGCCAAAAGGATGTCCTAAAATATCAATATAGGGATTTTCCACTGCTTGGCGATATGCTGCCATTCTTTCTTCGCCTGACAAATCAGGTGGTTCGTGGATTGAAGCTACTACCACGTCTAACTGCTCAAGAACATGGTTACTAACGTCTGGAACACCCTCTGGTGATAAAGCTGTCTCCGTTCCGGCTAATACAGTTAGGCCAGGAAATTTGCCGCTCTCATTTAGGCGGTCGATTTCTACTTTTTGCGCTAGAATTCTCTGATCTACTTTTTCTTCTGGTCCTTGGGGCACGACCGTATCATTGGTGGCGTGGTCAGTAATAGAAATGTATTCAACCCCAGGCTTTTCACCTTCTTTAATACCAACGTGATCTTCAATATACCCAGCTAGTTCCTCCATAGTATATGTGCCACGGGGATCACCTGCCTCTCGGCTAGTCAATGTATGCATATGAAAATCACTGCGGAGGTCACGCAAGCTAGTGATGGTTTCTGATTGTTCTCTGGCTATGTCGCCTTGTTCCGGCCGTTCCCCATTCATATTAACGAGTTAAAATTCTCTTTTCCCAATTTAATTAACTTATCCAGGTAATCTAGCCCAGCATCTCTAAATTCTCCTAGGTCATTATGAGTAGAATCAGTATAATACAAGCTGTTGCAAACGACAATCATGGTGGCAGCGCGACATTTAGCTAAATAATACAGGGTATCTTTTTCTGATTTGTTAAGAGGTATCACAGCCTGATAGGCACTGAGTAATTCTGCAGTAGCGTTTTTCCAATCAGTCTGATACATGCATAATTGGACAATCATGACGGCAATTTCACATACCCAATAAGAATAAACCGCATCACCGAAATCCAACACGGCTGTTAGTTTATCATTGTTAGCTAAAATATTATGAGCTGCTATATCATTATGAATATAGCCTCGTCGACACTTCATTAAAGCTGGCCGAATGATTTCCTGATATTCGGAGTAAACTGCCCTGATTGTCTGATGATCGATATCTAATTTATCAAGCTGAGGAAGAAATTTCTTTGTTTTGAGAAAATTTTTAGCGTCCCAATCATACTCCAAGCGTTCTTGACCCTGGGGTTGAAAATTTTGCAAGCACTTATCTAATTCGGCTGCAGTTTGCCCGATTTCTTTAATTAAGGAAATTGGAATTTGTTGCTGATAAATATTTTCTCCAGGTAGAAAAGAGATATAAGCTACTGGTTTATTTCCCGATTGAGAAGTAAAATTGCCATCAACTGTTTTGTATGCTTGGGGGACGGGTAGTCCGCCCTGGTTGACTTTGTTCATTAGTGAGAGCTCGAATTGGGTGCAGGCTATATTGTCGGCAGTATACATTTCATATATTTTAAGCACACCTTCACCTTGATCAGAGTTAATATAGATATTGGTATTATCAATGCCAGTAGTAAAAAGCTTGGCTTCATTGATTGTGCCAACCTGGTAGGGGATTAGGGCTTGTTCAATTTGTTGGCGAGAATATTTTTGGCGCATAAATTTTTAAATAATTTACCATCTAAAATATCTACTTATTTAAATCCCCGCCACTGTCTTATCAAGCAAGACAGTTTTTTCTTGGATTAGATCTTTTCCATCTGCTTTTACCACCCGCAAGATAAATTTGCCGGAGAGGAGGTTTGGATACCGTCTGAGTAGCCATTTCCTGACCGATGAAGGTAACAAGCGACGGGGAATGATACCGCCACCCATAAAGTTAAATTGCAATTGTTCAGTAGCGAAGCCGTGATTTTTTATCAGCTGTATCAGATCCTCAAATCTGAGAAATCGCAAGTGGGAATAATCAGGCGCATTGGCGTTTTCGTGTTTGGTATGAGACCAGTGAACAATACCGCCGCCCAGTAGCATTTTTAGTCGGTTACGGATGTCAAAGTGGTTGGGATAAGCGATGATCAGACACCCGTTAGCTTTCAGAACCCGTCGACTTTCTGCCAACAGGTGGTTTTGGTCAACTACGTGTTCTAAGACGTCCAACATCAAAATAATATCGTATTGAGAAGAATCAACTGGCCAAGGACTTTCGAGATCTGCTTTTATTGCTGTTAGCCCTCTTTTCTTAGCTTGGTCGATTGCTGTTTCATTGATATCCAAGCCGGTTACAGTGTGTCCTTGCTCGATTAAAGCGACGACCAATCTTCCATCCCCACAGCCGACATCCAAGATCCTCAGCTTTTTATCTGTCTGCGGGAAAATAGCTTTTATTTTAGCTAGAGCAGAGTCGTGTTCATAAAAATGCTCTCGGGCATGAAGTTTGGCTGAGCTTGATAATTGAGGCTGGGTTGGGTTTTTTTCATCATTCATCCTTTTCGCCATCCTTTTAGTAGTTTAATATCTTTAATCCGAGAATCAACCTTACCTTCTCCAGCCGGAGTTTCCACAATCATGTTGATCTCGCGCAACTTACTGTTTTTAGTGATGGCAGCAAACCCTGCTCGCCCTATTTTGCCTTTACCAACGTGCTCGTGACGGTCAATCCGGGCATTGAGATCCACTTGTGAGTCGTTGCCGTGCAGTAATTTTAGCTTCGCTAGCCCGATTGTTTGATCAAATTCGGCCAATGTTTTTTTAACACTAGCCGCTATTCGCAAATCATAGCCAGAAGCAAAAGCGTGCGCGGTATCGAAACAAACTCCGACACTCCGCGGTGTGTTTTTTAAAATATGGGCAACATCTCCAAACGAGTCGCCGATTATTTTACCCGCTCCGGCAGCTGTTTCGATTAAAAGTTTAGTCTTACCTTTATATCCAGCGAGAGTTTTATTAATACCTTTAATTGTTTGGGTCAAAGTTTTTTCTAAGCCAAGATCTTTGGCTGAACCCAGGTGAGTTATTACATATTGGGCGCCAATTTGTGTTCCCCGCTCAAGCTCCTGACGGACAACCGAAACGGAACCATGATAAATGCGTTGATTGTTGGATCCGTAATTAATAAAATAAGGAGTGTGAATATAGTAAGCAGTCAACTTATATTTTTTACACTCCGCTTTAAATTGTTTGATCAACTTAGCTGTCAATGCAAGAGGCTGGCCTCCACGTGGAGAGCGAGAGAAAATTTGAAAGCATTCACAACCGAGAATGTGCGCTCGGGCGGGGGCTTGGTCGATGCCACCAGCGATGGAAACATGAGCACCGAACTTCATGGTGAGTGATTTATTCCCTGATTAATAATTTTACAATGTCAGCGCGGGAGACAATACCAACTAGCTTATTTTTTTCGGTGACGGGGATAGGATTGATATGATGTTCTTCAATCAAGGTGGCTAGATTCTCCACCGTATCATCGACATCAATAGTGACAACTTGGTTGGTCATTATCTTTTCGGCGGTCATCCCTAGTATTTTATTTAAATCTTCTTCCACTTCAGCTGTGTCTTCCAGAAAGAGGGCGCTGTCAAGTAGCTGGATGTACATTGGGATATGAATTTTGGCTTTTTGCATGATTAAATCAGCTTCTGTTACCAGACCGATTACTTCATCTCCCTTTACCACTGGCATACCGGTGATATTATTATCGACTAACTTTTGGGCTACTTCCTTGACTGGCGTTTCAGCTTCAACAGCAATGACGTCAGTTTGCATTATTTCGGAGATTTTCATGGTTTTAAAATTATTTTTTATTTACGCAGTTTATTTTCCTACGCATTCCTTCCGCAACATCTCAAACACCTTTCGGTTCACTAGTAAACTACGTGCATAATCCCGATATTCATCCGACTGGATTTTTTCTAACATTTGCTTATCGTGTTGATAATGCCCAGTAGTGTGCTTTACTTCTTCCTCAAGCTCCTTAGTAGTTACTTCCACTTTTTCTTGTTTGGCAATTTCCCGCAAGATCAGGCCAAAAAGTGTTCTTTTTTCCGCCTTGGCTTTAAATTCTTTTTTCAAGTCGTCCTCAGTCTTTTTGATGCTTTCCAGGTATTTATCAAATTCTCCACCCGAAACAGCGACGTTGTCTTTGAGTTCGTTTAACATTTTTTCTGTTTCCGCCTGAACTAAAATTTCTGGTAGCTCTGCTTTAGTCTCAGCAGCAATCTTTTCCATGATGGCTATTTCCAGACGTGATTTTTCTTTCTCCTCTACTTCGGTCTGGAGATTATCTTTTATTTTCTGCTCCAGGTCAGCTATCCCCTTAAATTCTCCCAGTGATTTAGCAAATTCATCATCGAGCTTGGGTAAATTTCGCTGCTGCACATTGTTCATCTCCACTTTAAAGTCTACATCTTTATCAGCCAACTCTTTTTTGTGGTACTTTTTAGGAAAGCGTAAGGTGAATTCTTTTTTCTCTCCCGCCTTCAGGCCAATAATCTTATCTTCAAAACCAGGGACAAAATAGCCTTCGCCAATAATTAGGGGATGATTTTTGGATTCTCCTTGATCGATTGGAACTTTATTGAGAAAAGTATTAAAACTAATCTCAATGGCGTCACCTTTCTCGGCCGCTCGGTCTACTTTAGCCAACTTGGCTCGACTTTTTTGTAATTCTTTGAGTGCTTCGTCAACTTTCTTGACCTCAACAACAGTTTTTTTCTCAGTGACTTTAATGTTTTTGTAATCAGGTAATTCTATCGCTGGTAGGTACGAAACAGTCGCCTTAAAGGATAAAGGATTGTTGGGAGCCAGTTTGTCTATTTTTATTTCTGGTTGGCCAATAGCTTCGATCTTTTCTTGTTCTAAAGCTTTCACGTAGAATTCAGGCAGGGCCGAGTTAGTCGCTTCTTGCCAGAGCTTGAATTCACCTACTTGCTGGCTGACAATTTGGCGAGGTGCTTTGCCGGGGCGGAAGCCAGAAATTTTTACTTCTTTGGAAATAGTTTGGGCTGCTTTATCTAGATGAGGTTCAAGTTCCTTGGCAGTCACTTCGATTGCCAATTCGACTTGTGATTTTGGTAATTGTTTAGTGGTTACTTTCATGGTTTGGGTTATTTAAGCCAAAATTGCTAATGGCAAATTATATTTGACATTCCTTCAAACGCCTCCTTGTAAGGAGATGGTAACAATAAGTTTCTTTTATAGCAATCTTTTTTGAGGGTTTTTCTGCTGAATTTCTTTCTTTATTTTTTTGACGAGGTCAGCAGCACTTTTAATAGCATTTTGGGTTTCTGTCACCGAAATTCCAATGGTAACCTCGTATATTAGTTCATGCCGTTTCTTCATCTGTTCTTATTAAGATCTTAGCACTTTTTAAATCTTTAGCAGCTCTTATAATCAACCCGTCAATCTGGTCAAAACCAATTTTTTCTTTCTTAAGTAGCCTTTGCTTTACTAGATTTTGATAAATCATTTTTCCCTCCTATTAACATTATTTTTTTTTCACTTAGCACTGTCTTGGTAAAAGAATTTCCCCCTTTCTTTTCTTTATTTAAATCTTTCTGAGAATAAATATGGTAATTAATTTCTCGATCTAATTCTCTTTCTAATTTATTTATTTTCACGATAAGCTCATTTTCATCTGGTTGACCAATAATAAAGAGATCGATGTCGGAAATAGCCGCTTCTTTTCCTTTGGCATATGAACCAAAAATAAAAGCTTGGTCTATGTTTTTTATTTTTTTCAGTTGTTCTTTGATACTACCTTCCAGCCCAATAGTTTTATGAACAATGCTTTTTAATTCCTTATATAGAGGGTATGATTTGTTTAGAGAATAGTATTTAAGATTACCTTCTTTGGCTGAGGACAAAATTCCCTGACTTTCTAGATATTTTAGCTCTCGGTGAAGATTGCCTATTGATACTCCAAGTTTTTCTTTTAATTGTCGAATGTAAAAACGAGCTTGCGGACTAGTGAAATAAAGCCGCAGCAGCTTACTCCTTATTTGCGATTTGAAGATTGATAAAAATTGTATCATCTGTTCTTATTACTGAGAACAATCGTACTCTAAAATGAGAACGATGGCAATAGCTTTTATTTTCAAGCCAGTTTGCGGATTCCCCTTTTCAAGAATGGTATTTTGCGCTAAATTAACCCGACGTTCTTTATTACAAACTGTGCTCCCTGGGATGGGGCTTTTTTCACTTTCTACACAGGAGGAAATGATGGATTTTTTTGAAGTTGGTCGAGCGGCCAAAATGGTCACAGACAGTATCGATAGAATACGACACGATTGGCGGCCGACTGTTGGCGTTGTTCTTGGTTCGGGTTTGGGATTATTTGCTGACACTAAGTTGACTCAGCCGGTCTGCATTCCTTACGAGGAGATTATTGGTTTTGCCGTGAGTAAGGTCAAGGGGCACGCTGGACGGTTCGTGGCTGGGGACTGCGGTGGGGTAAGAGTCCTGGCTATGCAGGGTCGAGTGCACCTTTACGAAGGTCATCCCATCAGCCAGGTGGTGTTGCCGGTGCGGACGATGATCAAGCTGGGTTGTGAGGTAGTCATTATCACCTGTGCGGCGGGCGGGATCAATCCAGATTTTGACCCGGGTGATCTGGCGCTGATTACTGATCACATCAATCTCACCGGTCAGAATCCACTGGTGGGCGATAATGATAATCGGCTAGGTACCCGCTTTCCCGACATGTCGGAGGCCTATGACCTCGAGTTACGGGCGTTGGCTCACGAGCAGGCGCAGGCGTTGAGCTTCACTCTTCAAGAAGGCGTCTACGCTTGGTTTCTTGGTCCGTCCTACGAGACTCCAGCTGAAATCCGGATGGCACGCACCATAGGTGCTGATCTGGCCGGTATGTCCACCGTGCCCGAGGTAATTGCGGCGCGGCACATGGGCGCGCGCATTCTCGGCATCTCTTGCGTCACCAATATGGCGGCGGGCTTGCAAGGCGCACTTTCTCACGACGAGGTCAAGGAGACGGCCGAGCGGGTCAAGGATCGCTTTGTCGGCTTGCTGACGAGAGTCGTGACGGCGCTAGGGGAAGAGTAGTATTTTCAGGAGGAGACGCGAAGAGTTTTGAGGGAAACTCTTTTTTTGTTTACGAAGTCCTCCCTGCCGGCAGGGAGCAAACAAACAAACAAAGGGCGCAGCCCTTTATTACCAAATACCACCAGTGATTAGACTGGCGGCAGATTTTAGCGGAATGGATAATCCAACGCTATTCTTTGAGCTGTTTTTTCAAATCTTCCACCATCTCCACTGGCGTTGGATCCTGGCCGTATTCCAGAGCTAGATAATAAGCAATCCAGTCTCCCAGGTTGAGGCCGTAGAATGTTTTCTCTATGGTGTTTGATCCTTCAAGATCAATAATTTCCACTGGGATTTCTTTGTCTCGCCATAGCTTGGCAGTTATTTCGATCCGTTTAAGATTGCGAGGGTGTTCGTCTGGGTCACGAAAGATTAGGACGGAGAAATTGTTTTTGGGATTAGTACCACCTAGCATTTCATTATGGTTTAACTCGGGAAAGTCATTGTAGAAGGCAAAGGTTTTTGCGTTTTCGTTAAGCTTGATTTTAATAATCCGAGCCATGCTGGCGCCATATTTAGTGGTGGAGTAGGTGATCGGAGTGGTGTCAGCAATTTTTTGGGCGATAGCTTTCCCTTTTTCCTCCTGATCAATATTTTCTAGAAACGCGGCTAGCTTTTTAATATCTTGACTGATGCCTTTAATTTTACCGGCATTAGCTAGCACTGATAGCATGGAGGTAAAGACGTAGCCAGTAGCATAGCGGGGCTGGAAAGCGGAGCCATCATCTGGATATTGGACAAAGGGGACATTATCTTGCTGGCACATGGCAATCACTTTTCCAGTTTTAGCCAAGCCAATCAATTGGTATTTTTTGACTTTAGCCTTTTGGTAGCACTCAACCGGCTCTTCCGTGTTGCCCGAGTAGGAAGAAATAATCACCAAGCTATTTTTATTGGTTGAAGCCGGCAAGTCGTAATCTCTAATGACAGTGATGGGGATGTGTTGGTCAGTTGTTTCAAGATATGCTCTAACAATATCAGCGGGCAAGGCTGACCCACCCATACCGCAAATGATAACGTTGTCGAAATCCCATTCTGCCTTTATATCTTTGGCAAATTCCAGGGCTTTAGTAAATTGCTGCGGAAAATCAAGGATGACTTGGCGCATGTTAGATTTGTCGAGGGGATTAATCATTATTAGAAATAAATTACTAGTGAAATAATAATAGCTTATTACGCTGGAATTTTAAAGGCTAGAAGTGACCGCCAATATTTAAATGTTGACTAAATTATCCATTAATGTTATAGAAGGTGGTTGCTGATAACCTAGTTTTCCCGGAAATGGGGAGGACATTGCCAAAAGGAGACGGACATGCGGTATTTCATGAGAACGGTAGTAGTGTTACTGGTAGTGGTTGTAGTAGCTGTGCTGTTTGACTGGGCGCACCATCATGTTAAAGGTGAGTGCGGGGTGGATCGAGTGGTGCGAAGTGTAAAGCAATGGCAGCGCCAGCGGCAGTTGGTCAAGGTGTCCCAGAAGAGATTCGAGGAGCTCTTCCGGGAGATCTGCCCTGAGCTGCTGGTGATCCCAGGAGTCCCCTGGAAGAAGGTGTACGCTGATCTCCTACACCAATTCGACAGGCAGTTGATCGACGAGGCCTTCGTGCGCGAGCTGCTGGGGCAGTTGAAGAAGCGCACGACCACCTACGACGGCCAGAACTTCTATGGCTTCAAGGATCCGAGCGGGAAGTCGTCGGAGCCGGACAAGCCGATCGATCCCAGCGTGGTAGCACGTGAGAAGATCTCGGTCAAGTTCTACCTGGACAACGCCGAGTTCTACTCCAGCCGGATCTTCCGCATTTTGACCAAGCAGAATAAGGTCAAGTTTGCGGGGGAGATCACGGAGAAAGGTTACTCGTTCGAGGCGCTCCAGAGCATGACCCAGCGGGAGTTTTTCACTATCTGCGCGGATGGAAAGACGGACAAGCCCAACGCTCGCATCAGGAAAGGTGATAGATGGTGGATCCCCGAGAAGCAGCTCCGGCAGATCTCGCGGATCCTCTCGATCGCTCACCGTTTCCGTGACCACCGTGGCCAGCAGCGTCAAGTTACCGCTCACCTCGACCTCAAGCAATACACCACTGGCTTCCCGACGATCAACTTGCTGCCCGACGGCACAGTGTTGAGTGACGGCAAGAGCATTCTGCAGGTCGGCCGAAAAAAGCTGACGGTGCGAGAGGTGGAGGGCAAGCTGGTGGAAAAGGGGGCGGTGTCGCAGTACGTACTCAAGGGGAAAGTGCTCTTTGAGTGGCGAGGTCGGGAATGTAACTACAACAGCTACGGCCCCTGCAGCTTGACCGAGGAAGGGAGCGTTTTTGTCGAGGAATCCACTGGTCGCGATATCCTTGATGTGGTTGTCGATCGGGGCAGCTACTCCATGGAGACCTCCGCTGGCAAGCTCTTTCGGAAGATTACACCGGGTCGAGTGGAGGACAGCGCGGGACGGGTAATCACCAATGCGGACGACCTCGGCATCAAGTTCCAGCAGCAAGTATTGATCGGTGGTCGGAAGATGAGCGCCTACCCCGATCTCAGCGCCTTTGTGGAGGTCAACCCCTTCACCCGCAAGCTGGCTGGTGACGTTGCTGCTCCCTACAGCAACCGCTGTGAGCGAGCTCAGGCACTGCTCGCTTTCACTCAGAGCTTTCCCTATAAGGAGTTCATGATCCCGGGCGGAGTGAAGACTCCCAAGGACTCCTATCTTTCCCAGGAGATGGACTGCGAGGACGCCAGCGTCAAGCTGGTGTCGCTCTGGACGGCGGCCGGGTTCAAGGCCGGTTTCCTCTGGTTGCGTCCCAAGCGAGGGGACAAAGGCCACGCGGCACCGTTGCTGGCTGAGTCAAGTGGCTGCTCGGGCGATGGTATCCCCTATGGCGGCCAGACCTGGCTTTACGCTGAGGCTACTGGTCGCGGCTGGCGGGTCGGACAATATCCCGGCTACAATCGGAAGTACTGGAAGCACCTCTTCCAGCCCTACGGTAAGGTACCGGTTCCGCTCAAGCGCTGATGCACCTTACGACCGCCGGGCGCTACCGTTCAGTTTTGGGTGCTTTTTTGAGGGAGATATTGGATAGCTTAAGGTTTCTTTTTAATGTCTTCTCTAGTGAGGTTTTGCCATTTAAGTGTTTAAATCTCTGGCAGCAATCAGTAAAGGATTTAGTTCTTCTGC